>JAHEHC010000077.1 GCA_024644805.1 Flavobacterium sp. | reverse complement strand
GAATGGATCATTTTGCTCTACCTACTGATTCCCTTTATAATGCTATGGTCTCTAAGAGGTTGCATCGTAATTTTATGGGATATACTGCTGGGAAGACCCAACTCATGATCGGCCTGGGAATGTCTTCCATTAGTGATTCCTGGTATGCCTTTGCTCAAAATGAAAAAAGCATTGAGGATTATACTGAGCGGGTTGATCAAGGTGAATTACCCATCTTCAGAGGTCACTTGCTCTCCGATACCGATCTGGTGATCAGAAAGCATATACTTGATATCATGTGCAATTTGGAAACCAAATGGAATGACGGACTTACAGAAGAAGTTAAAGATGAGATCAGGGAGCGTCTAAAGGAACTCGTTGATGATGGAATTCTTGAAGTAACAAAAGACAAGATCACTGTGCAGGAAAAAGGGAGAATGTTCGTTAGGAATATTTGTATGGCTTTTGACCTAAGACTAATTGAAAACACCCCAGACACCCGTATTTTTTCGATGACCATATAAAATACAGGTCGTTAATCCAATTCACATTTTTTTTATAATTCTACTAACTGGGGACTCCAGAATTTTAATTTCAAATGAGTACCTTTGCAAATTATGAAAAACAGCAGTGGTTATATTGAGGTTTTAGGAGCTCGGGTTCATAATTTAAAGAATATCGACGTTAAGATCCCCAGAGAGAATTTAGTGGTCATCACTGGACTTTCGGGAAGCGGAAAATCTTCTTTGGCCTTTGATACCATATATGCTGAAGGGCAACGTCGCTATATTGAGACCTTCTCTGCCTACGCTCGTCAGTTTCTGGGTAGTTTGGAGCGACCGGATGTTGATAAGATCGAAGGGCTTTCACCAGTAATCGCCATTGAACAGAAAACCACCAGCAGAAGTCCACGTTCAACGGTTGGAACCATAACCGAGATCTATGATTTCCTACGACTTCTTTTTGCACGATCCAGCGATGCTTATAGTTATAATACCGGTGAGAAGATGGTAAGTTATAACGATGAAATGATCCAGGAGCTTATAAGGAATGATTTCAATGGGAAACGGATCAATATTCTTGCTCCGGTAATACGCTCACGTAAAGGTCATTATAGGGAGTTATTTGAACAAATTGCCAAACAAGGGTTTGTGAAAGTCAGAGTAGATGGCGAGATCATGGACTTGGTCAAGGGTATGAAATTAGACCGATATAAGACCCATGATATTGAGATCGTGATAGACCGATTGGTCATTTCAAATGAAGACGATAGCAGTAAGCGTTTGAGCGAGTCCATCAACACCGCTATGTATCATGGCGATGATGTGCTAATGGTCATGGATAATGACACCCAAGAGATTAGGTTTTTTAGCCGATCCTTAATGTGTCCAAGCAGTGGAATATCATATCCCAACCCGGAACCCAATAATTTTTCATTCAATTCTCCAAAAGGAATGTGTCCCAAGTGCAGAGGATTGGGAAGACTTCATGAAGTGAATTTGGATAAGATCGTTCCCAACAAAAAAACATCGATCAAGCAAGGAGCACTTGCTCCTCAAGGTCCACAGAAGCAAAACTGGGTTTTCAAGCAATTGGAGCTCATTGCATTAAAATACAATTTCAGCTTGGGTGATCCATTCGATTCCATACCAAAAGAAGCTGTAGATGTCATTTTCTACGGAAGCAATGAAAAATTTGAAATAGAATCCAAGACACTTGGAATTACCAGAAACTACAAAATCGAGTTTGAAGGTATCGTTCGATTCTTGCAAAAGACCTTTGAGGAAAACGATTCAAAATCATTGAGAAGATGGGCCAAGGAGTATATGGATCAGGTGGTTTGTACTGAATGTGAAGGATCGCGACTTAGGAAGGATTCGCTCTACTTTAAGATCCATGGCAAGAATATTGCCGATCTAGCCCATATGGACATCATCGATCTGTCGAATTGGTTCAGTGATCTTGAGAACCACCTATCTGAAAAACAGCTCAAGATCTCCTCAGAGATCATCAAGGAAGTATCGACACGACTTCAGTTCCTTCTGGATGTGGGTCTTTCTTACCTGGCCTTGGATCGCAGTTCAAAATCCTTATCGGGCGGTGAGGCACAAAGGATCAGACTGGCCACTCAAATTGGTTCACAATTGGTTGGAGTTCTGTATATTCTCGATGAGCCCAGTATCGGACTTCATCAAAGAGATAACAAACGACTTATTGATTCCTTGATAAAATTAAAGGAAATTGGAAACTCCGTAATAGTTGTGGAACATGATAAGGAAATGATCGAACATGCAGATTATGTAATAGATATCGGACCTGCAGCTGGAAAACATGGTGGGGAGATCGATTCCTACGGATCTCCAGATGAGATCAGAAATATGGATACCCTGACATCGGCTTATCTCAATGGCAGTAAGGAGATCAGTGTGCCAAAGCAAAGAAGGGAAGGCAATGGGAAAATATTAAGTCTATCGGGGGCTACGGGACATAATTTAAAGAATGTTTCCATCGAGCTACCCCTGGGCAAGATGATTGGAGTGACAGGTGTATCCGGAAGTGGAAAATCTACATTGATCAATGAGACCCTATACCCAATTCTAAATGCTCACTTCTTTAATGGGGTCAAAAAACCAAAACCTTTCAAGGAGATAAAAGGCTTGAAAAACATCGATAAAGTGATCGATATCAACCAATCACCAATTGGAAGGACCCCTCGATCGAATCCTGCAACCTATACTGGAGTCTTTTCAGAAATACGTCTCTTGTTCTCAAGGATAACAGAAGCCATGATACGAGGGTATAAACCTGGAAGATTCAGTTTCAATGTTACTGGTGGTCGGTGTGAGACCTGCAAAGGAGGCGGTTTGAAGGTCATTGAAATGAATTTCCTCCCAGATGTCTATGTGGAATGTGAATCTTGTCAGGGAAAACGATTCAATAGAGAAACACTAGAGATCAAATATAAGGGTAAGTCCATTTACGATGTCCTTGAAATGACCATTGATGAGGCCTGTGAGTTCTTTGAACATATCCCTAAGATATTTAGAAAGTTAAAGACCATCAGAGATGTTGGCCTGGGATATATCACCTTGGGTCAGCAGTCCACTACCCTATCTGGTGGAGAAGCACAGCGAATAAAATTAGCCAGTGAGCTATCCAAAAGAGATACCGGAAACACGTTCTATATTTTAGATGAACCAACTACCGGATTGCACTTTGAGGATATCCGAGTTTTGTTGAAGGTGCTCAATAAACTGGTTGATAAAGGAAACACCGTTTTGATCATCGAACACAATCTGGATGTCATCAAAACAGTAGATCATATAATCGATATGGGACCTGAAGGAGGTAAGAACGGCGGGACAATTATGGCACTTGGAACACCAGAGGAATTGGTAAAAAACAAGAAGAGTTATACTGCACAGTTCCTTAAAAAAGAATTACATTAGCAAGTATGAATGTTTGAATTATGAGAAACGAAAGAAAACCAAAAAATTGGAATGAGGTCAAAACCAACGATTCATGGGCTATTTTTAAGATCATGGGAGAGTTTGTTGGTGGCTATGAAAAATTGAGTAGAATAGGTCCATGTGTCTCCATCTTCGGATCGGCTAGAACCAAACCAGACCAAAAATATTATAAGCTTGCCGAAAGGATTGCTAAAAAGATCACTGAGAATGGTTATGGTGTCATTACCGGTGGTGGACCGGGTATCATGGAAGCCGGTAACAAAGGAGCACACCTAGCCGGCGGTACTTCTGTGGGATTGAATATCACTTTGCCTTTCGAGCAAAATGACAACCCTTATATTGATAGTGATAAGAGTATCGATTTCGATTACTTCTTTGTGCGTAAGGTGATGTTTGTAAAATATTCACAAGGTTTCGTGGTCATGCCCGGTGGCTTTGGAACTCTGGACGAATTCTTCGAGGCCCTTACACTAATACAGACCTTTAAGATCGATAAATTCCCGATCATCCTGGTGGGATCTGATTTTTGGAAAGGTCTTATAGACTGGATCAAGAACACACTTGTGGAAATGAATAAAAATGCCAGTCCGGAAGATCTCGATCTGATACATATTGTAGATCATGAGGATGAGGTTCTGGATATCCTGAATTCATTCTATAATAAGTTTAACCTAAGTCCCAACTTTTAATTTGTCTAAAAGACACACATTGAACTTCAATAGATACATATCGATTGGTGTATTCTTTATCTTTCAATCTATTACTGGTCAGCATCAAATCGCAATTGATGCCACACTAAACAATCAGGATAGATCGATTCATATCAACCAGGAGATCCTTTTCCACAACACCTCTACAGACACCCTGAATGAGATCTACCTAACCGATTGGGCCAATAGCTTTTCCAGTAAAACTACCCCTCTTGCCAAACGATTCAGTGAGAATTATGACAGTTCCTTCCATTTTGAGAAAAACAAAGACCGCGGAAGAACTGACATTATTGGAATATTTAATAAAAACTCCGATTCCGTATCGTGGAGCTACGAAAAATCATTGGATGTCATTAGGATCGACTTACAAGATCCTCTTCTTCCAAATGGAACCTACGCTGTTGCATTAGACTATAAGGTAAAATTACCCCAAGATAAATTTACTCGATTTGGGGTCACCCAAGAGAATGATTACAAATTAAAGTATTGGTTTATAGCCCCAGCTATGTATGATGGAAAATGGCAAGCCTATAGTAACAAGAACATTCAGGATCATTATATGATCCCTTCTAATTTTACTATTGATTTCAGATATCCTCAAAATTATACGATCACTTCCGATCTGGATATTATTTCTGAAACCAATGAAAATGACCAGAATCACATTCAATTGAAGGGTGACCAAAAAATGAATGCCGATCTCTATCTATTTCAGCATTCAAGATTTGAACATGTTCAAACCGATAAAGTTGAAGTGATCACCAATTTGGAGAATAAGATAAACCCAGCTATGTGCGCTGTTATCATAGACAGGATCGTACATTTTCTGGATGATAGATTGGGCGATTATCCCCATGATAAAATGGTGATCAGCGAGTCTGATTACAAGAATAACCCGGTCTATGGCTTAAATCAACTTCCCGATTTTATCAGTCCGTTTCCGGATGGTTTTGAGTATGACATGGAACAGCTTAAGACCATTACAAGAAAATATATTGAGAATTCATTGGTGTTAAATCCTCGAAAAGATCATTGGCTAATTGGTGCATTACAGATCTATATGATGATGGAATATGTAAATACCTATTATCCAAAAATGAAGATCATTGGGGATTTAAGCAATCTATGGATCATCAAATGGTCCCATGCATCCGAACTTGAATTCAACGACCAATATCCATTTCTATATCTGAATATGGCTCGGAACAATCTTCATCAACCCCTAACCACTCCTAAGGATTCACTGGTGAAATTCAATAAGAACATCGCCAGTGATTATTATGGCGGAACAGGATTAAATTACCTGTCAGATTATATTGGACATGATGTATTGAAATCCAGTATCAAGGAATTTTTTCAGGATAATCGATTGAAACCCATCCATTCTTCTATCTTTCAAGATTACCTCGAAGAGAACACCTCATTGCCTGTGAATTGGTTCTTTGAAAACTACATCGATTCAAGGAAAACCATAGATTTTAAGATCAAGAAAGTGACCAAGGCAGAGGATTCCTTAGAGGTGATGATCCTGAATAAAAGGGGCAATACCATGCCGGTATCGATCTACGGATTGAATAAAGATGAGGTCGTATTCAAAAAATGGTTGTTACCAATCGATAGTGCCGTAAGTGTGAAAGTCCCTGCTAAGGATGTGCGTAAATTGGCTCTGAACTATGAGGGTATTATTCCTGAGTACAATCAACGAAATAATTTTAAAAAAATCAAAGGATTTCTAAACAGACCCCTGCAGTTCAGATTCTTTAAGGACATTGAAGACCCAAAATACAATCAGGTGTTTTTTATGCCTCACTTTCAGTACAATTTCTATGACGGATTCACATTAGGACCTAAGATCTATAATAAGACCATGATTGCTAAGGGTTTCCACTACACCCTAATTCCTCAATATGGATTCAAATCACAAAATATAGTTGGAAAAGGATCTCTGGTCTACAATTACAGACCTAACAAAGAGAATGTCTTTTACCTCAGAATAGGAGCAACCGGGAGCCGCTATGCATATAATGACGGATTGTATTATAACAGATTCAGTCAGTGGGTAACATTGGCATTGAGAAGTAAGGATCTAAGAAATAATAAGAAACAATTTATCAATTTAAGAAGCATAAATGTCTTTCGGGATAATGACCCTCTTGACCCGGATCAAGACCCCAACTACAATGTGTTCAACATTCAATATAAGTTCTCAAATCCAAATTTGATCCACCACTATAAAAATACGCTGGATTTTCAGGTTTCTTCCAAATTCAGCAAGGTATCTACAACTTTTGAATACCGCAGGCTATTCCTGAATAACCGTCAGATCAACTTGAGGCTCTTCGCCGGATTGTTCCTTCATAACGATACCGATGTAAACGATGACTATTTCAGCTTTGCTTTAGACCGACCCACCGATTACCTATTTGATTATAACTACTATGGCCGAAGTGAGTCCAGTGGACTATTCAGTCAGCAGATCATCATAGCGGAAGGAGGTTTTAAGTCCAAGATCGATCCGTCTTTCTCCAATAGCTGGATCACTACTTTGAATGCCAGTACCAATATTTGGAAATGGATCTATGCTTATGGGGATGTTGGTTTGATCCATAACAAAGGACGTGGGACAAATGCTGTTTTTGATACCGGGATACGGCTTAGCTTCGTAGCCGATTATTTTGAATTGTACTTCCCGCTATACTCAACCCTAGGATGGGAACCTGGACTTCCGGGATATGACGAACGAGTTCGTTTTATCGTAACACTCGACATTAAGACCTTGTTCGGATTGTTTACCAGAGAATGGTATTGATCAAGAACCATTAAGAATTTACCTTCTTAAATAACATTAATTAATTCATTGCTGAAAAGATTCCGTAAATTCATTTATTGATTATTCTGCAGCGATTTATTGAATATACTGACTATATTGTAATTCTTTAACAGAATACCGGATTGTAATCCTCCAGTGTTTTTTCTATTTTTGCTAGTTCAATTCAACAGTATGCAAACAAACCCACAGTCTGATAATAAATTGACCTTTGATGATTTTAAAACAGAAGTTTTAAATGATTACAGAATTGCTCTCACCAGCAGAGAGTGCAGTTTATTGGGTAGACGGGAGGTTCTCACCGGTAAGGCGAAATTTGGAATATTTGGTGATGGTAAGGAGGTCCCTCAACTGGCGTGGGCCAAAGTATTCCGAGATGGTGACTGGCGAAGTGGGTATTACCGGGATCAGACCTTTATGATGGCGATCGGAGCATTAACCATCGAACAATTCTTTGCTGGTCTGTATGCCCATACCGATATCAAAGCTGATCCGATGAGTGCAGGAAGGCAAATGGGTGGCCATTTTGCAACCCATAGCCTCAACGAAGACGGAAGTTGGAAGGATCTGACAAAACAAAAGAACAGCAGTGCAGATATATCTCCTACGGCCGGGCAAATGCCCAGGTTGTTGGGATTGGCCAAAGCATCAAAGATATTTAGGCATGTAGAGGGATTGGAAAAATTCACAAAATTCTCTAACAAGGGAAATGAAGTGGCATGGGGAACAATAGGTAATGCGAGTACCAGTGAAGGTCTTTTCTGGGAAACAGTGAATGCCTCAGGGGTTACCCAGGTTCCCATAGTGATCAGTATCTGGGATGATGATTATGGAATATCAGTCCATGCGAGACACCAAACCACCAAAGAGAACATATCTGAGATCCTTAAAGGATTCCAGCGTGATGATGATGACGATGGCTTTGAGATCATCCGTGTAAGAGGATGGGATTATCCAAAATTGATCGAAGCATTTCAAAAAGCAGATAGAATAGCTCGTGACCATCAAATTCCTGTACTAATTCATGTCAGTGATCTCACACAACCTCAGGGTCACTCAACCAGCGGATCTCATGAAAGGTATAAGAGCAAGGAACGTCTCGAATGGGAAAAGGAATTCGATTGCATTAAGAAAATGCGGGATTGGATGATCGTCAATAATATAGCTACCGATGATGATCTGAGCCAGCTTGAGAAAACGATCAAGAAAGAGGTGCGAGTTGGAAAAAGCAATGCATGGAATGCATTTATAGCCCCACATATTCAAGAACAGCAGGAACTCTCCTCTATTCTTAAGGCCCTTTCAGAAAAAAGTGCCAACCGATCCTTTATTCAGAAACTGAACAATGACCTTGTATCAGAAAAGGAGCCTATGAGAAAGGACATCATAAGCATAGCCCGGAAAGCCTTACAATTTGTCATTGGTGAGGATCTTCCGGAAAAAACAACATTACAAAACTGGATCGAAGCATATTTTGAAAAGGTGCAACCGAATTTCAGTGCTCACCTGTATTCCGAGCATGATAATAAAGCTACCTCCATTCAGGAAGTCAAACCAATATATCATGACATACCACAAGAGGTGGATGGACGGGTTGTCCTTAGAGACAACTTCGATCATATCTTAAAGAATCATCCCGAGGTGTTGATCTTTGGTGAAGATGCCGGTCAGATCGGAGACGTGAATCAAGGATTGGAAGGTTTGCAGGAGAAGTATGGCGAACTTAGAATTGCCGATACCGGAATTCGGGAAGCCACCATACTCGGACAAGGAATTGGAATGGCCTTACGTGGTCTGCGACCAATTGCAGAGATCCAATACCTGGATTACATCATGTATTGCTTGCAGATCATGACCGATGATCTGGCAACAGTTCGATACCGAACATTCGGAAAACAAAAGGCCCCTCTTATCGTTAGAACCAGAGGACATCGTTTGGAGGGTATTTGGCATAGTGGTTCTCAAATGGGTGCCCTGGTTCACCTGCTACGCGGTATGTATATACTGGTTCCCAGAAATATGACCAAAGCATCCGGTTTTTACAATACACTCATGGACTGCGATGAACCAGCATTGGTCGTAGAGTGCTTGAATGGATACCGACTTAAAGAAAAATTACCGATCAACTTAGGAGAGTTCAAAATACCAATAGGAATCGTTGAAACAGTACAGGAGGGCACCGACATCACATTGGTATCCTATGGTAGTACTTTCAGGATCGTGGAGGAAGCAGCCAAGGAATTATTGCAGGTAGGAATTCATGCAGAGCTTATCGATGTCCAGACCCTGTTACCACTGGATCTGAATCATGATATGGTGAAAAGTGTGGCTAAGACCAACCGATTGCTGGTGATCGACGAAGATGTTCCCGGTGGAGCATCATCCTATATCCTGAATGAAATTGTTTCGGAACAGAACGGCTATCAATATCTCGATAGCAAACCTGAAACTCTGACAGCCAAAGCACATCGTCCTGCATACGGATCGGATGGGGATTATTTCTCAAAACCATCGATTGAAGATGTATTTGAAAAGGTCTATGAGATCATGCATGAAGCCCGTCCTAATGAATTTCCAAAATTGTATTGACAGAAACAGGATATGTGGCATTCATATCTCAATTCTCACAATTATGGCAACCATTTCTTTTTAAAGTTCGGTTTCCGTTTTTCGAGGAAGGCATCCCTGCCCTCTTTAGCCTCATCGGTCATATAGGCCAGTCGAGTTGCTTCTCCGGCAAATACCTGTTGTCCAACCATGCCATCATCGGTCAGGTTCATGGCGAATTTCAGCATCTTAATAGAGGTTGGCGATTTGGCCAATATCTCCTGGGCCCATTCATAGGCTGTTTGTTCCAAATTTTTATGAGGTACTACCGCATTGACCATGCCCATTTCGAAGGCTTCCTGAGCCGAATAATTCCTTCCTAAAAAGAAGATCTCACGCGCTTTCTTCTGACCTACCATCTTAGCGAGATAGGCAGATCCATAGCCCCCATCAAAGCTGGTCACATCGGCATCGGTCTGTTTGAAGATCGCATGCTCCTTACTGGCCAGGGTTAGATCACATACCACATGAAGACTGTGCCCCCCTCCAACAGCCCAACCGGGCACCACAGCGATAACCGCCTTTGGTATGAATCGAATCAATCGCTGTACATCCAGAATATTCAACCGATGATATCCATCCTCACCGACATATCCTTGATGGCCTCTGGACCTTTGGTCGCCACCACTGCAAAAACTATAGACCCCATCCTTGGAAGATGGCCCTTCAGCAGAAAGCAACACCACACCGATGGAGGTGTCTTCCTGAGCATCTTGAAAAGCATCCAATAGCTCACTGGTG
>JAHEHC010000013.1 GCA_024644805.1 Flavobacterium sp. | reverse complement strand
TCTATCACCAATGTGAAACCTGATGTTCCACTGATAACGATATTTCCACTTTCAAAGAATGGATATACATTCCATGCACCACTATAGTTTGCATTGTTGTTCTGTGGGTAGTCATCAAAGAATCCTATTTCAGACATGTTGGAATTGGCGATATCACTAATATCAACCACTCTTAGGCTTGCAGAGTAATTAGCCAGATAGAACTTGTCTCCCTTAACATACCCGTTATGATCTACAGCAGGGGTAGGGCCAAAATATTCAAACAATACCTGTGGATTGTCAAGATCCAACAGATCGAAAACAACGGTTCTGGTATTGAATCCAAAATCGAATTCATCCCCTTCATCCCCTAATAGCCAGTAGCGATGATCTTCGGTAAGCCATCCTTGATGGGTGTATCCAGTATTTGGATAGCTGTTTGAAGAGATTGTTACAGGATTGTTTTTGTCGGTGACATTGGTAATTGCGAATATACTTGCGTTGGCTCCGAAGAGTATCTCCTGACCCACATAGTCGGTATCAGGACCGTTATAAACTACAATCTGTGCATCATGGCAGTAACCATCACTACCATATCCTCCAGCCGCAACCGGATTTAATGGATCTGAAATATCGATGAAATGATATCCACCATTAAAAGTTGAAGTTCCTACCGCATAGGCATACCCTGTATCCTCATTGATCGCAATATTATGAGCACTCCCAAATTCTCCGTAATGTGTGTCTTCAGTAAATGTCTCTGGTGGGCTGGCTACATCTCTAAGACGAGTAAGATCGAAGACCTGCATTCCATGTCCTCCAGCTTCACTTACGATGAAAGCGTAATTGTTATAAACCTTCACATCTCTCCAAATAGTTGATGATGTATGAGTTGGTAATTTTCCTAAATAGACCGGACTTGTTGGAGTCGAGATATCGAAAAATGCGGTACCGTTATCCAATGCTATCAACGCATATTCTGTACCATCGTCTGGATCGGTCCAACCCCAGGAGTCATTGGCTCCTGACGCACCCATCTGACCGGGAGAAAAATGTGCTTGCATGTCATATCCATTACAGGGATATCCTCCCGCCATACCACCATCACAAGGAGTCTGGGCATAGGCAAATACAGTTGCAAAAGCTGCTATTATCGTAAAAATATTGTTTTTCATAGGTTGTTTTTTAAAATGAGCTCTAAAATAGAGATTATAAGATATTAATTTAATAATAAAAGGTTAAATGTTATTGCCTTTAATTCTTGATAATCTTTTTGGTTAGACTATTGTTCAATTTCACGAAATAGATCCCCTTAGATAACGATGAAACATCCAAAGATTTTATATCGTTGTTCAAATTTTCTTCAGAATAAAGCAATTTTCCCTGGATATCGATAAGTGATATTGAGGTGATCGATTCATATTTTGAAGAAATGATCACAGTCTGACTTGCTGGATTAGGATAGATGGAAAGCCCTTGATTCAAATCCAATCCATCATTGGACAAGAATTCATCTACGGTCAATTCGAATGAACAATCTGAAGTATTACCTTCATCATCGGTCGATTCAAAAGTGATCGTATAGACACCATCGGTGAGTTGTGTTCCGGGAGCAGGATCTTGTGATATCGACAAGCTTACGGTGCAATTATCAACTGCAGTAACAACTCCATCGGCTACATAATCGGGCAGGGTATAATAACTCTCCCCATCATCATAGGTCTCTGAACTATCAGATGGACAGGAAAATTGAGGTCCCAGATCATCGACAATAGTTACTGTAGCTGTACAAGTATCGGTATTTCCTGATGAGTCAGTAACAGTAAGGGTCACGGTATTTGCCCCCAGATCGGTACAATCGAACGTGTTCGGAACCAAGCTTAGAGTAAAGAAACCGCTATTATCACTTGAACCTCCATCAACATCCTCTGCCGGAATGATAACATCGCCATTTTCATCCAATTGAGCTGAAATATTCTGACATACAGCAACTGGATCGATATTATCTACCACAGACGATTTTACCAAAAGAAACCCATTGGACATATCACTGATCACAATATTTCCACTTCCAAAGTAAGGATACACATTCCATGATCCGTTATAATTGGCATTGTTGTTTTGAGGGAAGCTATCAAAAAATCCTGTTTCAGCCATATTCCCATTTGAAATATCACTGATGTCAATGACGCGTAACCCAGCGGTATAATTCGCCAGATAATATTCATTGCCTTTTACATATCCATTATGATCGATGGCCGGTGTTGGACCAAAATATTCAAAATCTTCAAAAGGATTATCCAAATCGGTGAAATCCAATACAACAGAACGCGTATTGAATCCAACATTGTTCTCGTCGAATTCATCTCCAACGATAAAATATCGATGATCTTCTGTGAACCATCCCTGATGGGTATATCCTGAATTTGAATAGCTGATCGTGGCAATACTTTGAGGATTGGTTTTATTGGTCACATCTACAATAACCACTTCATCTGTATTACTTCCCACATAGATCTCATGACCCGTATAGTCGGTGTCCGGACCATTGTAGATAACGATCTGACCATCGTGGGAATAGCCGCCACCACCATAACCACCCTCTCCAACAGGATTCAGGGGGTCTGATATATTGATGAAATGGGGTCCACCTCCATAATTGCTGCCCCCAACGGTAAACGCATAGGGGATATCCGGATTGATGACAATATTATGAACACCACCAATACCATTGTAATGAGCATCTTCAGTGAATGTAACAGGCGGATTGTTCACATTTCGCAAACGGGTTAGATCAAATACCTGCATACCATGACCGCTAGCCTCACTCACAATAAAAGCATAATTATTATAAGTCTTCACATCTCTCCAGGTACTGCTGGAAGTGTGGGTGGGTAATTTTCCTAAATAAACGGGATTCACAGGATCAGAAATATCGATGAAAGCGGTTCCATTATCAAGTCCTATCAAGGCATATTCCTTACCATCCTGTGGATCGGTCCATCCCCAGGAATCATTTCCCTGACTGGCATTCAGATATCCAAGGGAAAATTCCGATTGGAGATCGAATCCATTACATGGATAAGAACCAGCCATACCCCCTACACAAGGTGTTTGTGCAATTGAATTACCGAAACTCATTAGAGTAATTACAAGTAATAATCTTTTCATTTTTTATGTTATTTATTAAAATAAAGCTCCTTATTAGAAACAACTGGGAATAGATTTACCCTACTTTTCTAATTGAGATAGAAATTGAATATAATAATTGATAAAATTTTATAGTCCAAAAGGCTAATTCTTTTTCACGATAAACAGCCCTTCATTGATATCACTGATAATGATATTGCCACTGCTGAAATAAGGGTAGACGCTCCAAGCCCCATTAAAAGAAGCCCCGTCAGATGCGGTATGTGTGTCAAAAAATCCTTCTTCGAATATGGATTGATTACCAATTGAACTTATATCCAGCACCCTTAATCCAGCAGTGTAATTTGCCAGATACAATTTACCGTTCAATACATAAACATTATGATCGATTGCAAAAGTGGGGCCCAGATATTCAAAATGGAGAACTGGATTATCAAGATCACTGACATCAAATACCAGAGTTCTGGTCAATGTTCCTGTATTGAGCTCGTCCAACTCATCTCCTAAGATAAAATATCGATGATCTTCGGTCAACCATCCTTGATGGGTATACCCGGTATTGGAATATAAAATGTTAGAAATGGGATCGGGATTATTCTTATCAGAAACATCTACTATTGAAATAATTGTTTCATTACTTCCAAAGTAGATCTCCTGACCAACATAGGTTTGATCAGGTCCGTTATAGATCACCGCCTGTCCGTCATGACTATATCCATCGGCTGCAAATCCTCCTGCTGCAGTAGGACTTGTGGGATTCTGTATGTTGATGAAATGGGGTCCTCCTCCAAAGGTGTTGGTGCCTACGGCATAGGCATACCCGGTATCTTCATTGATCACGATATTGTGTGCATTGCTGAATTCTGAATATACTGCATCGGGGTCTAAGAATTCCGGTGGGGACATTACATTGGCCAATCTTGAAAGATCAAAAATCTGCATTCCATGACCACTGGCCTCACTTACGATAAATGCATGGTTGTTATATACCTTGACATCCCTCCAGGTACTTGGTGCAGTTTCAGTGAGAACCTTAGCAACAACAACAGGCTCAATAGGATCGGAAATATCAACGAAAACAGTTCCATTATCAACACACATAATGGCATATTCCTTTCCAGATCCTGGATCGGTCCATCCCCAACAATCGTTTCCAGCACTGGCAAACAGATCACTTAATGTAAGATGATTGTAGAGATCATATCCGTTACACAGGTAATTCCCGGCAACACCATTTTCGCAGGGGATTGGGTACGTTGGTTCGTTACCGCCTCCTCCTGAACCTCCTCCGCCAGTATCACCACCGCCAGTGTCACCTCCATCGTCGTTTTGATCGTTGTTCTCTTCATCGATGATCTCAACCGTATCACGGGTAATGTCCTCGGTATTACAAGAATTAACGAAAAATATCAGTAATGATATCGTAATGAATGTAAATATCTTTTTCATAACCAAATAGGTGTTAAGCAATTTTGCCCAAATATATTATTTTTAATTAAACTGCCTTCAGTCATTAAACTTCAGAACCCATTAGGGTTTCTTTTGCACAATAAAAAGGCCATTATTGATATCGCTGATCACGATCTTTCCACTATCAAAGTAAGGATAGACACTCCAGGCACCATTGAATTCAGGTGCATTGTCTAATGGGTATGTATCGAAATAGCCTATCTCTTCAAGACCTCCTGTTTCTATAGAGGATATATCAATGATCCTGAGACCTGCTGTATAACTGGCAAGATAGAATCGATTCCCTTTGGTATATCCATTATGATCAATTGAAATGGTTGGACCATTATATTCCGACATCAGGAAGGGATTATCAAGATCTTCAAGATCCATGATCAAGGTTCTGGTGTTCACACCATAGTCCAATTCATCGAATTCATCACCAGCAAGAAAATATCGGTGATCTTCAGTTAGCCAACCCTGATGACAATAGCCAACATTCGGATAGGTTAAACTGGATATTGTTTGTGGATTGGATTTGTCGGTTACATCAACTATCACGACTCCGGAAACATTGCTTCCGATGTAAATTTCCCTGCCGGTGTAATCGGAATCGGGACCATTATAAGTGACCACTTGAGCATCATGACTATATCCACCACCGTTGAACCCTCCCTCTTGAATGGGATTCAATGGACTTTGAATATTAATGAAATGCGGACCTCCACTATAAGTGCCACTACCTACTACATAGGCATAACCGGTATCTTCATTGATAGCAATATTATGGGCACTATCAAAATCACTGTAAAAGTAGTCGGTTGTTAAAAAAGCCGGGGTCTCTACAACATCTCTTAGTTTTGCCAGATTGAAAACACGCATTCCATAGCCGGGAGATTCACTGACCTGAAAAGCAAAATTATTATACACCTTGACATCTCTCCAATCGCTGGTTGAGGTGGTAATTGGCCATTTAGCAACATAGACAATATTCTCGGGGTCTGTGATGTCAACAAAACCAGTACCATTATTAAACCCAATTATTGCATATTCCTTACCAGTCTGAGGGTCTGTCCATCCCCAACAATCATTGGCTTTTGAAGCTCCAAAAACACTTAATGGGATATGTGTTATCAAGTCGTAATCCCAACAGGGATAAATTCCTGCAAACCCATCTTCACAAGCCATGAATCCATCGATTTCCTCAGGATCTGGATCCGTGTCGCCCGGATCGTCCGGATCTGGATCACCTGGATCTGGATCATTCGGATCCAATTCATCTTCAATGATTACGGTTTCGCGGGTAATGTCTTCAGAAGAACATGAATTGATCAGGGTAAAAACTCCTATAATAAAAAGGAAAAGCAAGGTCTTTTTCATAGCAAAAAAAAATTTTCGAAAGATAGTAAAATTAGCGGAATATGAAAGAGCATGGTGAATTCTGATAATAATTAACCATTAAATCATTAAAAAGATACTATTCTTCGTTCATCATTGTATTTTTGCATCGAATTTATTCTGAAGTATGCTTGACAATAAAGAGAATATAAAAACGAGTATATCCGAATTGGGAGAATTTGGATTGATCGAACATCTGACCAAGAATTTTAAACTGAAAAATAAAACGTCTGTAAGAGGAGTGGGAGATGATGCTGCCGTGATTTCATGTAGTGACGAGGAACAATTGGTTGTAACAACTGATCTTTTGGTTGAAGGGGTTCATTTCGATCTTAGTTTTATGCCTTTGAAGCATTTGGGCTATAAAGCGGTTATGGTCAATTTGTCTGATGTCTATGCCATGAATGCAGAAGCCTCACAGATCACTGTTTCTATTGCAGTATCCAATCGATTTTCTGTTGAGGATCTTGAAGATCTCTATAAGGGTATTGAAACAGCATCAAAAATATATGACGTGGATGTGATCGGCGGAGACACGACTTCTTCTAAGACCGGATTGCTGATCAGTATTACTGCAATTGGCCGATGCAAAAAAGAGGAGTTGGTCTATAGGAGCGGAGCAAATGAGAATGATCTGCTCGTCGTAAGCGGTGATGTTGGAGCCGCATATCTAGGAATGCAAATATTAAACAGAGAAAATCAGGTCTTTCAGGTGAATCCAAATGCGCAGCCCGATTTGGATTCCTATACTTATTTGATAGAACGACAGCTTAAACCTGAGGCCAGAAAGGACATTCCAAAATTATTGCGTGACCTTGAACTAACTCCTACATCGATGATCGATATCAGTGACGGACTTTCATCAGAGATCATGCACCTTTGTAAACAATCGAATGTTGGATGTAATCTCTATGAAGATAAGATCCCGCTTGATCCACAAGTCATTTCAACCTGTGAGGAGTTGAATTTGGATAGTACCACCATAGCTTTGAGTGGAGGGGAGGATTATGAATTGTTGTTTACGATCAAAGCGGGCGATTTTGATAAGATCAAAGGAAATCCAAACCTAACCGTTATCGGACATATGACCGACAAAAATGAAGGGGCTCATCTTATTACAAGGGGCAATACAAAAATCCCCCTGATTGCCAGAGGTTGGGATGCCATTCAAGAATAAAATTTTATTACTGTATCGAGACCCGATGTTTTTTCTTAAAGAACGATGCCAAGCAGGCATTTACTTCTTTGTTCTTAAAGGTCAATGGTTCAAGATCTCCTGAAATTCCGTTAGTTACTTCACTTCCACAATGAGTGCATTGATACTCATAAATGTGTTCGGTTATCTTGTTAGTGGTCACATAGTGGTGCCCTATTAGAGAGCATAAGACACCAAGTAAAGAAAACGATGGGTTGGGTGTAGTTTTTTTCATGCTTTTTCATGGGGACGGATTAATAATAGAATAAATATATAAAAATATTTATATAATCCGATAAAAAGTCATAAAAAATCGATGAAATACATAATTTTAACAAATTCTGACCAATTTTCATTAACAGTCATATGGCCTCCATCGACTTTGAAAAGCATGGTATTACTTGTTATACTTAGTTTTTCCATGTCAGATACATCGAAAATTGGGTCATCAGTCCCGCAGATCAAATATTTTCTTCCATCGAACTTCTTTAATACTGAACTGCGATCCTTTCGGATCTTCATGCCTTTCAGCATAGCGACTATCCCTTCATGTGGAAATGAAAACGCATCCTTTTTCAAGGTCTCTATTTCGGTCCGAAATCCTTTCCGGTTATTCTCTGCGAAAAGATTGGGGATAGACATGCCTATATAGAGATCGGGATTTTTCTTCATTACAGCAATGGCCCGATCTCGATTCTTCCGTATATCCATTGAATCACCTATAGAAGTTGAATTCAAAAGTACCAAGGTATCTACCATTGATGGATAGTGTTCGGTAAAAGCCAAAGAAACATAACCACCCATCGAATGTCCCATAATACGAACCATATCCAGATCTAATTCGCTAATTACCTGAAAAACCGCATCCGCCAGTAGCTCCATTGTATGAACCTCATCTAGACAGCCACTTAATCCATGCCCGGGCAGATCGACTGTGACCACAGTATTCTTTTCAGCAAGCAAAGGGACCAATCGATTCCACATGGTCGAACTTTCCAGAAATCCATGTAATAGAATGATCGCAGGTCCCGTTCCTGAGACATGATAGTGTATTGGCACTCCGTTAATGTGTAGTATCATTTTGCTATATTGCTTCCCACAAATATCTGAGAATGAAACACAGCAAGCAAACCTTTATCACCGCATTTGCACTTTTTTCCATGTTCTTTGGTGTTGGTAATCTATTACTCCCGCCATTCTTAGGTTATAATGCCGGATCGGAATGGGTTTGGGTAACCATCGGCTTTACTATATCGGCTGTGTTCATTCCCATATTGGCCATTTATTCCCATGCAAAATTACAAGGGACCCTGTTGGATTTTGGATTGAAGGTGTCCAATTGGTTTGCAATTAGCTATAGCCTTGTTGTTTACATCATTGCAGCTACACTTCCTATTCCCAGGACAGCTGCGTTTACCTATGAAATGGCCGTACAACCCTACTTCGATTTATCGTCATTATGGAGTAGTGCCATCTATTTTGTGTTGGTTTTACTATTTGTTTTGAACAGACAGATCGTTCTGGATCTAATTGGAAAGTTCCTTACTCCATTTATACTGCTTCTTTTATTTGTTATTATACTACTTGGATTGTTTGAGGAAGTAAGTCCTATTAGAGAATCCATTTTCGGGAATACATTTACCGAAGGAATTATGGAAGGATATCAAACATTTGATGCTCTTGGAGGAATTGTATCTGGAGGTGTGGTGGTCATTTCCCTGTCATTGTTAGGAAAGTATAGTTTTAAAGAAAAAAAATCTATAATACTCCAGTCGGGTATATTGTCCGGAATTGGGTTGCTTATCATTTATGGCGGATTGATCGCCTTAGGATCCCATTTCAATGGAAGTTTTGATACCGATAACAGGACTCAACTGTTACAATTTTTAAGTTCTCAAACTCTTGGAAATTTGGGCACTGTATTGTTGAGTGTCCTTGTTGCACTGGCCTGTTTTACCACAGCGGTTGGGGTCATTGCAGGAACGGCTGATTTTATAAAGGGTCTTGCAAATGATTCGAAGTCTGCTTTTACTATAACTGCAATAATAGGTTGTGTCCTTGGAGTTTTTATTGGTCAATTCGAGGTACATTACATCATCGATATCGCACTCCCCGTGTTGATGTTCATTTACCCGATCACCATAGTGCTTATCATCCTGAATGCCCTTACTGAAAAATGGGCAACAAAAAGGGTTTTCAGAGCAGTTGTATTAACCGCCTTTATTTTCAGTATCCCCGATTTTCTTAGTTTTTTAGTTGCTGAAGAATACTTAATTCCCATACGAGAACTCATTCCATTATCAAAGAATAATATGGGTTGGGCGCTTCCTGCCTTTGCGATCTTTATTTTGCTAAATGGAGTGAATCGTATCCAGTCTATAAACAAATTGAATTGATGCTATCCATTCATCAGATCTTCGATCTCTTCCACTTCTATAGGAATGTTTCGCATAAGATTGAAAGGCTCTCCCTCTTTCAGGATCACCACATCATCTTCCAGACGAATACCAAATCCTTCATCCGGGATATAAATACCAGGCTCAACGGTAAATACCATTCCTGCTTTCATAGGCTCCCACAGAATTCCATAATCATGGGTGTCCAATCCCATATGATGTGAAGTTCCGTGCATGAAGTATTTTTTATATGCTGGCCAATCTGGATCCTCATTCTGAACATCGGCCTTATCCAATAATCCAAGACCTAAGAGTTCTGAAGTCATCAATTTACCCACTTCGATATGATATTCTTTCCAAAGAGCTCCTGGAATTAACATCTTAGTTGCTGCTATCTTAACTCGGTTAACCGCATCATATACTTCCCGCTGTCGCTTTGTGAATCTTCCGTTTACAGGAACCATTCGGGTCATATCGCTTGAGTAGTTGGCATATTCTGCACCTACATCCATCAGGATCAGATCGCCATCCTGACAGACCTGATTGTTCTCGATATAATGCAATACGTTGGCGTTATTACCACTGGCAATAATCGGAGTATAGGCAAATCCTTTGGAACGATTTCGTAAGAACTCATGCATGTATTCGGCCTCGATCTCATATTCGGTCACCCCGGGTTTTACAAAATCCAATATTCTTCTAAATCCTTTTTCGGTGATATTACAAGCATTTTGCATAAGATCGATCTCGATAGGGTCCTTTACCGATCGTAATCGTTGTAATATGGGATTGCTCTTGGCCGATTGATGTGCAGGGAATTTAGCTTTGGTGGATTTTATGAATCGGTCCTCACGGGTTTCGACCTCGACTGAGGCCCTATAATGTTCGTTTGTATTGAAATAGACGGTATCAGACTGATTCATGAGTTCCTTGAAGACCTTATCGAATTCCTGAAGCCAGTAAACCGTTTTGATCCCACTGGTCTCAAATGCTTTTTCTTTGGTGAGTTTCTCACCTTCCCAAATTGCGATCAATTCACTGGTCTCCTTCAAGAACAAAACCTCACTATGCTTTTCTTCCGGTGCAGAAGGAAAAAGAACCAGGATGCTTTCTTCCTGATCGACCCCGCTGAGATAGAAAATATCCCGATGTTGTTGGAAAGGGATCGTGCTGTCGGCACTGATGGGATATATGTCGTTGCTATTGAATACAGCCAAACTATTATCCTTCATCTGGGACATAAAATTCTTTCTGTTCTTGATAAATAATTCTCGGTCTATAGGGAGGTATTTCATGGTGTTGATATTTTGTTCCCCAAAATTAAAATAAATAAAAGCATTAGGGCTTATTCCTGTGCAAAAATTTTGTGAAACAAGCGCATTTCATTAATTTCAGCAATCTAAAAATCCAACCAATGAAATATTATCTGAACCTTACTTTTGCCCTTTTTTCTATTTTATGTTTTGCACAGCAACCAGCCAGTCAATGGAACGATGTTGACAACGGAATTTTTCAAAAGAAGCAACTGAAACAGAGCTCTTTAGTGAAGAACCTCCCTTTTAGAACTGTAGGTCCATCCATAATGAGTGGACGGGTCACTTCCCTGTCGGTGAATCCAGATAATCCAGTTGAATTCTATGTGAGTTATGCCAGTGGCGGTGTTTGGCATACCATTAACAATGGAACCTCATTTACACCAATACTAGACAATAGTCCTACTCAAAATGTGGGATGTATTACCGTTGACTGGAAGAACAATGTCATCTGGGTAGGAACCGGAGAAGTGAATTCCTCCCGTTCATCCTATGCGGGTATCGGAATACTGAGATCGGATGATAATGGTAAGACCTGGAAGAATATGGGTTTGAAGGATTCACATCATATCAGTAATATTATCATCAATCCCAAAAACACCAATGAGATCGTAGTCGGGGTCGTTGGTCATCTCTATTCTACCAATTCTGAACGGGGCGTATACCGGTCTGAAGATGGTGGCAAGACCTGGAGTAAGACCCTTTTTGTGAACGATCAATCAGGCATCATTGAGATCGTTTCTGATCCAAATAACTTCGATCTTATGTATGCCTCATCTTGGGATAAGGACAGAAAAGCATGGAATTTTAGAGGAAGCGGTTCGGGAAGTGGGATCTACAAAAGTGTTGATGGTGGAAGATCCTGGACGCATGTCTCAGCAGCAGGTAGTGGATTTCCAACCGGTGATGGTGTTGGTCGTATTGGGATCGCCATTTATGATGAGAACACAGTATATGCCATTCACGATAATCAATTCAGAAGAGAAGGAGATAAGAAGGATTCAAAGGAGGATGGATTAACAAAAGAAGATTTTAAAGGAATGACCACTTCTAAATTCTTGGAAATAGAAGACTCCAAGCTAAAAAAATTCCTGCAATCCAATCGTTTTCCGAAAAAGTATAGCGTTGATGTGGTCAAGAAGATGATGCGGGATGGAAATGCTCAACCTGCCGATCTTGCTAAATATCTTGAAGATGCAAACACTTTATTGTTTGACACTCCTGTTATTGGGGCTGAGGTTTACAAGAGCACCGATGGCGGAGCTAGCTGGGAAAAGACCCACGATGGGTATTTGGATAATATCTATTACTCCTATGGATATTACTTCGGAAAGATCCATGTCTCTCCACATGATAAGAATGCGATCTATATCTATGGGGTCCCAATACTGAAATCCAAGGATGGAGGAAAAACATTCCTGTCTATTGATGCCGAGAATGTACATGCCGATCATCACGCCTTGTGGATCAATCCAAAATTGGAGGGACATATGATCAACGGAAACGACGGAGGAGTTAATATTACTTATGACGATGGGGAGAACTGGATCAAGAACAACTCACCCGAGGTCGGACAATTCTACACGGTGAACATCGATTTTGAAGAGCCTTACAACGTATACGGGGGTTTACAGGACAATGGTGTTTGGGTAGGACCGAATGACCATAAAGAAAATAAGCGATGGTTGCAGAATGGTAAATATCCTTACGATTTCATCATGGGTGGAGATGGTATGCAAGTTCAGATCGATAATCGAAACAGCAATATAGTCTATACCGGGTTTCAATTCGGGAATTATTACAGATTGGACAGGGGGGATGATTCGAACACCTATATTCAACCCAAACATGAACTGGGAGAAAGCCCGTATCGTTTTAATTGGCAAACCCCCATCTTATTGAGCACTCACAATCAAGACATCCTTTATCTCGGGGGGAATAAGCTCATGAGAAGTATGAATAAAGGAGATGATTGGGAAGCAATTTCAGATGATCTTACTCAAGGAGGGAAGGAAGGAAATGTTGCCTATGGAACATTAACCTCGATCAGTGAATCATCATTTCAATTTGGACTGATCTACACCGGAAGTGACGATGGATTGGTCTATGTGACCAAGAATGCAGGTGGAAGCTGGACTAAAATATCGGATAACTTTCCAAAGGATCTGTGGGTAAGCAGGGTCATAGCATCCGAGCATCAGAAAGAGCGTGTTTATGTAACATTGAATGGATACCGTTGGGACAATTTCAATCCCTATGTCTATGTCTCTGAGAACTATGGGACTACCTGGAAGGAGATCAGTAGTAATCTTCCAACCTCATCGGTGAATGTGATCAAGGAGGATCCCAAGAATGAGAGTATCTTATATCTCGGGACCGACAATGGAGTCTATGTCACCTTTGATCGGGGACAACAATGGGAGTTGTTTTCCAAAGGACTACCAAATGTGGCATTTCACGATCTGGTCGTTCATCCAAAAGCGAATGATCTGGTATTGGGAACCCATGGAAGATCCATTTATATAGCCGATATATCATTGCTTCAGAAATTGAATGGGAAATCCATGAATGATCTGGTGGTTAATGAGCTCAATACGGTTACCCATTCAAATCGTTGGGGATCCAGTTTCAGTCAGTGGAGCGAGTCCTTCGAGCCAAAGGTCTCAGTTCAGTATTATACACCCAATGGAGGCTCGGCAACTTTGGAAGTCAGAACAGGAGATGGTGTTGTCATTCAGCAAGTTGATCTGGTTGCTGAAAAAGGATTCAATATCTATGATTACGACCTGTCGGTCTCAGAACGAGGAAAGAAATCGCTTGCGAAGAAGGATATTGAGTTGAAAGCTGCTGATAATGGAAAATATTATCTTCCAAAAGGAGAGTATTCAATTTCAATCCGAAATGGTGATCTTCATAAAAGTGTAGATCTAAAATTGGAGTGAGAATTTCAGGTCAGTTGAAGGATTCAAAAAAAACCATTCTAAATACAATCGAATTCGACTTTAAAGTTTGGCATTCAGTTCTATGAATCTTAACTTTGTAAAACTTTTTTAAAAAGAAAATAAAACAATGGGAATAATGTCCTCCTCGATCGCCAGGAAAGTAGCAATGGCACTTTCGGCACTTTTTCTGATCTTTTTTTTACTGATTCATATTACCGTTAATCTCCTGTCGGTCTTTAGCGAAGAAACCTTTAACATGGCGTCCCATTTTATGGGCACCAACCCCTTGATCCAATTCGTGATGCAACCGATCCTGATCTTAGGAGTGGTATTCCATTTTGTATTGGGGATCATTCTTGAGTACAAGAACAAGATGGCTTTAGGAGTGCGTTATGCAAAGAACAACGGTGCTGCAAATTCCACCTGGATGAGTCGGAATATGATCTTTAGCGGAATGGTGATCCTGGCTTTTATCGTTTTACATTTCATTGATTTCTGGTTTCCGGAGATCAACCATAAATATATTGAAGTGTTGCCTGAAGACCCGAACCGATATTTTGAAGAACTGCAACATAAGTTTGTTAGTCCACTTCGAGTAGGTGCTTATGTGGTAGCGTTCATCTTGTTAGCGCTCCATCTATTGCATGGATTTCAATCTGCATTTCAATCGCTTGGCATGAATAATAAGTATACAAAATGTGTGAAGAATCTTGGAGTGGCATATGCTATCATCATTCCATTAGGATTCATCTTTATTGCTTTATTTCACCATTTTATTCATTAAATAATACACTATATATATGTCTGTATTAGATTCCAAAGTACCCGATGGTCCAATAAAAGATAAATGGACTACCTATAAAGACAAGATCAACCTGGTGAATCCTGCCAATAAACGATTGATCGATATTATCGTGGTAGGAACCGGTTTGGCCGGTGGAAGCGCCGCCGCAACCTTAGCGGAACTGGGATATAAAGTAAAGGCATTCTGTTATCAGGATTCCCCCAGACGAGCCCACTCTATCGCAGCACAAGGAGGAATTAACGCCTCAAAGAACTATATGGGCGATGGCGATTCTGATTATCGTTTATTCTATGATACCGTAAAAGGAGGAGATTACCGTTCGCGGGAGGCCAATGTATATCGCTTGGCTGAGGTTTCAGGAAACATTATTGATCAATGTGTGGCACAGGGAGTTCCATTTGCGAGGGAATATGGTGGTTTGTTGGATAACCGATCTTTTGGTGGTGTACTGGTTTCAAGAACATTCTACGCTAAGGGACAGACGGGGCAGCAATTATTATTGGGAGCCTATTCGGCAATGAATCGTCAAATAGCCAGTGGTAAGATCGAAATGTATAATCGACATGAAATGTTGGATGTTGTTAAGATCGATGGTAAAGCCCGTGGAATCATTGCTCGAAATTTAATTACCGGCGAAATAGAAAGGCATTCGGCTCATGCTGTGGTCATAGCCACAGGGGGGTATGGTAATGTATATTTTCTTTCAACCAACGCTATGGGATCCAATGCGACCGCAGCTTGGAAGATACACAAGAAGGGCGCCTTTTTTGCCAATCCATGTTTTACGCAAATTCATCCAACCTGTATACCAAGATCAGGTGATTATCAATCTAAATTGACCCTGATGTCGGAGTCACTCAGAAATGATGGAAGGATCTGGGTGCCAAAGAATATTGAAGATGCTAAGGCCATTCAGCAGGGCAGATTAAAGCCAACCGATATCTCAGAAGAAAACAGGGATTATTACCTGGAACGCAGATATCCAGCTTTTGGGAACTTAGTGCCAAGAGACGTGGCATCACGAGCAGCAAAAGAGCGGTGTGATGCTGGATATGGAGTGAACGCTACAGGAGAGGCAGTATATCTTGATTTTGCAGCTGCCATTGAGCGTTATGGAAAGGTTCAAGCCAAGATAAAAGGACTGGAAACAGCAAGCAAAGATGAGATCATCGAAATGGGAGAAAAAGTGATTAAAGAGAAATACGGAAATCTATTCCAGATGTATGAGAAGATCGTTGATGAGAACCCTTATAAGACACCCATGATGATCTATCCTGCTACCCATTATACCATGGGAGGAATTTGGGTGGATTATAATTTAATGACCACCGTGCCTGGGCTGTATTGTATAGGAGAAGCCAACTTTTCAGATCATGGAGCCAATCGATTGGGGGCATCTGCCTTGATGCAAGGCCTGGCTGATGGATATTTTGTATTGCCCTACACTATAGGGGATTACCTGGCTGATGATATTCGAACCGGAGAGATAGCAACCAATAGAGCAGAATTCGATGAGGTAGAACGTACTGTAAAAGAACGCATCAAATTCTTTATGAACAATAAAGGAAGTAAATCGGTTGATTATTTCCATAAGAAATTAGGTAAGGTCATGTGGGATAAAGTTGGTATGTCACGTAATGAAAAAGGCCTTAAAGAAGCCATTGAGGAGATCAAGGCCATTCGAGAGGAATTCTGGAAGGAAGTAAAGGTGCCCGGTAATGCGGATGAAATGAATATTGAACTTGAAAAAGCAGGACGAGTTGCCGACTTCCTGGAGTTGGGTGAATTGTTTGCCAAAGATGCACTTGATAGAAATGAATCCTGCGGAGGGCATTTCAGGGAAGAATCGGTTGAGCTTGATGGGGAACAAAAAGGAGAAGCCAAACGGAATGATAAAGATTACGCGTATGTTTCAGCCTGGGAATATAAAGGAGAACCCAGCGACGCCGTATTGCATAAAGAAGAATTGGAATTTAAAGATATAGAACTAAAACAACGTTCTTATAAATAAAGATATATATGGATCTTACATTAAAAATCTGGAGACAAAAAGGACCTGAAGTTAAAGGTAAAATGGTCACTTATAAGGTTAACGATATATCCGAACATATGTCTTTTCTGGAAATGATGGATGTTTTGAACGAACAACTGATCAATGAAGGAGATGAGCCGGTAGCATTCGATCATGACTGCAGGGAAGGAATATGCGGAATGTGTTCTTTATATATCAATGGTGAGGCACATGGACCCGACAGAGGAATCACAACCTGTCAGTTGCATATGCGAAAGTTCAATGATGGTGACACGATCTATATAGAACCATTTAGAGCCAAAGCATTTCCGGTGATAAAAGACCTTGTTGTCGATCGAACAGCTTTTGAACGAATTCAGCAAGCAGGAGGATTTATATCGGTGAATACTTCCGGGAATACCCAGGATGCCAATGCGATACTTATTCCAAAGGCTGCTGCCGATGAAGCTATGGATGCTGCAACCTGTATAGGTTGTGGTGCTTGTGTAGCTACATGTAAGAACTCATCTGCGATGCTATTTGTTGGCGCTAAGGTCTCCCAATATGCCCTACTGCCGCAAGGACGTGTTGAGGCAGCTGATCGTGTGACGAAGATGGTCGCTCAGATGGATCATGAAGGATTTGGAAATTGTACCAATACCGGAGCCTGTGAGATCGAATGTCCTAAAGAGATTTCTTTGGTGAACATTGCCCGAATGAACCGGGAGTTCATCAAAGCCAGTTTAAAAGGATAACTTTTATATCGCCTTCAATGTCGTCTTGTCGGTTAGCAATGGCGAACTCATGTTCATGATGATGGTCTCAATGAATTTTGTGACATCGTATGGCTTAACGATGATATCGTTCATTCCCGCCAAATAGATATTGTTCCTCAGTTCCTCAATCTCAACCGCAGTAAGAGCTATAATCGGAATGTTCGTATTGAAATCTCTGATTTCCTTAGAGGCCTCAATTCCATTTTTTACCGGCATATTGATATCCATCAGGATCAGGTCGAATTTTCTTTCTTTTACGATTTGTACGGCTTTTTCACCATTTTCTACCACAGTACATCGTATGTTGTTTTTTTCCAGGATCTTTTTGGTAACGATCTGATTGATCCTATTATCCTCAACGATCAATATCTTCTTGCCTACTAATATTTCGGCATTCAGTTCTATCGGTTCAATAGGATTGATCATGTGTTCGACCAGATCAAATTCCATTTCAAACGAAAAGACCGATCCTTTTCCCAATTCACTTTCCAATTCAATTTGTGAGTTGGAGGCCGCCAATAATTTCTTCACAATGGGTAAACCGAGTCCAGTGCCTTCGTAACTGTAGTTGTTGGATTCAAGTTGAGAGAATTCCTCAAAGATGATATTCTGCTTTTCTTTAGCAATACCAATTCCGGTGTCCTTTATAGAGAATCTAAGGGTAATGATATCATTGTCCCTGAAACATTCCTCAGCTATAATGTATACATCTCCATCTTCTGTGAATTTGCAGGCGTTTCCAATTAGATTCATTAAGATCTGGGATAACCGAATTGAATTTCCTTTGATCAGCTGAGGTATTTTATTTGAGATTTCTATATGAATCGAGTTGTTATTCTGGATACGCATATATTCGAACGATGAGGAGATCGTTCCTATCAAATCATGGATATCGAATGAGGTCAACTCGTGATCCAAATTTTCAGAATCGATTTTATTGATCTGGAGGACATCGTTGATCAAGGCCAAAAGATAATCGGCCGAGAATTTCAAGGATTTGATGTCCTTTTTATGTTTTTTCAAGGATTTATCCTCCATAAGAATGGTGCTTAATCCGATGACACCATACAGTGGAGTACGCAGTTCATGACTTACCGTTGAAAAGAACTTGTTCTTGGCTCTTGAAAGTTTTTCGGTCTGTTCCTTAGCCTTGAGGTATTCTTTATTCTTAATTCTAAGTGCTTTTACCAATTTGATCCTTTTTCTTGAAATGGAAAAAAGAGCAATCAATAGAAACAGAAATACAGCCGATACTGAAAGCAAGATAGCATTGAGCCTACTTTTATTCTCTACGATCTCGGCTTGCAATTCATTGTTTATCTTGGCATTCCGAATATCCTTTCGATATTCTTCCAATTGGTATTTAGCGGTTAGGGAATTACTCTCATCATTAATCAGCGTTCCATATAATTCATCCTTATATTCCTGATACACTTCAAGGGCTTCATAAGCTTCCTTATACCTTTTTTGTGAGAACAGGCTCTCGCTATAGGAAAAATAGGCATTCTCCAATTCAATGATGATGTCTTCCTTTTTGGCTTCTTCAATGACCTTTAGCAGGTATTGATCGGCCAAACCATAATTACCTACTTTCAAGTAATAATAACCGAAAAAGTTATCGATCCCAATTGCAAATGATTTGTGTTCTGCAAATTTCATCAATTTTTTTGCTTCAACAATATGATGGAAGGCTTTATCGTAATACTCATATTCAAAGGCTGTAAAGATCGTATTGTAATGAGCTTTGGCCAGACTGACAGAATCTTTAATCTTTTTAAAATATTCAATCGATTTGTCATGATACTTCAGTGCCTTCTTATAATTCTCTTTAAAGGCAAAAATGTTGGCCAGATCCATGTAAGTAACAGCAGTGGCTGTATCATTTTGGGACTGAATGGCGTAGTTCTCAGATTTTTTAAAACTATCTACGGCCAGCAGGGTATCGGATATCATCATATAATCATATCCTAAATAACGATATCCCTGATGAATGAAATAGGGGTCATCCAATTTATAGGCCAGATCGAGGATCTGGATGTTCAGATCCAATGATTTTGTATACTCCCCGTCGTTATAAAATGTGTTCGAGGAATCCAATAACTTTTTGAAGAGGGTAAGGTCCTCGGTTCGGGATGTTGCTAAAGAATCGGTCTCGAGCGATACATTTTGGGCACCGATCGACCAGA
Organism: Flavobacterium sp.; assembly: GCA_024644805.1. Lineage (GTDB taxonomy): Bacteria > Bacteroidota > Bacteroidia > Flavobacteriales > Flavobacteriaceae > Marifrigoribacter. Next base: position 11,960 of record JAHEHC010000013.1, on the reverse strand, counting down.
TATTGACACAAACAAAAAGTGAAAAAATGACATTTTTCATAAGTGGTTGCAAATTTGGGTGCCGTAATGTACGAATATTCTGTAAATTAGAGAAATTTGATCAAAACTTTTGATTGTATATGGAGTAGAAGTAACTTTATAAAATGATATCAAAATTACCTCATGTAACAACTTCCATCTTTGCCGTTATGAGCAAGATGGCTATAGATAATGATGCGTTGAACCTGTCACAGGGCTATCCCAATTTCGAAAGCGATCCCTATTTAATAGATCTGGTCAATCAAGCGATGAAAGATGGATTCAATCAATATGCACCCATGCCTGGTGATATCTCCTTAAGAGATGAAATTTCGAAGAAGTACTACAATCTATACAAAAAGCGCTACGATCCCGATTCAGAAATAACGGTCACAGCAGGAGCCACTCAGGCTATTTTTACTGCCATTGCTGCAACTGTCGATAAAGGGGATGAAGTGATCATCTTTACACCGGCCTATGATTGCTATCAGCCAACTGTTGAACTGTTTGGAGGGAAAACAAGACCGATTCAACTGAAAGCACCCGACTATCAGATCGATTGGGATGAGGTTTCCGATACCATTTCAAATAAGACCAAGATGGTCATCATTAATACCCCCCATAACCCAAGTGGAACCATACTTTCCAAAACAGATATGGAAATGCTGCAATCCCTTGTTGTAGAACATGGATTATATGTGATCAGTGATGAGGTCTACGAACACATAATTTTCGATGACCATACCCATTATAGTGCTGCATTATTCCCTGAATTGGCTCAAAGGACATTTATTACGGCCTCTTTTGGAAAGACATTCCATAATACGGGTTGGAAAATGGGGTATTGTTTGGCACCTAAAATCCTGATGCGGGAATTTCAAAAAGTACACCAATTCAATGTATTCTCAGTGAACCATCCCATTCAGAAAGCAATGGCCATCTATTTAAGAACACCGGAACATTATTTTGGACTATCTGGGTTGTATCAAAAGAAGAGAGACCTGTTACTGGATCTGATGAAGGATTCCCGTTTCAAGTTCGTACCATCAAAAGGAACCTATTTTCAAATGTTGGACTATTCCGAGATCACCGATGAAGGGGATCGATCGTTTGCAGAGAAGCTTACCAAGGATTTTAAAGTAGCCACCATCCCCACTTCAGTATTCAATGCCAATGAAAAGGACTTTAAGCAGCTCAGGGTCTGTTTTGCTAAAAGGGACGACACCTTGAGGGATGCTGCAATGATACTCAATTCAATATAGCTATGTCAGAAACCTTAAGAACCACCATAATTCAGTCGGATCTTTTTTGGGAAGACCAGGAGAACAACCTCAACATGTTCTCCAGAAAAATGGAAACCATTAAAGAAAGAACCGATCTGATTGTCCTGCCCGAAATGTTCAGTACCGGATTTACCATGAATGTGGAGCATCTTGCTGAAGAGGAGCCCGGAGCAACATTAAGCTGGATGCAAAAAGAGGCGGCCAAACATGAAGCAGCTATCATGGGAAGTTGTATCATTAAAGATAATGGATCGTATTACAATCGCTTGTATTTTGTATTTCCAAACGAAGAATATATAAAGTATGATAAGCGGCACACCTTTACTCTGGCCGATGAACATAAGACCTTCGCATCGGGTAAAGAACAGGTTTATATTGATTATCTTGGATGGAAGATATTTCCTTTGATCTGTTACGATCTGCGATTTCCGGTCTGGTCCAGAAACACATCGAATTATGACCTATTGATCTATGTGGCCAGTTGGCCCGAAAGAAGGATCTCAGCCTGGGATGCATTACTAAAAGCCAGAGCGATCGAGAATATGTGCTATACCATTGGTGTAAATAGAGTGGGAGTGGATGGAAACGGACATCAATATACAGGGCATTCTGCAATCTATGATGTTTTAGGGGAATGTATTTCTATTGAAAAAAATGAGACTGAGTTCATCGAAACCTATACATTGGATCGATCTCATCTGGAATCCAACCGGAGACACCTTCAATTCTTGAACGATCGGGATGACTTCAATCTAAAATAAAGGTTTCCTCCAGACTCCAATTGGCACGAATATCCAATATCGACGGGTAATAGATGATTTTTTCTGGTTGGTTTCTTTCCAGAAAACTTCCAGTATCCCAGACCTTGTTACTATTCCTATCTATGATCAAACGAATATAATAGCTTCCAGGATAGATATAGTCGAAATAGACAGGTGAATTGGTTTCTATCCATTCTTCTGCGACCACATTGAATCTGGAATCTACCAATTGAACGATCAAAGGAAATTCGGAAGCATTTTCCAATTGAACGTTTAATGTTCCATAATCGGAATCGGCTCTGGTTTTCACCAAGGTATTGATCGTGTCATTGGTCTCATCGAAGAAATCATACAACGCCCCGGGTAAAAGTTGAACCCGATAGGTCTCACTTTCGGTTTTTTCAAAATGAATATTGGCGATATTGTATTTTGGGTCAATAGAACTGTTAAATGGTAGGGCTAATGAATCCCCATCCAAAATTGTAATTAATTCATTATCGATAGAAACCAAAGGAGTATTTGCGTTAAATTTCAAGGTGTCTCGGATCAAAACAGTTGCAGAGTTCAATGGCTTTAATTGAAGTGAATCACTAAATAGGTTCTTAACACGTACCAGCACAGAGTCGGAATAGGAAAGATTGTTAACAATGAAATCAAGGGTGTCAACTTCAAGTTCGGGTTTGAACCAATAATGGATGGTATCGGTTTTGATATCGAAGATTTTCCTGCTCTCAAAATCGTTCGGTCTTGTAAATTGCTCTTCTATCTCAACATTCTTATAATCCCCATTAAAGCCAAATAAAATATGATTCTTTGATTCGTGTCTGGGATTATCTACGGAATATTCCGGTTCTTCTTTGAATAGGGTCAACTCAAAGGTCTCCTCGGTAGGGATCGAAATGACTCTATTTACAAATCCAATTTTATCGTTTACAGGTTGGTAGATATAATCGTTGGTTCTTTCTTTTAATGCAATTAACAGGTAGTTACCTTCTTTGATGTTGGTAAATTCAAATGAACTGGTGCTGTCGTTGACTATGGTTATAAATCTGGGCTTTTCTGAATAGATCAAAGAATCATTGAAATCCTCATCCACCTCATATAGCATGACCGTAGACGGGTTTTCAGGCTGTAATAACAGAGCGTCTTTTAGTGTGCCTCCCAATTTCAAACTATCGATATAATCGCCGGTAGAGATAACATATTTAAAATATTCGAATGGATTTTCCTCATTGTTATCTACGATACTTCTACCAAAATTGAAAGAATAGGTCGTATTGGGCAATAAGGTGTCATGGATCTTTATTTTAATGAACTTCCCGGAAGTAAGGGGGGTAATTGTAGGCGGATATTTGAGGGGTGGTGACACGATAAGTTCCTGACCGACATCCTTCAACTTGATAAATTCGTCAAAGTAGATTCGAATCTCATTTTCATCAAAAAGGGTAGAATAGTTCTCTGGAACACTCTTAACAATCATTGGCGGAATACTGTCTTTTGGGCCACCGGACGGAGTACCTCTTTTAGCGCAATCTACAAACGATAAGAGAAATAGAATAGCAATGGGAAAATACAATAATCGATGGGTCTTCATAGTCACAAAAATAGATAACTTTTTGATAAAAATGATCAAGCCATGGCAATGGTTGCAAAACTGATCCTGATCCCTTTTACTTTCAGTAATTCAAGGGAACAATTTTCCAAAGTGGCACCAGTGGTCACGATATCATCAACCAGTAGTATATGGCGATCAACAATGCATTCGGGTCTATCCAATAAAAACACACCATCACCATCTGTAACAGAAAGGAATCGCTTAAAACGCTGCTTGAACACCTGTGAATGGGTCTTGTTCTTTTTCAATAAAATATCATCACGATAGGGGATATTCAATTTTGAAGCTATTGCTTTCCCAAAGCCGGCTACCTGATTGTACCCTCTTTTTTTCAAACGGAGTCTGTGCAATGGTACCGGGATGACCATATCGATAGATCGGCAATGTTCGTGAGGGGCCATTTCTTCCCCAAGCCATTCACCAAAAAAAGCACCGAGCTCTTGTTGCCCTTTGTATTTCAGCTGATGCATTAATCGCTGAGTGATCCCTTTCTTTTCAAATCTTAGTAAAGCAGTTGCAAGATTGACCGGGATCCTTCCAAAAAAAAGCGACTTCATTATTGAGTTACTGAAATTCTGTTGTGGAATGACCGGCAATTGATGTCTGCATGAGGTGCAGATAAGCTTTTCCGAGTTCAGAAGCGGTCGCTCACAGCCCGAACATATGTTTGGGAATAAAAGATTTAGCATTGTTAATATACAATTTTTGAATTCTGATCGTTATTATATATTACGAACTTTACTTACGCTTTTAATACAATAACCAAAAAAAACCATATTATGAATGCAGAAAGCAACACCCCCAAATTTAAGATAATCATCGGAATTTTATCATTTTTACTGATCGCATTATCTGTGTATACCATAATTCTCTTCAACGATAATAAAGAAACGGTGTCCGGTTTGGAAGAACAAAAAACAACCATTGAAAATGAACTTCAAGATCTCATAGCCGATTACGATGAGGTCATACAGGATAATGAGGTCAAGGATCAGGACCTTATAGAGGCCAGAAATAGAATAGAGGTCCTCTTGGATTCGGTAAAGGATGCCGAAGCGAATGTGGCCTTGATAAGACGATATAAAAGAGAGATCAATAAGCTTAAAGATGAACGGGTACTGTTATTCAAAAAGGCAGATAGTTTGATCGCTTCCAATCAGATGTTGGCCATAGAGCGCGACAGCACGAATCTGGTCCTGAACGAAACCATCAAAGTGGTCGATTCGGTTACCGAGGAGAATCTGGCCTTGTCAAATACCATCAAAGTAGCTTCTGTTGTCAATGCGGTTGATCTGAGCGGTTCTGCAGTAATTGTCAGAAACAATGGTAGGATAGTGGACACCAAACGTTCCAGCAGAGCCGATAAGATAAGAACCTGTTTTACATTGACTCCAAATCCAATTGCCGAAAAAGGAGATCGGGTGTTGTATGTCCAGGTGATCAATCCAAAGAACAATCTATTGGGGGATAAAGGGTCGTTGGTGTTTGAGGACAAAACATTGAATTACAGTAAATCGACCAAGGTGTTCTATGAGAATGAAGAACTGGATGTTTGCGTATTGATTGATGCCAATGAAGGCGATCTGGTCGAAGGACGATATGTGATCAATGTATTTGATGGACCAAATCAAGTATCCACATCTACTATGATATTGAAATAAATAAAAAACATTCAAAAAAAAGAAGACCGTTACGAAGTTATCGTAACGGTTTTTTTAATTTTGCGCCATGGCAAATGATGATCAATTTAAAAAAGTGATATCCCACTCTAAGGAGTATGGATACATATTTGGATCCAGTGAAATCTATGACGGACTCAGTGCGGTTTATGATTATGCACAAAATGGAGTTGAATTAAAGAATAACATCCGTGAATATTGGTGGAGAAGTATGGTGTATATGCATCAAAATATTGTTGGGATCGATGCTGCGATCCTGATGCATCCAACCACCTGGAAAGCCTCAGGTCATGTAGATGCTTTCAATGATCCACTGATCGATAATAAGGATTCCAAAAGGAGATATCGTGCCGATGTACTTCTGGAAGATCATTGTGAGAAATTGGTCAAAAAGGCACAAAAGGAAATTGAAAAGGCGAGAAAACGATTTGGAGATCAGTTCGATGAAGAGCAGTTTGTTACTACCCACCCAAGAGTTGTTGGTTACTATCAAAAGAAAAAAGAGATTCTGGAACGGTTTGCACGATCTATGGACAATGAGGACCTGGATGATATTAAAGCACTGATCGAAGAATTGGAAATTGCAGAACCGGATACCGGCTCCAAGAATTGGACAGATGTTAGACAATTCAATTTAATGTTTGGGACCAAGCTTGGGGCATCAGCAGAAAATGCAACCGATCTGTACCTACGTCCTGAAACCGCACAAGGGATATTTGTCAATTTTCTCAACGTTCAGAAAACCGGAAGGATGAAGATACCTTTTGGTATCGCTCAGACAGGAAAAGCGTTCAGGAATGAGATCGTTGCCCGACAATTTATTTTCAGAATGAGAGAATTCGAACAAATGGAAATGCAATTCTTTGTTCGACCTGGAGAGGAGATGAAATGGTATGAATACTGGAAGGATGCACGATACAAGTGGCATCTATCACTGGGATTGGGAGCGGAAAACTACCGTTTTCATGATCATGAGAAACTGGCTCATTATGCCAACGCAGCTACCGATATAGAATTCAATTTCCCATTCGGCTTCAAAGAACTGGAAGGGATCCATTCCCGAACCGATTTCGACCTGAAGGCTCATGAAGAATATTCCGGTAAGAAGTTACAATTCTTCGACCCGGAGCTCAACAAGAATTATGTGCCTTAGTGGTGGAGACATCGATAGGACTCGATAGAATGTTCCTCGCTGTAATGAGCAATTCATTAAAAGAAGAACAATTGGAGGATGGTAGTTCCAGGGTGGTACTTAAATTACCTTCTATCTTAGCACCGGTTAAAGCAGCCATTCTACCTTTGGTCAAAAAGGACGGATTACCTGAAATAGCTAAAGAGATCGTTGATGAGCTTCAATGGGATTTCCACGTGCAGTACGATGAGAAGGATGCTGTAGGAAGACGATACCGCAGGCAAGATGCTGCGGGCACTCCATTCTGTATCACCGTCGATCATCAAACCAAAGAAGATCGAACGGTGACCATCAGAGATCGAGATACCATGAATCAGGAACGGATTCCTGTGGATTCTATTTCAGCAAAAATTAAAGAGAGTGTGTCCTATAAGAACTGGTTGGGATAGTTAAAATTATTCTTCATTTCTGTTTATAAAGAAAATCTTGTCAAGTTTGTCAGGTCGAGCGCAGTCGAGGTTTGTCAGGTCGAGCGCAGTCGAGGTTTGTCAGGTCGAGCGCAGTCGAGACCTTACTCTTTACTAGGATCGAAATCAGAATGAGTTGCATTTCTGCATTCAGCTAGAATTTGAAGCATATTGTAATCTCCATTAGCAAGAGCATGTTTCTTTTTTCTACTCCATTTTTTAATTTTCTTTTCAAAATATATAGCTTGAATTACATCATTAAATTCTTGATGAAAAATTAAATTAATAGGTCTTCTTCTGAAAGTAAAACAGTTTTTGTTTAACCCAGAACGATGTTCTTCAAATCGTCTTGATAAATTATTAGTAATACCCGTATATAATAACCCATCATTACATCGAAGTATGTAGACATAATAACTTTTCATAAAATAATTATGAGTTATTCAATTTAGGTCTCGACTGCGCTCGACCTGACAGCAATGTTTACCGGGGATTATTTATTAGGTAAATTATAAAAAATTACTATTCCAATCGTTTCTGGATCTCTGTAAGTGAGACCGGATTGGCCTTTTCACAACGATTCATCATCCTAAGACCGGTATACTTCACCCATACCTTGTCACCATCAATCACTTTGTACATTTCAGCAATATTGATAGGGTCTAATAGATAGGTCTCTTCATCCTGGATCTGTATTGTAATTGGACAATCACCTTCTTTTCTGGAAGTTACGATAACTCCCATTTTATAACCTTCATCCATCATTTTTTTTGATTCCATTTCAGCTGTATTTGAAGTTTCCGAGTTTGATGTTGATTTCGTTGAGGAACAACAGGACATTATAATTATTGATGCCAAAAGAAGTGTGCTTTTAAAGAGTGTCATGATTCTTATTTATGGTTATTGTTTTGGTGAATTTACAAATAATGTGCCGTTTTTTACACATCGTCTCATTCTTTATTAAAAACTATTGTTTTTTTGAGAATAGATTGTATTTTTAGACCGCTTAAAAAAATTGTTAACCTAAAAAACTAAGTCTAATGAAACTAAAAAATTATTTTTTATTGCTTGTAATGGCAATAATTTCTTTAACGGTTAGCGCACAGGAAAACACCATTGTGCCTAACGAAGAACAAGGTCCAGTTTGGACCGGGACTTTTGAATCGATGGTCTATGTACCTTCGATAGCTTCCAGACGGGCAGAACTTACAAAGCCAGATGATACTCCAAGAGAAGCACAAGATAAGCGATCTATAACACCTCAGGTTGTTATTGGTAAGGACCCTCAAACCTGGGATGATTATTTGGCGGCAAATCCACATCCAGCATCACAAACTAAAATGGTAACGCCACCTTTATTGGTATTTGATGCATTTAGTTCAAATTCGAGCCCTACCGATCCAACGATGGCTGTTGGACCCAATCATGTTTTTGTGACCTGGAATACGGCTTTTGCAATCTATGATCATAATGGTAATGTACTGCAAGGACCTACTTCGCCCAATCCAGCCATTTTCCCAGGAGGAGGATGCTGTGATCTAACAGTAACTTATGATACTGCTGCAGACCGATGGGTTTTAACATTTTTGGGTGCTACACAATCGATAGCAGTATCTGATGGGCCAGACCCAATTAATGATGGATGGAATGTATATGCTCAATCATTTAATGATTATCAGAAATTATCAGTTTGGAGTGATGGTTATTATATGACTCAAAACACTCAAGGTTCACAGAAGGTGTTTGCTTTGGAAAGAGATGCTATGTTGGCTGGAAGTCCTGGAGCTCAAATAGCTTCTTTTAACCTGCCAGGTGTTGCAGGTACAACTCCTTTCTTCAGTGCACAATTCTTAAACGTAAGTGATGGTAATATGCCTGCTGATGGTGGTGCTACCGTATTGTTTTTACAAGATGATGCTTTTGGAGGAATTGCAACCGACCATGTTAAATACTGGACTGTGGATATGGATTGGGGAAATATTGGGAATTCAACGATATCTGCTGCAACTGAAATCACTACGGCACCATTTATTTCTGTTTTTGATGGAGGGAGTTTTTCCAACCTATCTCAACCAGGTGGAGGACAAGATATTGATGCAGTACAGAACACTGTTATGAACATGGCACAGTTCAGAAAATTTGGTGGGCATAACTCTGCTATATTCAATTTCGTGGTTGACACCGACGGTGGTGCAGGTGAATTAGCTGGGGTAAGATGGTATGAATTTCGACAAACAGCGGACAACCAACCTTGGACCCTGTACCAGGAAGGAACCTATACAGCTCCTGATGGAAGACATGCCTGGATGGCCAGTATGATCATGGATGGAAATGGAAATATAGCATTGGGATACTCGTCAATGGCGGGTCCCACAACTCCAAATCCAACCGATTATAGAGTTGGATCATATTATACAGGAAGATTTGATGGAGATCCACTAGGAACCATGACTGTTGTAGAAGAGGTAATAGGAGTATCAACTAATAATGTTCCTAACTTGAGATACTGTGATTATAATAAAATGACCATTGATCCGAATAACGATTCAACATTGTGGTTTATCAATGAATATATTAACCCGGGAAGAAAAGGAATTGTAGGGGTTTTTGAATTAGAACCCAACACAACCACAGATGATATTGGAGCGACCAGTATTGTAGCTCCTGTAGATGGGCCATTAACCGCCAATGAAGATGTTACGATCAATATAAGAAATTTCGGTATCAATGATATCGTAAATCCAGAAGTGCAATACGATGTAGATGGAGGAACTCCTGTAGTGGAGAACTACGGAGGGACTTTAGCAGCCGGAGCAACTGAATCATATACGTTCACAACTCAAGCCGATCTTTCAGCGCCTGGTGATTATACAATAACTGCAAGAACCAATTTAGGTGGAGATACAAACCCAGGAAATGATGAAGTGAGTAAAGTGGTTACAAATGGAGTATTGTATTGTCAACCATCAATGGATTGTTCATTTGGTGATGGATTCACAAATGTTACTATTAATGAGATCAATAATAACTCAGGTTGTGAAGGATATGCCGATTTTACCAATCTGGTAGCCAATATGGATGAAGATACAACCTATGAAATTTCCGTAACTACAGGTTATGGAGACCAAAACGTACAGGTTTGGATCGACTTCAATGACGATGGAGTTTTTGAGAATTCTGAAATTGTTGTACCGAATTTTGTTATTGCTCCTGGTCAAGCATCCGGAACGTATACAGAAACAGCCGATCTTGTAGTACCTGCAGGTGCAGCTAACGGTCAGCACAGAATGCGTTTTAAGTCAAACTGGCAAGCACCGGTTCCTGCTGATGCTTGTGAAGAGACCCAATATGGTGAAACTGAAGACTACACCGCTTCTGTTGGAGAATTGGGAGTTGAAGATTTCTCTATTACTAATGGTGAATTGATCGTTCTTAGTAAAGCTAATGACCAATATGAAATTAGCCTGATAACCGACTTTGACGGTATTGCCTCTATAGCTATTTATAATGTTTTAGGACAAATCCTAGCATTTAATAACCTTGAAAAAGAAGGTAATGCATTCAACTATAACCTTGATATGTCTTATGCTGCTCCTGGAGTTTATTTCATCAAGATTGGTGATCAATCTTCCAACAGCTTTAAATCAGCTAAGATCATTGTAAGATAATCGAACAGTATAAATGCTTCGATTTTAAAAAGAGCGGACATTGTCCGCTCTTTTATTTTCTAGACCTACCAGGTTTCTGAAATCTGGTAGGTCTAGAAAAATGCCCTTAATTGAATACTACCCGTGTGAATGGTCTTTGTATTCTCACTCTTTCTGCCAAAATAGGAGAAATTGGCATCCAGATATTTTGTGATCTTCTTTTGCAACAATAGCTGCCAGGTGAAATTGGTTCCGGGTTGTAATCCCTCCAGGATCTGATAGGCAACCGGTGAAAAAGGACTCCCGGTAAAATTATTATCGATATAATTAAATTCTCCTATGATGGATCCTTTCTGTGTTGGAGTGTATGCAAAAGAGAATCCGATCTTCTGTTGCTCTAATTTCTCTTTGTCACCCAGAATATTCTCTTTAACAAGCGACTGGTAAAACACATCAAAACGAGTCTGTGAATTCAGAAAATAAGAGATCTTAGGACTGTAACTGACCAGATCCAATTCAAAATTCCTGCTTTCGAAATTCTCAGAGACGTTCTCATTCTTTCCAACCGAACCTTTTAAGCCCAACAACCAACTTTCCCAGAACTTGTGACTGAATTGAATTTGATGGCTTTGTAATTTGCTTTCCAAAAGGCCGATCGACAGGAAATTACGATTTGAGGTAGCTAAAAATGTATAACTGGTGGTGTAATGTTGTTTTCCTCTATTGAAGAATAATGCATTTCGAAAATTCAGCACCAAGCCCAATTCGTCATCTCCTCCATCCTCAAATGGATTGATATTAAACGCATCATTGTTGCGCTTAACCTTTCGTTGAATGAGGTAGGAGGTCTGATTGTAAAAATGAGACATTGTTTTTTTAAATCCGGTCTTCGATGACCATTGCTGAGGATTGAGGGTAAGTATCTGACTAAACTTATTTTCTCGGATTTTTACAAATATTTGGTTGGGCAATAGGATTCGTATGTACTCCGCTTCATCCTGATATTGTGCGATCTCAAACTCATCCAATTCCTGAATGCCATTATTATTATAATCGTTCCAAACGTAGATCCCTTCCCCGGCTTCAACCTTGATAAAACTGAATTCCTGTTGGGGGATCACCCCATTGTTCGACTCTAAGAGTGTGTTCCAACGAAGGCCACCATTGAACAAAGATTGATTATAAAGAATTCGTGAATTCAATGACCTCTCAACTCGATCTTCCATATTATTATCGGAATCATCGTCCTTTAGCTCTCTATAATTGGCAAACAAAGAAAGTTGGGCATTCTTGGACTGGATCAATTTCGATTTCAAATAATAGGTATTTGATGAAGAGACTCGACCGAGAGACGAATT
>JAHEHC010000166.1 GCA_024644805.1 Flavobacterium sp. | reverse complement strand
CACTTGGAACTGCTGTTCCAATTTTCATCTCCTTGAAGAACTGGCGAGAATCTGCCGATATGATATCGGTTTTAAGATCTGACGCGATGTCAATCGATAATGAGGTCTTACCAATAGCTGTGGGCCCAACAATACAGATCAAGCTTGGTTTATCTGAGGACATTTTTTTCAACTTTCATCAGTATCACAAATTGGCTTTCCGCAGTCATGGCAATATTTGGCTTTATCACTGTGACCGGCTGTATGGCAATTGGCACATATTCGCGTGTTGGTATGGATCTTTTCAGGAATTATGCGAGAGTATTCTGCGCTTACTATACCTGTTGGAACTGCAATGATCCCATAACCAAGGATCATTATGAAAGAAGCTAAGAATTGACCTAATGGGGTTATTGGATGAATATCACCATAACCAACGGTTGTTAAGGTTACAATACACCAGTAGACACTGACCGGAATATTCCTGAAACCACTTTTTTCTCCTTCTATCAGATACATTAAAGTGCCAGAAATGATCGCAATGATGAGTACCGCGAATAAAAAGATGAAGATCTTGGCCCTACTATGGAGCATAGCCCGAACCAGCTTGTTGGATTCTCCAACATAGCGGGTGATCTTCAATATCCTGAATACCCTCAATAACCTTAATGCCCTTACCAGTATAATGGCTTGTGTGCCAGCAAATATAAAAGAGAGGTACAATGGTATGGTCGATACAAAATCTATGATCCCATAGAAGCTGAAAATATACCGAAATGGTTTTTTAACGGTGATTACCCGAGCAATATATTCGATGCTGAAAAAGATGGTGATAACCCATTCACCAATATAGAATATATCATGAAATTTTGTATCGAATTTGCTTACGCTTTCCAGCATAACAAATAAGATGCTTAATAGAATTAGAAATAGCAGGACGACATCGAACAATTTACCCAAAGGGGTGTCAGCCTCGTAGATGATGTCATGAAGTTTTTCCCTCCAACTATATTTAAAAATATTTTTCAAAATTCTGCTAATTTGTTATAAAGTTAAATAAGTTTAGGCATTTGGACATCATTATTTTAATGTTACGATCTTTCCCACTTTATTTCTTCTTAGATATCCCTGCAGAATATGCTGCGTGTCTCTATTGTTTTCCATAGGTATGATCAATGTTCTCAATATATCTAAATTGTTGATCTGAAAATTCAAATTGAAAAATCCATATCCGCGATAAATGCCATTTTCAATAAGGATCACCGACTTTTCATCCACTTCTCTCCCTTTATCTATGATCAACATGCTCTGATCGTTATAGCTGTGCTTTTCGATCAATTTTTCGATCCTGGAGTTGTAGATATCAGGATCCTCTTCACCAATACAGGCCCCTAAACATTGATCGATACTATAATGAAAACAGCTCTGATCCGTCTTATATAAACCGGTTAGTTTTTGGCAAAGTTGAAATTCTTCTGTGATCTTATACAGTTGTGATTTTGCCTGATTATAATTGGTGAATGTCAGCAAGGCTTTCTTTTTTGAATTGGCTTTATCGATCTTCAAATTCAAATAGCCCAATTTATCTTCAAATGCTGTTAACTGATACTGAAACAGATTTCGTTTCAGAGCATGATTAAAAAGGGGCCTTAACTTTTTGATCTCATCGCTTTCTTTAAGCTGAGCAATTAGGTCATTCCCAGTCTCCTCATAGGAGACCCAGGCTATATCCAATTGGATCTTCTTTGATTTTCTACTGTCATTGGTGAAGTGCTGAATTAGCCGTTTCTTGATATTCTTACTTTTCCCGACATAGATTATAGCACCATCCTTCCGATGCATATAATAGACGCCTGTTGATGTTGGAGCTTCTTCAATTATATCTAAAAGCTTTGGTTCTAATTGCCTTTTTGGGTCCTTCCTAATGGTCTTTTGAATAATTTCTTTTGAAACGTCCTTCTCAAGTAATATTCTGAAAAGTAATGTCGTTGCTTTAGCATCTCCTTGTGCCCGGTGTCTATCGCTTACTGGGATTCCCAATGATCGTGCAAGTTTTCCAAGGCTATAGGAGGGCAGCCCGGGAATGAGTTTTTTTGAAAGTTCGACAGTGCATAACATGTCCTTTTCAAAAGTATAACCAAGTCGTTCGAATTCGGTGGTAAGGATACGATTATCGAATTGGGCATTGTGGGCTACTACGATGCAATCGTCGGTGATCTCAATGATTCGTTTTGCAATTTCATAGAATTTCGGTGCATTGCGAAGCATTTCATTGGTTATTCCAGTTAAATTGGAGACAAAGGGCTGAATCCTGCGTTCCGGATTCACCAGACTAAAGAATTGATCCTGAATCTTATGACCATCAAATCGGTAGATGGCGATCTCGGTGATCCCTTCTTCGTCGTATTTCCCTCCAGTGGTCTCTATGTCAAGGATTGCGTACAATGTAGTTTGTTAGTCTTTTAGTTTGTTAGTCTTTTAATTTAATAAATTCTTATACAGATTTTCAAATTTGAACTTTTGACTTCATTCTTCCCCGCCTCTTTGGTTCGGACAGGCAGCATCCAGTTTCCATCTCCCTACTTTTGACTTCCTTCTTCAGTCTTCTGACTTCCTTCTTCCCACTTCTCTCTTCCAACCTACATTCCTCTCTTTCCAAAAATGGCACTCCCCACACGGATCATATTACTTCCCAGCTCAATTGCCAACCGATAGTCGTCACTCATACCCATCGATAAGGTAGTGAATTGGTACCGTTCCTTTACGGAATTGTAAAAACGCTTAAGACTACTGAATTCCCTTTTCAATTGTTCCTGATCATCTGTAAATGTAGCCATTCCCATCAATCCAATGATACGAATGTTGTTTAAAGAACTAAGCTCATCCGATTCCAACAGATCCAGGGCACCTTGTTCTGATAGTCCGAATTTACTTTCTTCTTCTGCGATCTTTATCTGTAGCAAGCAGGAAATGACCCTATCATGCTGAGCAGCTCTTTTATCAATTTCCTTTAATAATTTCAGACCATCCACTGAATGGATCAGGCTCACAAATGAAGCGATGTATTTGACCTTATTACGCTGTAAATGACCAATCATATGCCATTCTACATCTTTGGGCATTTCTTGATGTTTAGCGACCATCTCCTGGATCTTGTTCTCTCCAAAGATCCTATGTCCTGAATTATAGGCCATCATAATGATATCGACTGGCTTGGTCTTGGATACGGCCACCAATCTAACCCCATCTGGT
>JAHEHC010000165.1 GCA_024644805.1 Flavobacterium sp. | reverse complement strand
CAAAATTGGTGATTGCACCAGATTTAGTCCCTGAAGGAGTATGTATAGCAACTACATTGGCTCCTGAGAAAGGTTGGTTACTCTCATCTACCACAACACCTTTGATACTCGAAGTGGTGACCTGTGCTACGGAGGTCATCGTACCTAATAGGATGAGTGGAATAATTAAAAGAAGTTTTAATTGTTTCATAATAAAGAAGTTTGATTGTTAATTCCCATAAAAATAGCTATAAAAAAAGCCATTCAATTGATATGAATGGCTTAATCTATTAACATAAGTTGTTAATTATTAACAATCTAATTTTAGCTTTTCACTTCAGCAACGACCTCAAATATCAGTTTTTCGATCACTTCCCTATGGAAGCGAATGGTTGCTTCGTACTGTCCGGTTCTCTTGACAAGTCCACCGGCAATAGAAATAAATTTCTTATCGATCTCAATACCTTCTTTTTCAAGTGCTTCAGCTAAATTGGCATTGGAAACAGATCCAAACAATTTATTGTCATTCCCTGCCTTAGATGCGATCTTGATCTCAAGTCCGTTTAACTTCTCTGCCTCTTCTTTGGCGTCGTCAACGATCTTTTTCTCTTTGAAGGCTCGTTGTTTCAATGTCTCAGCCAACACCTTTTTAGTAGAAGGTGTTGCAAGAACTGCTAAACCTTGAGGGATCAAGAAGTTTCTTCCGTATCCGCTTTTTACAGTAACTACGTCATCTGCAAATCCAAGGTTATCTACGTCTTTTTTCAATATTAGTTCCATAATCCTTCTACTTATTATTTTAATAAATCGGCTACATAAGGCATCAATGCTAAATGACGTGCTCTTTTTACAGCTACCGCCACTTTACGTTGATACTTCAATGAAGTTCCTGTTAATCTTCTTGGTAGGATCTTACCTTGCTCATTCACAAAGTTCATCAGATAATCCGGATCCTTATAATCTATATATTTGATTCCGGATCTCTTAAAACGACAATATTTCTTTGCCTTTGTAGTCTCTATATTCAATGGAGTCAGATACCTGATCTCTCCATCCTTTTTTCCTTTTGCTTGTTGTTCAATAGATGCCATAGCTTAAGCGGTTTTTTTGTTACGATTTCTTCTTTTTTCAGCCCATGCTATTGCATGTTTGTCCAAACTAACTGTAAGATTTCGCATGATTCGCTCATCTCTTCTGAATTCTACTTCAAGTTCGTTAATTGCTTCACCGGGAACGGTGTACTCAAATAAGTGATAAAAACCACTCTTTTTGTTCTGGATCGCATAAGCTAATTTCTTTAGCCCCCAATCCTCTTTCGATATCATCTTTGCACCTCGAGAAACAAGAAAATCTTCATATTTCTTTACTGCTTCCTTTATCTGCTCTTCAGATAAAACGGGATTTAAGATGAAAACAGTTTCATAATGATTCATAAATAAATTTTTAAAATTAGTACTCATGGCTATTTGCCAAGAGCGTGCAAAAATAATACTTTATTTATTATTATCAAATGAGATTCTGATTTACTTCGTTTCTCGATCCTACTGAGAATCAAATAGGTTCAAAAAACTCATACCGAATGGATCTGAATTAATCGTTTTAGGGTATAAAATAATACTTATTTTCCTACACAAAATGATAAAGTGAAGGATTTTCACGATAAAAGTTAAAATAACTTGCCTTTCATCGATTTTTTGACTATAATTGCTATTGGAAAAACTAACTACTGTGGACAAAGCTGTTTTAAAATGCGCGATAGTCGATGACTCTACTCTGCAGAGATTATCTATTGTTAAGCTTATAGAAATTCACCCATCCCTTGACCTTGTTGCAGAATATAACAATGCGATCGAGGCGAAAATGGGCTTGGCCAATACAGAGATCGATCTTGTTTTCCTTGATATTGAAATGCCCATTCTATCCGGATTCGACCTCTTGGACGATCTTACCAATAAACCGCAGATCATATTTGTGACCGGTAAGACCAAATATGCTTTTAAAGCATTCGATTATGATGCGGTCGACTACCTTAGAAAACCTATTTCAAAAGAACGCTTCCTGAATGCCGTACATAAGGCCATCACCAATTTTAAATTGAAAAATGAGGATGGTTTCGATGAGGAGGATTTCATCTTTGTAAAAAGCAATCTGAAGAAACGTAAGGTATTCCTGAATGAACTTCGCTATATAGAGGCTTTAGGTGATTATGTGAAATTGGTCACCGAACATGATGCTCTGGTAGTTCTTTCAACCATGAAGGCCTTTGAAACTTTATTGCCCAAAGATCGATTCTTAAGAATTCACAAATCCTATATCGTCAATCTGGACAAAGTGGAACGCTATAACAGCAAGGTCATCGAACTGGATAAAGAACAGCTTCCTTTAAGTCGGAATCGTAAGTCCGATCTGGTAGAAGCCCTTACCGCTTCCATGCGACGATAATCTAATACTGATCGACATCAATAATGATCCTTACCGAGGAGAATTCCTTAATGGAATGAAAACTCCTGAACACTCCCTGTATTATTTCCTTGGACTGCACCAGTGATCCTTCTTTTGATATCTTGATCAGGATATTACTGATATACTGATTCCGGATCCTCCCGATTGGTGGTGGCTCCGGACCTAATACTGCTTCTTTGAAGTACTGCCTTAAAGCATCGCCAAACCACTTTGAGGCTCGTTTCATCTTCAACTGATCCCTATCTTTGATGGTCAACTTTATCGTTTTATATAATGGAGGATATTTATATTGATACCGTTCTTCCAATTGCTGCTCATACATGGTCACATAATCATTCGTACTGACCTGCTGCACTATCTGATGAAACGGATTGAAGGTCTGTATCAACACCTTGCCTTGTTTGTCAAATCGCCCTGCCCTACCCGATACCTGTTGAAGCAGCTGAAAACTGCGTTCATGAGCTCTGAAATCCGGGAAATTCAACAAGTTGTCTGCATTCATCACTCCAACAAGACCCACATTTCTGAAGTCCAATCCCTTGGCCAGCATCTGAGTACCCACCACGATATCGATCTCCTTATTCTCCAAAGCTTCAATGATCTTATCATAAGCATGTTTCTTTCTGGTGGTATCATGATCCATTCGTGCAATAGAACGATTGGGAAAGAGTTCCTTGAGTTCATTCTCAATCTGTTCGGTACCAAACCCTTTAGCATCCAACGTTATATTACCGCATGAATTACAGGATTCCAACATCGGATTTCGGTACCCACAATAATGACAGCGCAATTCGTTCTTATACTGATGA
>JAHEHC010000012.1 GCA_024644805.1 Flavobacterium sp. | reverse complement strand
GCATAGCCTCTATAATCTATGAAGCCCTCACTTTGAGGTCGCAATACGGTTTGAACCGGAAAACGGGCATCAAACTTATTCAGGTCACTACTGATATGCAGATGTTCCAACGTGTCCAATAATGGAGCTCCTTTATACCAATCCATATTCTTGGATCGATTTACCACATTATCGCCTTTCAATGCACTGATGGGCAGGAACCGAATGTCCTTTACATAAAGTTTAGAAGAGAATCCCTCGAATTGGTTGATGATGTCCTCATAGATTGCTTCCGAATATTCCACCAGATCCATTTTGTTAATGCAAACAATAACATGCGGTATTTGCAATAAAGAGGCTATAAAAGCATGCCTTTTCGTTTGCTCGATAACTCCATTACGGGCATCGATCAGAATCAAAGCTGCATTAGCCGTTGAAGCACCGGTAACCATATTTCTGGTGTATTGAATATGGCCTGGTGTGTCAGCAATAATGAACTTTCTTTTTGGGGTGGTAAAATATCGATAGGCAACATCAATGGTTATCCCCTGCTCTCTTTCATCTCTTAAACCATCTGTAAACAAGGCCAGATCAACTCCATCGAACCCCTTTCGTTTACTGGTATTCTCAACCGCCTCCAATTGATCTTCAAAAATGGCCTTTGAGTCATATAGAAGTCTGCCGATCAGGGTACTCTTGCCATCATCTACACTTCCGGCAGTTGTAAATCGTAACAATTGGTTCTTATCTATTTGCATATTGATATTGTTATTCTTTTAGTATTCTTTCGGTGTTCAATTAAAAATATCCCTGTCTTTTACGATCCTCCATGGCGTTCTCACTTCGCTTATCATCACTCCTGTTTCCTCGCTCGGTCTGTTTCATAGAAGCTACCTCAGCTACGATCTTTTGCAAGGTGTCGGCTTCGGATTCGATTCCTCCGGTTATTGTGATATCTCCAAGTGTTCTGAATCGTACTTTCTTAGTGAAGACTTCCTCTCCTTCTTCCAATTTCAGGTATTCTGAGACCGGGATCCAGGATTTATTTCTCCATACCACATCTCGCTCATGGGCAATATACAATGAAGGAATTTCAATATTCTCTCTAAGTATGTAGTTCCAGACATCCATCTCGGTCCAATTACTTATCGGAAATGCACGGTAATGTTCTCCCTCAAAATGCTTTCCATTCAATATGTTCCATAGCTCTGGTCGTTGATTCTTAGGATCCCATTGTCCAAAGTCATCGCGATGGGAGAAAATGCGTTCCTTGGCTCTGGCCTTCTCTTCATCTCTTCTACCACCCCCAATTGCACAATCCACTTTATTGCTCTCGATCGCATCCAATAAGGTCGTTATCTGTAAGGCATTCCGGGTAGCATTCTTTCCTCTTTCCTCAATTACTCTTCCTGTATCGATGGATTCTTGTACCGAACCTACGATCAATTGAGCATCCAACTCCTTGACCAGATCATCACGGAACTGAATGGTCTCCGGAAAATTATGACCTGTGTCAACATGCATCAGTGGAAAGGGAACTTTGGCCGGGAAAAAGGCTTTTCTTGCAAGATGAGTTACCAGTATTGAATCCTTTCCTCCTGAGAACAGGATCACGGGATTTTGAAACTGCGCCCAAACCTCTCTTAATATAAAGATGGCTTCAGATTCCAATTCATCCAAGTAATTTAAATAATATCTACTCATTAATTAGTTAGTTTTTTTTCAATTTTTTTAAGAACAATTGCCGCCGATTCTTCTACTGTATTCGTGGTGGTATCTACAATAATATCCGGTTTCTTTGGAGTCTCATAAGGGGCACTGATCCCGGTAAAATCCTGTATCTCGCCGGCTCTGGCTTTTGCATATAATCCCTTTACATCCCTTCGCTCACATTCCTCCAATGGAGTGTCGATGAATATTTCCACAAAGTTCTGCTTTCCAACGATGTCCTCAATATTCTTTCTATCCTTCTCATATGGTGATACAAAAGCTGCCAACACCACCAATCCGGCATCAACCATAAGATTGGCCACTTCGGCAATTCGTCTGATATTTTCTGTTCGGTCCTCTGGGGAGAACGATAAATTATTGTTCAGTCCCTTACGGACATTGTCACCATCCAAGATATAGGTATGAATTCCTCGTTCATGCAAGGCATGTTCAACCGCATTGGCAATGGTCGATTTACCAGATCCTGACAGACCGGTAAACCACAATAGAAGAGCATTGTGATCTTTAAGCTCACCACGTTGTTCCTTGGTAATACTGAATTTATGTGGGATCACGTTTTTCTGCATGTTATTTTATTGCTTTTTGAAATAGCTCCTGATCTTTCCTACAGGAATCCTTAACCATAATCTCTCGTGCAAATAATAAAGTGCAAATTTAGTAATTAACTCGGTTAAGGCTATAAAAAGTGCTATTTCATTAAAACTTTTTAAAATGGCACCTGAAATAATGAAGGTGGTCGTAGTAGCCAAAACACGCCAGGATATTGTCTTGTGTAGTGATTGCCGTTTAGTTACGGTACTGCCTTTCCTGATCTTTTGCCAAATGCGCTCATGAACATAATAGATCCCGTATTTGATAAAAAATTCGATCAAACCGATCTTTAGCGCATTCCCTATACTACACTGACCATAGAGGCAGGTAATTAACAAAACGACCAGTATGGTATCGGTAGTGGCAATAAACCTCCAGGAAATACCTTTTATCAAACTCCGCAGATGTGATTCTTGTTTTACCACCTTTCAATTATTTTGATACCAAAAAATGTGGGTTCAATAAATTCTTCTTATTGTATAACAACGGACTTAGGGTTGAATTATCTATAACACGAATTCCAACCGCCTCGCAAATGGCCTGTCCGGCAGCGGTATCCCATTCCATTGTCGGAGCAAACCGCGGATAGATATGGGCCTCCCCTTCAGCAACCATGCAAAATTTCAACGAACTTCCCTTTGATACGATCTCCACATCTCTCTGCTTCTCCATATTGGAAATATAGTTCCTGGTGTCGTCATTCAAATGCGACCGGCTTCCGATAATTCGGGTAGTACCCTGATCATCATCACTAGGTGTGATTCTTTTTGCATTGGTGTATATTGTATCAAGTGAAATGGATACATCTTCCAGGTCGATCCGGTATGCTGCTGTTGAATTCATATCGGTGAAGTAGAGTGTTTTGGTTACCGGGACATAGATGACCCCCAATTTTGGAACCCCTCCTTTAACCAATGCTATATTTACGGTAAATTCACCATTACGCTTAACAAATTCCTTAGTGCCATCCAACGGATCGACGATCCAACACCTATCCCATTTCTTCCTTTCTGAATAATCGATCTGTTTGTTCTCTTCACTGATTATTGGAATATTCGTTCCTTTCAGATAGTTGTTGATCACCGTATTGGCGTTCTTGTCGGCCTGGGTCAATGGAGAATCATCCCCTTTGATCTCAACCTCAAATGCTGTAGAATACACCTTAAGAATCTCTATTCCTGCCTCTATTGAAGCCTGTATGGCTATATCTAAGTAGTCTTTCATGTACAGGGGACTTTTAAGTGCGTAAATGTACGACAAATACAAAAATTAATAGAAATTATAGTTTTATTATTAATCGTGCTATTCAATTGATTAAATTGCCATTATGATCAGGATATTCTTAATTATCACTTTCATTTTATCCGTCGCTAATTGTCAGCAGTCCGGAAAGATCAAACTTATTGCATCACTCCCAGGTTCAGTAGATGAGGTGAGCGGTATTGAACTGATTCCCAATAGTGATCTGGTCTGGATGATCAATGACTCAGGCAATTCCAACACCCTATATGGTTACGATATTGTTTCAAATTCTATCGAGAGAACAATTAGAATATCCAATGCTATGAATAGAGACTGGGAAGACCTTGCAACCGATACTTTAGGAAATTTATACATTGGCGATTTTGGAAATAATAAGAATAAGCGAAAGGACCTCACCATCTATGGAATAACGGGCCTTTTAAACAATACAAATGATGAATTGGAAGCCTCGGTAACCACATTTACTTTTGAAGACCAAAAGAAATTTCCTCCAAAATCCAAGAAATTCAATTTTGATGTTGAGGCATTTATTCATTTGAACGATCATTTCTATCTGTTTACAAAAAATCGCAGTAGTAAATTTGATGGGGTGTTCAAAGTATATCGAATCCCTGCTGAGGAAGGTCATTTTACTGCTGAATTGATCGATCAATATTCGTTTTGTGATCAAAAGAAGGAATGTCAGATAACTTCTTCGGCAATTCATCACGATACGGGAACCCTTGCCCTGTTAAGTAGTAACAAGGTCTGGCTACTGAAGAATTATCATCAGGATCGTTTTTTTAGTGGTGATATCTTGACCATAGAACTCGATCATCATTCCCAGAAAGAGAGTATCACATTTAAAAGCCTTAATGAAATTTATATTGCCGATGAGCGATATGGAATTGAAGGTGGTAATCTATATTCACTAAAACTACCTAGCCATTAGAGATCCATTCCAAAACCAAATGAGAACCTAAGCCCCTCATTTCCTGCGAATATTCCGAATTGACCTGATATAGTGTCGATCGCATTAACCCATAAGCCACCACCAAGGTCATCATGCCAGATGCTAGATGTTTCATCATCAGCCCATACCCTGCCAATGTCATATCCAGTAAAAATCCCAATCTGAATGGGCAATAATCCGGTCTTGAATTCATTGAATCCATATCGAAGATCCCCACCAAAGACCAGGGCACTATTTCCTGAAAATCGTTCATTACGATACCCTCTTAGACCAGTGCTTGCGCCTAAATTGGCTGCGTGAAAAAACTCAAAATCCTCGCCCAGATTAAAATGACCCTGTGCCATGGTCTTAAGAATCAGCTTACGGTTTCTTGAGATCGAATTGTAGAATTCGATCTTAGGAACAAGATACCCGTGAGTCTTATTATCTCCGTTCAGTTTATTGTAAATACCCGTATTCAATTCAAAAAGCATTCCCTTGGTTGGATTGACCTTTAGATCATAGTTAGAATACTCATAAGTTATATTCACATTGGAATACAAGTGATCATCAAAAAGTTGATCGTAATTAGCAAAATAATCTGATATAAACCTTCCGAAAGTAGGCTCTACTTCTATTCTTTCAAGCGCAGCTTTGATACTCAGATTGGATCCGTGAAAACCATTTTTCCCAATGCCAATCTCCCCTCTTAAATTTCCTTTTCTTACCCGATTGTAATCCATTCCCAAATCATCCTCCGGGTTAATAGTTTCATTTCCGTATCCAAAGAAATTCTGTGAATAGTTATCACTTGAGAAATGACCACCTAACAATAGATCCCATAAGCCAAATGTTCTGGTAAAGGTTCCATTATAATTTAGATCTAAGCCTTGCGTTGCAAAATAATAACTTCCTTCAAACTGGTGTTTGTGCTGAAAAGGGTCTTCTTTGAATCCTTTTACCGTATATGTATTGATAATGCTGAACCTTAATCCATCATCCGGATTTGAACCAATAAATGGGATAATTGAATTCATATTTGAAATTCGCTTTCGATAATCATAAACATTATCTGAATAGATATCCTGAAATTTTATTCGAGCATTATCTGCATTTGAAAGGGTATTGGGCTTAGATTTATGATCATATACTTTAACTTTTCTACCATCATGAATATTATAAACATCATTGTTCTGACCTCCTATAATTCTCAATTTAACAGGGTTTGAACCCTCGCCCCTTATATCAATTCTATCATCATCATCCAGCGCATAGATCCAGATCTCTTTGGTCTCATCTGAATAAATGATCCTTGATTTATAGGGTTCCTGGATCTTACCCCCCTTTATCCTAGATATATAGATATTGGTTGTATTATTGCTTCTGACCACTTCAATATGATCGTCTTTATCGGTTGCAGTAACGATCACCAACTCTGATAGAAATAGATGGTATTCTGTAGCCGTCTTATTTAGGTCATCACGTCTTTTCTTTAATTTTCTCTTGATCTCATCAAGGGTCTCATCTTGAACTTCATCTGGAAATTTTGAGAATGCTTCTTCTATGATTTCATCGGTTAGATGATCTTGAATAAATCTGGACTGAGACAGCCACATCTCCTTGGTGGATTCCTGCAGGAAGGTCCTGTCGATCTTGATCCCCGCTAGGTTGAGCCAATCTACATCCCTGATTTCATCGTCATAGGTTTGAAACTGCCTTGAAGCCGGTAATAACACCTTCAACACATCAAATACAGCACCGTCGTAGTTAGAAAATGCCTGGTCTCGATCTCTGGGAATAGGACGATAGATAACTTCATCGTCTGAAATATTGAACCTTGACCAACGCCATTGATCGTAATGCCGATCCCAATCCCCGATCAACATATCAAATAATCTTGCTTTTATAAATGCATTCTGATCAACTTTGTATTTTTCATCCTTTCTGATATTCTCCAAAACATCATTGGTACTTTCAATATCATCGGGTTTACCAAATGAATCCTTATCCAGGAACGTATCATCCGGACGTTCTTCGATGATATATAGTTCATCTCCATATTCTTTATTGTAATTACCCAGATATGGGTGTTTTGGTATGTACAGCAATCTTGGGTTGGTATGGTACAATCCTATGGCCTCAGAAAGCTCAGAGACCGTAAATGTAGCGTAGGGATGACTTGAAGTATATAAATCCAAAATAAGATCTTCTGTCAAGGTGTTCTTAAGGTCTTCCTCAACGTACACATCCTTAAATGCGACGCTTTGCAGAAACTGGACAGCGCTTTTCTTGACCGCCCTCATTGCATAAGTTCTACCATCCTTGCTTTTTAACCTGATGGATCTGGTCTGATGTCCTCCGCCCGTTCGTATCAATTCCATTCCTCCATACAAGGTGTCTAATGTGGCAACGGGTACATTGATTTTAGTCCCGTATACATACCGATAATGATCGCCCCATACCCAGTTGAAATTTTTTGAATTGGTCCCCTTGATCTCATCATAAACCGAAGATCGTTCCGAAGTATTGAATTGGGATTCTAAAAGTGATGTGTCATAATCACCTTCAACTTCATATATGTTCTTTTTAAATAAAAGGCGGTGCTCCTCAGCCGAAAAAAAACTGACCTGAGAAGATCCATCATCATTGATATCGAGTCGTGCGAATCCACTTTCCCCTGAAGAGAAAAGACCATCCTTACCTAAAACGACAGGGGATTGTTTAGATCCTGACCCAGATATGATCTGTTTAATGCCGTCGTTCTCTATATACTGTAAATTATGGTCATGGCCGGAAACCAATATCACTTTCTCATTCCCTTTGATCAATGTGATCAGACGATTCATAAAAATCGTATAGCGTTCATTGGATCGGTCTTGTGGAGACACCCCTCCTACTGCACGCAATTGAGCAGCAATGCTTCCAAGAACAGGTATTGGAACATTATTCCCCATGGGAAACAAATGGTTATTAAAATTGAAATTACCACCATGTGTGCCATTGGTGAAAGCCGGATGGTGCATGGCTACAACAATCGTTTTCTCATTGTTCTTCTTCAAAACACTTTCGATCTCCAGGAAAAAATCCTCTCTTGTTTTTATATCGCATAGATCATTGATGGTGGGATGATCATCCCAATTCACCAGATACCATTGCGTGTCGATAATCAATAACTCCAATGAATCACTGATATCGATACTTTCTATTGGACAGCCTTTTTCGGGCTGGAAGGCATCTTCATCATTTAATTTATCCTCAATAAATTCTTCCTGGCGCTTCAGACCTGGTAGACCATCAAAATACCAATCGTGATTCCCAGGTATAAATAAAACTTTCCCTTCAAAGTCTTTTATTGCATCAAGCTGCACATTTAAACGGTGTTCTGCAAGTATTCTATCCTTATGACCTTCAGGAGGCAACCCTTTTTCATAGATATTGTCTCCCAAAAAGATTACCAGATCGTTTTCAGAAGATCCCTCATTAAGTTTTTCCTTAAAGGCTTTGAGTGATGGTGTGGTCTCATTCAAATTTGCGTTTCCTGCGTCACCGATCAGATATATGGATGTAGGGTCAAATTCTTTAGCTACTTCATTTTGGATTTCTGAACCCCTATATTTTGAATTATAGCTTGCACAACTAAATAGAAACAGCATCGAAAACAATGCTATTGATAATTTGAAGTCCGTATATGAAAAATACTTCATAATTTAGTGAACTAAAGACGATTGAAATTTATGGATCAATTAATAGCTAAATCTACTGAATTTATTTCAAACTTACTGATATCCGATCTGCCCAGTTCCTTTCTATATCACAATTTGGATCATACTATGAGGGTGTTTAAGAACACCAAAGAACTCATAGAACATTCGTCAATTTCAAATAAGGAAAAGAAGGCGTTATTATTGGCCGCTCTATTTCATGATACCGGGCATATTCATGGTCCTGAAGATCATGAAAGGAATAGTGTTATCATAGCGACCAAGTTTCTAAAAGAGAACCATGCTGATGAGGACATTATTGAAATGGTCTCGCAGTTGATCATGGCCACCCAATATGAAACAACCCCAAAAAATGAATTGGAATACATTATTCGTGATGCCGATACCTCGCACTTTGCTAAGCACTATTTCAAAGATTCCAGTGAATTATTAAGGCAGGAGTTAAAACTGCAGGGAAAATATAGTTTCAATAAAAGACAATGGCTGGATGAGAACATCAAACTGATTCAATCAAATCATACCTACTATACAAATTATGCCAAAGAACATTGGGCTCCGCTCAAAGAACAAAATATTTCTAAAATGATGGAAGAAAAAAAGAACTTAGAACTTGAAAAATTCGATGAGAAAAAAGAACTTAAAAAATACCTCAAGAGCAAAGATCCGGAAAGGGCCATTCAAAGCGTTTTTCGAATCACACTAAGAAATCATATCAAACTAAGTGATATTGCAGATACCAAGGCCAATATACTACTATCTGTTAATGCAATAATAATATCAATTACACTTTCCACCTTGATCCCCAAGCTGGACAATCCATCTAACTATCATCTGATAATACCTTCGATTATCTTCATTTTCTTTACTGTAACATCGATCATTCTATCTGTACTGGCTACAAGACCCAATGTAACGTCTGGTAAGTTTACCAAAGAGGATGTGAAGAAAAAGAATGTCAATCTATTGTTCTTTGGGAATTTTCACAAAATGAAACTGGACGATTATGAGTGGGCGATGAATGAAATGCTATTGGACAAAGATTATGTATATTCCTCCATGACCAAAGATCTCTATTTTCTCGGAGCTGTACTTCAAAAGAAATATTCTTTATTGCGATTGACCTATAATATATTCATGGTGGGTATTTTAATGTCGGTGTTTGCTTTTACAATAGCCGTAATTTTTGCAGACAGTTAAACGAACTATTCGATCTCATTCATAAGATCCTCATAGGTATAGTACTTTTCTGCGCTGTCCTTCTTTTTAGAATACAGGACACTTACACGAATGGCTTTTAAACCGGTCACACCTTGTAGATCTTCAACTTCCAAAATTTCAACATCATCCTCCAATTTACTTTTCGATTGTAAGAACGAAATGTATTTCAAATACTCATTCTCGTCCTCGGAATGGGTATAGATTATGGAAATCTTTCCAGGCTGCGTTATCCGTTCGGAGGTTCCTTTTATATAGGACTTGTCCACTCTTTTTTTCACAACCTCATACCGTGCATTATAGGTGCCATCAACATCAAAACGTTTTTCATCCATTCTGAATCGCAAGGATAGTGGATTATTGAATACCAGTATCATGGATGAGACATCCAATGGGACTGGCAGATCATCCTTTAAGGAATAGAAGTTATTCTCCATTTCACACATCACCTGAAGTTGCCACAGCCTCAAATTGTATAGATATACTTTGTTGAAGGTATTGTGTTTTGTTATCGATTCTCCAATGTATAGATTGTGCTCAACCCCGTCGGTCTTAAATCGTTCAAAGTAATGTGGATACATAGCCTGAGCATCAATTTGATGCTTATCGATTACCGATGCCATGTTTCTGTTTATGAGCGTTACAGAATCGTCATATTGCTTTCGATACTTATAGGTAAACCCGGATTTAGTTCCTTCTAAGGTACAGTGATCTGCAATTATCTTCTCTAATTTCTCATTCTTTGAGGACAAGTGTTTAAATAAGGGTAGTATATCCTCACTTAAGAACTGGATCACCCGCTGTTCGCTATCCACCAATAGCTGTTCCTTCAATTCATTCAGATATTCGTTGATCCTGAAAACCAATTGTTCATAGATCAATAAAGGTTCAACCTCAATAATCTTAACTATCTTATTCTTAACAAAATCCAATTGAAGTATTAGGTCCTTTTTGGTAGCCAAATTCCTCGCATTGGACGATCCTTTGATGTCTACTTGACCAAATAGAGGGTATACTTCTTCAAATACGATCTCTTTAAAATTCGCCTTTTTACCTTTCTTCAATTCATCGTAATACCTTCTGGCCTCATTCTTGAATTTCCAATGAACACTGGAATGAATCGAGGTGCATTCCTCCTGAATGATCAACTCCAGATCGTTGTTCATTTTTTCCTTAGACCGCACTACAAAATCAATGAGAAAAGGCATGATTTCCTCTAATTTATGGGCATTGATCGTGTTCAGGCTATTTGTCTCATGGGATACAATTTCCAAAATTCCCAATACCTTTCCGTTATCCAATATAGTTGCGAATATGGCACTTTGGATCTTCTGACTCCTCAATTTTTTAAGCAAGGGATTATCTGGATGCTGTTTGTGGTATTTCTCGACATTGGTGATATTAAACAGCTCATGTTTATTAAACAGAATATTATGGGAATGGTGGCATAATGCTTCACTGCTTAATTGTGAGGACATTCCGTTCAGAAGAAAACTATTGTAAGTCACTTTCTCAAATGTTCCCTCCTCTTCATTATAATTTGAAAACCCAATATCAATATCATTTATATTGAACAATGACCTGAAAATATTGACAAAATCGCTATAGGAAATGGCCTGTTCATTTTCCTCTTTCAACAGGTTCGTTTTAAAATCCGAGACTGATACGTCCATGGTCACATCGAATAAATTCACGATCACAAACCCTTTGAACTTCCAACTGTCGGGTGGGAACAACTCCTTCCAGACTTCGATATTCTCAAAATTCTCCAATAACCTGTCTACATCTTCCTGAGTGATCTCTTTTGATCTACTTGTCTTAACGATCTCAATGAAATCGGCATTATACATCACACGATAACTTCTTATTACACCGTTTTTATCCGGGATTTTATAATAGAAAGGTCTTCTGAAATCAACCTGATACCCATAATAGAAATTAAGGATCATACTACAACCCATGATAAAGAATTCCCGGTCACTGAAATTCGTTAGTTCCAATGTGAAATCATCACCAGCATCAGACAATATATCCTTATAGCGCTGAGTTGTTTTGAAAAATGTCTCGTTAAAGGGGAAGGATATCCCCTTTATTTCATTCTTGGTGAGCAGGGGATTAAGAAGATCATCCAAAATCATATCGATCTGAGGCATATATTCTTTTAATTGAGCCTTAGTTCTAATTCCCTTTGAAAGAATGGGGTTCTCTTTGGCTATTTTCAAAATATACTCAAATCGCTTCTGCATCAATTCATTACCAGAACCCATCTGAGCCCGATATGAATCGAAAAGCTTCTTAAAGCTTACCTCGATCTGTAATGGAAATTCCTGCTCTACTGAAATCATCTCATTCAAAAATAATTAGTCTATAAAATTACATTTTTATAATTAAATGTCATTTCCAAAGAACTGGTATTAACATTTTTTTACAGTCTTTAGATTTTATTTAATGGAAAATAAAGATATTTTTGTCAAAATAAATTATAGAATATGAGACGTTTATTAGCTTTATTACTTACAATTTCACTGATCTCTTGTACCGATCCAAATAGTTATACTATCGATGGGAAAGCTCAAGGATTTGAGGATGGTTCAAAGATATATGTTCATAAGATTTTGGATAATAATCAGACTGATGTTATCGACACGCTTATTGTGAAAAATGAGTCATTCTCAGGCTCCTATATGAAGAACAGCGAACAGGGTGTTCATTTCTTTAAGGTAGATAATAAGAAGAATACCATATTGTTCTTTCCTGAGAACACCGATCTAAAAGCAGCTATTTATAAAGATAGTTTAGAGTCTTCCTATGTTATCGGAAGTCAGCAGAACGATGCTTACAAGGCATTCAACGATAAGATAAAGGATTTCAACAGGATCAAAAAAAAGAACACCCAGATCATCAAACAGGCACGTATCGAACAAGACGGTATGTTGGTTTCTGAACTACAAAAAGAGAACAGGGCTTTGGTGGAAGAAGAAATGAACTACAAACGTCAATTTATAGTCAATAACAATAATTCTCTATTCTCGGTCATGCTACTGACTGAGATGGTGAGCAGAAAAGAGATCAATGCAACCGATGCTGCATCGATTGTGAACAATTTTAGCCCCAAGATCGCAGCTTCTGGTAGTGCAAAGCTTTTGAACAAAACCATCAATTCGATGAAAACGGCTGATTTGGGTGGTAAAGCACCCGATTTTACTGCGCCTTCACCTGATGGAGAGATGATCTCCTTGAGTGATGTATTGGGGAAATATACCATCATCGATTTTTGGGCTTCCTGGTGTAAGCCATGTAGAAGAGAAAACCCAAATGTGGTCAATGTCTACAACAAATACCATGATCAAGGTCTCAACATCATCAGTGTTTCACTGGATAAAGAAGGTCAGAAAGAAAGATGGTTAAAGGCGATCAGCGATGATAAGCTTACCTGGCATCATGTATCCAATTTAAAAGCATGGAGAGATCCTATTGCAGGATTGTACAGTGTGCGTTCAATCCCTGCTACCTTCTTGTTGGATGAGAATGGAGTAATTATAGCCAAAAACCTTAGAGGTCCAGCATTGGTTAATAAAATGGTTTCCTTATTTGGTAATTAATTCAGGATAAATCTAACATTTACCGATACCCTTAGTTCCATTTCACCAGGTGAGATGGTCTGTTGACCTCCACCATCAGACATGGCCTTTAGCATCCCTTCATTTCTTGGCGTGGGGTAATTGGTTTGATATTCGCTGATCTTTATTGCTTTACCGATCGATTGTCCCAATACACCCGAGTATTCCTCCGCTTTTGCCTTGGCATTCTCAACGGCCTTTATACGAGCCTGAGCTTCAAGAATTTCCTTTTTTGAAGAAGAGAAATAGATCCCATCTATCCGATTGATACCACTTTCCAGTAAACCACTCATAAGGGCTTCGTATTTATCCAGGTCTTTCAGCATAATAGAAATGGATTGATTGGCTACAAACTTGTATTTCTTGGTTTGATAATCGTAGTTCTTTGACAATCTGATGTATTGCGTTAGGACATTCTTATCGTCTATATTCTGACTTCTGATGAAGTTCAATACCTCATTGACAATTCGATCATTGGTTTGCTTGAGTTCTTTTGGATTCTGACCTTCATTTTCTACTTGAACCTTTATGGTTACTTCATCGGGTACTACGTATACCACGCCTTCTCCAACTACATCGACGGTTGGTTGTTCGGCATTCTGTGCTATCATAATTGAGCTGAATAATACTATTAATAATGTTGCTTTAAGTTTCATCGTAATTAAATATTTTAGATTTTCTTCATTTTCATCAATACAAACAGGATCAATATGGGAATGGCCAATAATACCACCACCCATAGATGGCTATCCAATAATGATGGTAACAATAATATGGTGAGCACATACCCTGCGATGGCTCCTCCAAAATGAGCATCATGACCTATATTTCCCAAGCTCTTTTTCATCCCATAGATGGAATATAACAAATACAGGATTCCAAAGATCCAAGCCGGTATCGGTATGGGAATAAAAAAAAGATACAATCCCATGTCCGGATACAATAAGATCGCAGAATAAAGCACTCCCATGACTGCCCCACTCGCTCCTATTGCACTATAGTGAAACTCTTCCTTATGGAAATAGAATGATAATATATTCCCAAATATCAGACTTGCGAAATAGATTAACACAAATGGGAAAACACCCAATGTAAAGATCACAACATCTGCAAAGAAGTATAAGGTCAACATATTGAACAATAAGTGCGAGAAGTCGGCATGTAAAAATCCTGAGCTTATCATTCTGATCTGCTCACCACGTCTGATACCGGCTATATTGAACTTATATTTCTCGAAGTGAGAGAAGTCGTTGAATCCCTTGAAAGAGAAAAGAACATTTGCCCCTATAATGATCAAGGTGGCAATATGTATTCCATCCATAAACAATCTATTTAATAATGCGATAAATTTAGTTAGATTTGCTATAACTTTTACTATGAAACGTCTTCTTTATATAATTGTTTATTCGCTACTTTGGGTCATATCCATTTTCCCCTTGTGGTACTTATATATAAAGTCGTATATTCTCTATTTACTGTTATTTTATATTGTTGGATATAGAAAAAAAGTGGTGTTAAACAATCTTCAACTGGTATTTCCCAACAAATCAAAAAAAGAGCATAAAGCAATAGCACGAAAATTCTATTTGCATCTCTGTGATCTTATTTTTGAGACCATCAAGAACATAACTATTTCAGAACGGGAGATCACCAAG
The DNA here is from genome assembly GCA_024644805.1 of Flavobacterium sp. Lineage (GTDB taxonomy): Bacteria > Bacteroidota > Bacteroidia > Flavobacteriales > Flavobacteriaceae > Marifrigoribacter. The sequence continues at coordinate 17,112 of JAHEHC010000012.1, read as the reverse complement.
CGATTTCGATTTGAGAACATCGAGTTGATGCATAGATATGATAAAGAGAACAAAAGTGTACTCTTAATGTGTGGGCATTATGCCAATTGGGAATGGAGCAATATCCTCAAACATCATGTTAAACAAAAAGGTTATGCTGTCTATAAACCCCTGGCCAATCCATATTTCGACACAATGGTCAGAAAGATCCGAGGTCGCTTTGGAGCGACTACAATATCCAATAAGAATATAACCAAGGAGTTGTTTAGAAGCGCAAATCGTAAAATTAATTCAATAACCCTGATCATTTCGGATCAAACTCCCAAGCTTAATGCGTTCAAGCATCGAGACACCTTTATGGACATCGATGTGCCTGTATTTACCGGAACCGAAGAGCTGGTAAAAAAACTTGATTCCATTCCAGTATACCTTCAAATCAAAAAAATTAAACGCGGATATTATTCAACACGATTTGTTCCATTAACAGAAAATCCAAAGGATCATAAAGATTATGAGATAACCCGTATGTTCTTAAATGAATTGGAGGCTCAGATCAGGGAAACCCCACAATATTATCTCTGGTCTCACAAAAGGTGGAAGCTTAGAAATTAATTAGATCGAGAACCAATTTTCGATCTTGTCAGAATTGTTCGAGTTGAGTTCTGAATTATGACAAAATTTACCGTTTTTGAATGTGTACTCATTCACCCATTCCTTATAATTCTGAGATAATTCAATGATGCTATCGCATACATATTTGATTTCAGCATAAGTGGTCGTAGGGTGTATCGAAAACCGAACCCATCCGGGTTTTAATTCGCAGGCACCAGATTCTAATTTTCCAATGATCTCGTCCGATTTCTCATGATCGATATTCAATAGGTAATGCCCATAAGTTCCAGCACAACTACATCCTCCGCGGGATTGAATACCAAATCGGTCATTTAAAATCTTAACGGCTAGATCGTGATGCAATTCTCCAATGATCAGCGAAATGACCCCCAATCGATCCTCATGCTGATCGGCCAGAATATAGATGTCGTCCTTGAATTTCAATCGATTGAAAAGGTAGCTAAGTAATTCTTCTTCGCGCTCCAGTATGTTCTCGACCCCCATCTTCTCTTTCAGCTTAATGGCCAATGAGGATTTGATCAGTTGTAAGAATCCGGGTGTACCTCCATCTTCCCGGTCTTCAATATCATCTAAAAACTTATGATCTCCCCAAGGTGTGGTCCAACTTACGGTTCCACCTCCTGGACAATCTGGAACCATATTGTGATACAGTGATTTATTAAATATCAGAATGCCGCTTGTGCCCGGCCCGCCTAAAAATTTATGGGGAGAGAAGAAAATAGCGTCAAGGTATGCTTCCTCATCCTCCGGATGCATGTCGATCTTCACATAGGGAGCCGAACAGGCAAAATCAACAAAACAATAACCACCATACCGATGCATTAGCTTAGCCGCTTCATGATAGGGAGTTTTTATTCCGGTAACATTGGAACAACTGGTGATCGATGCAAACTTCAGGGGTGTTTCCTTATACTGTTCCAAAAGAGTCTTTAGATTTTCAATACAGAACAGGCCATCGTCATCACAGGGTATCACAACCACCTTAGCTATGGTCTCCAACCAAGATGTCTGGTTGCTATGATGCTCCATATGAGAAATAAAGATCACTGGTCGTTCTTCATCCGTTAGAGTAATTCTATCCTTGAAGTTCTCCGGTATCTTCAAACCTAGTATTCTTTGGAATTTATTGACCGCTCCGGTCATTCCAGTTCCACTTGGTAATAGTACATCATTATCAGGATGGGCATTAACATGCTCTTTAACGATCTTTCTTGCCTCATGATATGCCTGGGTCATGGTGGTTCCACTAACCGTTGTTTCAGTATGTGTATTGGCAACAAAGGGTCCGAATCCATTCAACATCTTTTCCTCAATAGGTTTATACAATCGACCACTGGCCGTCCAGTCCACATAAACGATTTTCTTTTCACCAAAAGGGGAAATGAACGTCTGATCGATCCCCAGGATATTCTTTCGGAACGATTTGAAATACTGTTCCAGTTTAGTTCTTTCTATATTGGTATTCAATGACATTTTTCTCTTATAGATTTAATATGCGATCCTTTTAATTTCTGAAATGAAACTATCAGCCAACTCATCAGCATCACCCTGTGATTTAGATTCGGTATAAATTCTAATGATGGGTTCGGTATTGGATTTTCTCAAATGCACCCAACTTTCATCGAAATCGATCTTCACACCATCTATGGTGGTGATCCGCTCCTTCTTATAATTCTCCTGAATTTTTAATAAGATAGAGTCCACATCCAGATCTGGAGTAAGCTCTATTTTCTTTTTACTCATGAAGTAAGATGGATATTTCTTTCTTATCTCACTAACCGAGTCATAATTATCGGCCAATAAGCTCAGGAATAAAGCAATACCGACCAGGCTATCCCTTCCGTAATGCAACTCCGGGTAGATCACTCCCCCATTACCTTCTCCACCAATAACAGCTTGAGTGTCCTTCATCATAGCAACAACATTTACTTCTCCAACCGCACTGGCCTTATAGCTCCCATTGTGTTTTTTTGTTATGTCCTCTAAGGCTCTTGTCGATGATAGGTTCGAAACCGTATTCCCAGGTGTATGTTGCAATACATAGTCGGCAATCGCCACCAGAGTGTATTCTTCTCCAAACATGGCTCCCTTTTCATCTACAAAGGCCAAACGATCGACGTCGGGATCTACGACAATACCAAGATCGGCTCGTTCATCGATCACCTTCTTCATAAGATCTCCCAAATGCTCCTTCAGGGGTTCGGGGTTATGAGGAAAATGTCCAGTTGGTTCGCAATATAATTTCACCGGGTGCACATTCAAAGCCTCTAATAATAAGGGGACCGCTATACCACCGGTCGAATTCACTCCATCTACTACCACTTTGAATTTTGCGTTCCTAATGGCTTCCACATTTACCAATGGCAGATCCAAAATCTCTTCGATATGCAGATCGATATAGGCCTCATTTTTGGTGATCTTGCCCAGCATATCCACTTCAGAGAATCGGATATTACCATCATCTGCCAGGTTCAGGATCTTTCTTCCTTCTTCAGCATTTAGAAACTCCCCTTGATGATTCAATAATTTTAAGGCATTCCATTGTTTTGGATTGTGTGAAGCGGTCAAAATTATTCCTCCGTCTGCATGCTCCATCATTACTGCCATTTCTACGGTTGGTGTGGTCGATAAACCCAGATCGATAACATGAATTCCCATGCCAACCAAGGTGTTCATAACCAGCTCTTGTATCATTTCACCTGAGATCCTGGCATCTCTGCCTACAACAACCCTATAAGTATCCTTTTCTCTTACCTGCTTGACCCAAGCTCCGTAAGCTGCTGCATATTTAACCACATCGATCGGTGTTAAATTCTCTCCTTGAATATCTCCAATCGTTCCGCGAATTCCTGAAATTGACTTTATTAGGGTCATTAATTTAAGATTTTTCACAAAGATACTTTTTATAACATAATTCTTCCACGGTATTTTGTAAATTGTGCTTGATGAATTTTTTGGCTCATATATACCTTTCTGGAGATGACGATGGAGTAATTATAGGTAATTTCATTGCAGATGGAATTAAAGGATCCAAATACAAGAATTTCCCCCAATCCATACAAAAAGGGATCTTATTGCATAGAGGAATAGATACCTTTACCGATAAGCACCCTATAGTTCGTCAGAGTACCGCAAAATTACATAGTAAATACGGCCATTATAGCGGAATTATAGTAGATATCATCTATGACCATTTCTTAGCCAAGAACTGGACCGACTATCATTCACAGCCATTATCTGAATTTGTAAATGAATTTTATGACCTGCTTCAGAATAACTATGACATACTCCCAATAAATATTCAATATCTACTCCCCATCATGATATCAGACAATTGGTTGTTGAGCTATTCGACGGTTGAAGGTATCAGTACGATCTTAAGTAAAATGAACAAGCGAACCGATAAGAGGTCAAAAATGAATTTAGCCATCATGGAACTGGAGTACCACTATACAGAATTTGAGAACGAATTCACCGATTTCTTCGAGGAGCTGATCGCTTATTCCAAGAACAAATTACAGATCTTATGAAAAAGTACTTTTTGTTATTTCTATTGTTCACCATTTTCTCCTGCAAAGAGGAAGTTCAAACTTCAACTGAACCAATACCTGTTAAAGGTCTCATTACCGAGAATGCCATGGTGGTATCGGCTAGAAAGGAGGCTTCCAAGGTCGGAATACATATATTGAAAAAGGGAGGGAATGCTTTCGATGCCATGATCGCTACTGAAATGGCCTTAGCAGTTGCATTTCCTTATGCGGGAAATCTCGGTGGAGGTGGATTCATGGTCTATAGAACTGAATTTGGTGAGATCGGTACTCTGGATTTCAGAGAAAAAGCCCCAATCGAGGCCTATTCCAATATGTTCTTAAGTGAAGATGGTGAATATATCTCAGAAAAAAGCAAACTGGGGGGCTTGGCAGTTGGAGTTCCAGGAACCATTGCCGGGATCTTTTCGGTACATGAGAAATTCGGAACACTTCCCATAGAAGAAGTACTAAGCCCGGTGATCGAACTTGCTGAAAAAGGAATTGTTATCACAGAACAACAATCCGAAAGACTCAAAAAATTTAAAGAGATCATTTTTGAGACCAACGGAGATCATTCGATCTTCACCAAACAATATGTTGAAGGTGACACATTAAGGAATATAGCACTGGCTAATACGTTGAAAAGAATTGCGGAGTACGGCAGACAAGAATTCTACCAGGGAGAAACCGGTGAGAAACTGGTGAATTATATACAATCCAAAGGGGGGATTATCACCATGGATGACCTAGATGCCTACGGAACAGAATGGAGAGAACCCATCGTTTTTAATTATAAGAACCTGAAGATCATTTCAATGTCTCCTCCCTCAAGTGGTGGTATCTGTCTTGCTCAGATCTTAAAATCAATTGAACCATTCCCGATTAGTGAATATGGTCATAATAGCCTAAAAGCCATTCAATTGATCACTGAGGCCGAAAGAAGATCCTATGCAGATAGAAGCTATTATCTAGGAGATCCCGATTTTGTTGATGTTCCGGTGGACACGCTAATCAGTGATGCTTATATTCAGTCCCGAATGGAAGATTTCACATTCGATAATGCCACATCATCTCAAAATTTGAGCTATGGTACAATACCAGGATATGAAAGTGAAGAGACCACCCATTACTCTATCATAGATCAGTTTGGGAATGCAATAGCCGTTACAACAACTCTGAATGCTGCTTATGGTTCCAAATTATACGTGAGAGAATTGGGCTTTTTTCTGAATAATGAAATGGATGATTTCAGTGCAAAACCCGGTGAACCCAATATGTTTGGACTAATCGGTGGGGAAGCTAATGCCATCGTACCCCAAAAAAGAATGCTTAGTTCCATGACTCCAACAATTATTGAAAAGGATGGCGCCCTTTGGATGAGTGTGGGCACCCCGGGAGGCTCCAAGATCATCACTTCGGTAATGCAGACCATTCTGAATGTCTATGAATTCAAGATGAATATGCAGGAAGCTGTAAATGCACCACGATTTCACCATCAATGGCTTCCCGACGTAGTTACCTTTGAGCCTGATGTCTTTTCTAAGGAACTTTTCATTGAATTGGAAAGAAAAGGCTATACAATAGAAGAAAAGCCATCAATAGTGATTGGATTAGTGGATGGAATACTGGTTCTTGAGGACGGTCGACTCGAGGGTGGTGCAGACCATAGAGGTGATGATACCGCCGTAGGATTTTAACTTTATCGGCGTTTTTGTGTATTTAAACGATAAAAACCTCCTTTATAACGATTTGTAGGTTTTTTACTACAGTATATCGATATATTCCCTACTTTTGACCCGATTTAACTAAATAACATTTGTACAAATTAATACTTGAGTAGTTATATATATTGGGATTGTTGGCTTATTGAGCCACTTAACCCGTATCGATGTAATGTTAAAAGAATCAAAAGGTTCTATTGATATGCATAAAGCTTTAAAAAGCTTATAACTATACACAAAAATGAGAAATAGATCTTTTACAAAAGATTTGTATGCCTTTATTCCGATCGTGTTAAGTGGGCTTCTCTGCATTGCATTGGTATTCTTACTATGGCAAAAAGTTCTTTTTGTTGAAGAGTTCAAACAAACCATCTCTTCTCTTTCTTCTCTTTTTATAGGTATCAGTGGTGTACTGGCTACACTCATCATGATCTATTTGGCTTCTTCGGCTATCGGTCTTAAATCGAAACGTCTTAACGTTATCGATGGACTGAGCAAGATCACTCAAAAGATGCATTATTTCAGGAATATCATTGAAATATTGCTGAATTCCAAGATGTGGCTCCCGGGATTGAAAGACTACATAGATGATGAGTACGACGGACTGACCTTCTTTGATGTAAAAGAGTTCTATAAAGGTAAGTCGAAGCTTGCAATTGAATTTCTACAGGAGAATCATCATTATGGTGACACCGAGAATCTGTATTTGGAGCTGAAATCTTTGTTATTCACCAAAGCAAAGGATAAAAGAGTGCCCAAGAATGTGATCTATCCTAAGATTTACAATAAGGATATCATTGAAAAGTGGCTTGAACATAAATCCGGTTCCGGTCTACTCTATTATTTTGGATATAAATTTGGGATCTATAAAGAAACTTTGGATATCAATGCGGTCTACGAAAGACATCAGGATAAGATCATGTCATTGGCCAATAGCATCGATCCTGAAGCTTTTGAAGATTCTTCTTTCAATGAGGTATTCCTATCAAAACTTGGAGATTATTTCACTTCAGATCTATTGCCAAAACTGTTTAATCTTCAGGATGAGATCGACAATCGTCTACCCAGTTTATTGCGTTACCTATATGTGATCTTTATGATTTTGGTGGTATTTGGGGTTCTTTTGCCCATTCTCTTCCTATTATTCAATTTACCCATATTTACCATTATACTGAGTGTCTCAATTGTGATCAGTATCATTTTCTTTATCGCAATATCATTCTATCAATTCATGTCGAAAGAGATCAACTCCTAATGCGATATTAGATCTCATTGTTTATTTTTCTCTCGTAACTTTTTATAGCCTTTTATTCCAAGCATTAACAAAATGGATAGAACAACGATTCCAACAGTACCAAACACCCATCCCAACATATCCTTCAATACCACTAAAAACACACAGGCAAATAATATAACGGTTGCGACTTCATTCCATATTCTCAAAAAATTGGATGAAACGCTAAGTCCCTCTTTCTGTGTTTGATTATAGAAGTACTGACAAATCCCATGGTACACGAATAAGAGTAAGACAAAGAAGAGTTTCAATTGCATCCATCCAAAAATCATAAGATCTGGGTTGATCATGATGAGCCAAATCGCAAAAATCGAAGCAAGGATGGCAGAAGGCCAAGTGATCATATACCATAACCTCTTGATCATTATCCGGTATTGCTTCTGAAGGACGTCCCGTTCAGATGGAACGGCATCTTCTGCTTCTTTATGATAGATAAACAATCTGACAATGTAGAACAGACCCGCAAACCAGGTCATGACAAATATGATATGCAAGGATTTGGCATATAGGTAATGCTCCATAGTATTAATTTTTATTCCATGTATTGATCCAATTAGCCAGCAATGAGGCCCATCTATCGTTGTCATTCAGGCAGGGTATGGTATAAAATTCCTCTCCCCCGGATTCCATGAATATTTTCTTTCCTTCCATTGCAATTTCTTCCAGGGTTTCCAAACAATCCGACACAAAAGCCGGGGTCACTACCGCCAATCTCTTCACCCCTTTTTCAGCAAGATCCTTAAAAGTTTCACTGGTATAGGGTTGTAGCCAGGGATCCTTTCCCAATCTGGATTGAAATGAGTTGGTGTATTCCTCATCACTCAGATTCAATTTCTCAACCACAGATGCAGTGGTATTTAAACATTGATGGCGATAACAGAATTTGTGTGCAGGTGATTCTGTGAAGCAGCAAGAATCATCTATCGTGCAATGGGACTTAGTAATATCCGATTTTTTGATATGACGTTCCGGTAAACCGTGATAGGAAAACAGGATATGCTCGGCTCTGGTCTTCTCCAATTCATTTTTAATAGAATTGCTCAGTACATCGATGAATTCCTGATTATCATAAAAAGCTGGTAAATGATCTAAAGTCACATTTGGAAATCGCTTTGCTATGATCTTCTCTGCAAGAACGACCACCGTCTCTGTTGTAGCCATAGCAAACTGAGGATATAATGGAATCATATGGATCTCATTGACACCCATATCCACCAGTTTCTTAATTCCATATTCCATGGAAGGATTCCCATATCGCATGGCCATAACCACCGGGATTTCGCTCAAGGCATCAACTTTTTGAGTCAATCTTCTGGTGATATCGATCAAAGGGGAACCGTTTTCAGTCCATATTTTTTTATAGGCTTCTGATGATCTTTTCGATCGGGTGTTGAGAATGATTCCCTTAACCAGGAATGCACGCAACAGATATGGTGTGTCGATAACCCGTTGATCCATCAGGAACTCATCCAGATACCTTCTTACATCGTTCACCGAAGTACTGTCCGGAGAGCCTAAATTGACAAGTAATGCTCCTTTCATAAACTATGCCTTGGAGAATTGTTTTGGGGTGATTCCGTACTTGCGTTTAAAAGCGGCTATAAAATGACTGGAGGTGCTGTAACCTAATTGCAATGCAATCTCTCCAACGTTATACTGATGTTCTTGAAGCAGATCCTTAGCCAATTCCATTTTATAATTTAATAGATACCCGAATACTGGTAGCCCATACACTTCTTTGAACCCCATTTTTAATTTTTTTAGGTTTAATCCTACCATCTTTGATAATTCTGACAAACTTGGTGGTTGATTCATTTGATCAATTATAATTTTCTTTGCATTTTTTATCTTGTTAACATCATCTTCATTGGCAATATATGGGCAAAATTCTTTATCATTCTGTTGGGATTGGTTAAAGTAATAACACAATAATTCATAAACTTTTCCTTTTAAATAAATGGGTTTCAGGGAGTCCATCATTTTCTGGTTTCCATTTTGAGCTGGAACCATCTGATTCAGTATAAATCGTGTAGATGTTTCAATTTCATTGATTTCGATTATAGGCTGACCTACTTTAAATTTATTGGAATTAAACATTAATTCACTTTCAGAAGAGAATAAGGTATGAAAATAATCTATTGGAATAAGAACTATCATCAATTGAGCCATCGAATTCATACCAATCAAAAGATCTACTTTTTTATCTTCAAGATAAACCAATCCAGATTGATTTTCATTTAGTGTAATCGCACAATGCTCCTCATTAAAAGCAATCCTTGAGGAAGTCTTCATACAAAAATACAGTTGAATGTATTGATCTCTTAACTTATAGATGTAATGATCTGCTTGAGGATTTAAATTGTTTATATAGATAATCTTAAATGTATCGTTTTCATCCAATAAAAGTTGAGCACTTTTATCGATGTATTTATATTTTTCATTGATATTTATCATGACTTTTATTCGATATTTAATTATATATAGTTACAAAATTACAACAATAATCTGAACCAAAAACATAATTTTTTTTGAAAAACATGATAAATATCATTTTTTATAACATCTATATTTCATAGGGCTTTAGAACAAGTGAAGCTTATTGAGTTGTTTAGAAATATTCTAAATAAGCCTTTAAAACTTATTTCGACGAAAATTGTTCTTTTGCCGATATATTTAAAAAAAATATAAAGTACCTTTGTCGATACTTATTGGAATCAAAAAACATGAGTTTAGATAAGACGCCTACCAAATTTTATAATATTGGTTTAAGTTATAAAAAAGCAGATGTTACAGCAAGAAGTGCATTCAGCATTTCCAAGGAAAATCAAAAACTATTAATTGAGGAAGCCCTGAAGAATGGAATCGAAGGTATATTAGTCCTTTCTACTTGCAACAGAACTGAAATTACTGGTTTTGCTAAACATCCATTTGAATTGATCAGCCTGCTATTAAAGTACTCTAAAGGTAACTTAGATGACTTTATTAAAGTCTCCAATGTCTATAAGAGCAAGGCTGCGGTAGACCACCTCTTCAATATCGGTACCGGATTGGACAGTCAGATCCTTGGAGACTACGAAATTGTTGGTCAATTGAAAAGATCGTTCAAACTCTCCAAGAAAATGGGTGCTACTAATGCATATTTGGAGCGGTTGATGAATTTAGTGCTTCATGCAAGCAAGAAGGTTAAGAACAAAACCAAGATCAGTTCAGGAACCACATCGGTAGCCTATGCCGCTATTCAATATATAATCGACACCATACCAGATTATAACAAGCTCAATATACTTACCTATGGTTTGGGGGATATCGGAAAGAACACCTGTAAGAACATCCTGGAATACACTTCCAATAGAAACATCACTCTGATCAATCGGACCCATAACAAAGCGTTGGAATTTAAAAAAGCCCACCCTGAGGTAACCATACAGGAACATGCACAACTCACGCAACAAATAGATAATGCTGATGTACTGATCGTTTCAACCGGATCCAATAGGACAACGATCGATCGATCCCACTTAAGACCGGAAAAGGAATTGTTGATCATAGACCTTTCCATTCCTGAAAATGTGGATCTTTCTGTAAAGGATCTTCCCGGAATAACTTTGGTAAATGTTGACGACCTTTCAAAGATCACAGATAAGACCATCGAGATCAGACAAAATGAAATTCCGAAGGCCAAAGAGATCATAGCTAAATACAAGAATGAATTCAACGAATGGATCGCTCATCGTAAATTCGTTCCTGCTGTAAATGCTTTGAAGGAATCACTCATGTCTATACAACACGATGAGATAAACTTTCAGCAGAAGAAAATAAAAGATTTCAATATCGAGCAGGCCGAAGTGATCACCTCCAGAATGATCCAAAAAATAACGACTCAATTTGTAAAACATCTCAAAGAAGACGATACCACAGTAGATCAAAGTATAAATGTAGTGAGTAAGATTTTCGATCTTAAAGAGTTAAATTACGATGAAAGTAATTAGAATTGGTACTCGCTCGAGTGACCTGGCTCTTTGGCAAGCTACAACCGTTGCCGATCAATTGGAACATCTTGGCCATACTACTGAGATCGTCAAAATAGATTCCATTGGAGATGAGGTCTTGAACAAACCCTTATACGAATTGGGGATCGTTGGGGTTTTTACCAAGAATCTTGATATCGCATTATTGAATGGAAACATCGATATCGCAGTGCACTCACTGAAAGATGTGCCCACGCTCCTGCCCAAAGGAATAGTTCAGGCTGCCATTTTGAAACGCGGTAATTTCAATGATGTACTGGTGCTTAAAGATAACGAACGTTTCTTTGAGAAGAAAAACGCTACCATAGCCACCGGAAGCCTTAGAAGAAAAGCACAATGGTTAAATCGCTATCCCAATCATAAGGTGGTTGATCTCAGAGGCAATGTACCCACTCGTCTAAATAAACTAAAAGAAAATGATTGGGATGGGGCTGTTTTTGCATCTGCCGGATTACAACGGTTAAAATTGCTTCCCCATAAGGATAAATTCATCAAATTGAACTGGATGGTACCTGCACCAGGACAAGGTGCTGTAATGATAGCTACCCTGGAAAAGAATACCGATCTTATCGAAGTGTGTAAGGAGATCAATGATCCTGAAACAGCAACCTGTATCGGTATCGAAAGGGAATTCTTAAGAACACTTGAAGGTGGTTGTACAGCACCAATAGGCGCCCTGGCAACCATGAGGGACGATACCATAAAATTCAAGGGAGTACTTCATAGTCCGGATGGAACCGCTAAACTGGAATACGAAAACACGACCACTTTGAATGAAGCCGATCAATTTGGTCAGTTGGCAGCCCAGAACATTCTTGATCGAGGTGGGAAAAAGTTGATGTATCAAGGGATGACCTTAGATAAAAAACACCGAGTTTTTTCTACAAAGACCTTGTCTGATGATCAGGTCAAGTCTCTTATGGATTCCATAGGGATCGTTATGAGTGATTTTATCACCATACGATTTAACCGATTAAAGCCCAGGATAATCAAAGACCCTATCGAACACGTGGTGATCACCAGTAAGAATGCAGTGGAATCACTTTTACAGCATTTCACTCCGGATCAACTCAAATTTAAAAATATCTACTGTGTGGGCAGAAAGACCAAACGCCTTATTAATAATAGGATTGGCCCGGTTGCCCATAGTGAACAAACTGCTGAAAAGCTGGCAATTCATTTAAAGGAACATGCTGTAGACATTGAAGAAGTTACTTTTTTCTGTGGAAATAAAAGAAGGGATGAACTGGTTTCTATCTTAGAGAAGAACGATATCAAAGTACATGAAATAGAATGTTACAAAACCATCCTAACCCCCAATCAGGTCGAGAATACAATATCGAGTATTTTGTTTTACTCACCTACCGGAATTCAAAGTTTCCTTCTTGAAAATGAACCTGAAGACAAGGTCGCATTCTGTATTGGGGAAACAACAGCTTCTGAAGCAAGAAATCATTTTAAAACTGTAATCGTATCAAAGACAGCTACTATAGATAGTGTGTTAGATGCGGTCAATTCCTATTATAAAAAATTAAAATAATCATGAATAGAACAAGACGACTTAGGAAGAACGAAAATATACGTAGGTTGGTTAGAGAGAATCGAGTAACAGTTGATGACCTGATCTATCCTATATTCATAGAGGAAGGAAATCAGATAGAAAGTGAGATCGAATCTATGCCAGGCATAAATCGATATTCATTGGATACCATATCAAAGGAGTTGGATGAAGTGGTCGCATTAAAGATCCCTGCCGTTTTGTTATTTGGTATACCTGCATCAAAAGATGATGAGGGATCCAATACCTGGGACGATAATGGTATCGTGCAACAAGCCATTCGATTCATTAAAAAGAATTACCCGGGACTCTATGTGATCTCTGATATCTGCTTTTGTGAATACACCAATCACGGACACTGTGGTGTGATCCATGATAATGATGTTGATAATGATGCCACGTTGATCAATCTTGCTAAACAATCATTATCACATGCCAAAGCAGGAGCCGATATGCTGGCTCCATCCGGAATGTTAGACGGTGCAATTATAACCATGAGAGAAGCTTTGGATCATGCGGGGTATTACGACCTTCCGATCATGGGGTATTCGGTGAAATTTGCCTCAGCATTTTACGGTCCTTTTAGAGATGCAGCCGATTCCACACCAACATTTGGAGATCGAAGGACCTATCAGATGGATCCTCCTAACCGGGATGAGGCCCATCGAGAGGCATTTTATGACGATCAGGAAGGTGCTGACATCCTTATGGTAAAACCGGCATTATCCTATCTGGATATCATTCGGGATCTAAAAGATCAATTCGACAAGCCTATAGCATGCTATAATGTAAGTGGAGAATATTCTATGATAAAGGCAGCATCAATGCAAGACTGGATCGATGAAAAGCGTGTTATGATGGAAAGTCTAACCTCCATGAAGCGGGCCGGAGCCGATATAATCATAACCTATTTTGCGAAAGATGTAGCAAAATTATTGAACAACGAATAATACACTAATCTATGAAATTTGATAAATCAGCAAAATTATATAAAAAGGGCTGCAAACATCTTGTAGGTGCTGTGAACTCACCGGTAAGGGCATTTAAATCGGTTGGCGGAAATCCCATTTTCATCAAGGAAGCCAAAGGCAGCAAGATCATCGATGTAGATCATAATATCTATATCGATCTTGTACAATCCTATGGTCCTATGATCTTAGGTCATAAGAACAAGAAAGTGGATAGCGCAGTTGAAAAAGCATTGAAAAGCGGTTATACTTTTGGTGCATCCACCGAAATGGAGATCAAACTGGCCAATCTGGTTTGTAAGAGCATCAAAACGATCGATAAAATTCGCTTTGTCAATTCTGGCACAGAAGCTGTTCTCAGTGCCTTACGCTTGGCAAGAGCCTATACTGGCAAATCTAAGATCATCAAATTCTCTGGCTGTTATCATGGACATTCTGATGCCCTTTTGGTAGCTGCAGGATCTGGGGTGGCTACACTTAGCATTCCGGGAAGTAAAGGAGTCCCTGAAGAAGCCGTCAAGAATACACTTATTGCCGAATACAACAATATCGAAAGTGTAAAACAATTGATCGACCAACACAAGGATATTGCTGGAATCATATTAGAGCCTGTCGCTGGGAATATGGGAGTTGTCAGACCAAATCAACAGTTTGTAGAACAATTGAATGAACTCACCTCAGCAAATGATATTTTGATGATCGTCGATGAAGTGATGACCGGTTATCGAACTAAATTTGGGGCCACTCATGAGCTATTGGGATTCAATGCGGATATTGTTTGTCTTGGTAAAGTGATTGGTGGTGGATTTCCGGTTGGAGCCTATGGAGCCAGAAATGAGATCATGGAAATGGTTGCTCCTTTGGGGGAAATGTATCAGGCCGGAACCTTATCCGGGAATCCAATTGCCATGGCTTGTGGTTATGCTACACTAAAAACCTTAAAAAAGAGATCCCCTTATAAGCAATTCAAAGCCCAAGCTGAAATAATTGAAAATTTCCTATTGGATGCCGCCAAGGAAAATGATATCGAACTAACTGTCAACCGATATGGTTCCATGATCAACCCGTTCTTTACATCAGAAAGGGTGGTAGATTTCAAGTCGGCACAGACCAGTGACACCGAAAAATTCAAGGTCTTTTTCTGGAATATGATCGAAAACGGGGTCTATATTCCTCCATCTCAATTTGAATCCTGGTTCCTTTCAGCAGAGCTTTCAGAAAAAGATCTTAAAACAATTGAAAAAGCCATACGCATTGCTATAAAAGCTGTATCAGAAATAAAAACGACCGAAATTAAGGAGGCCTAAATTATGATCAAAAACGATTTATTTTTAAGAGCACTACGAGGAGAGACTGTCGATAGACCCCCGGTCTGGATGATGCGTCAGGCAGGTAGATATCTTCCTGAATTCATCGCCATACGTGAGAAATACGATTTCTTTACCCGATGTAGTACACCAGAATTGGCATCGGAGATCACCGTACAGCCCATTCGAAGATATGGAATGGATGCTGCTATACTCTTCTCCGACATCCTGGTAGTTCCTCAGGCTATGAATATCCCATTTAAAATGAAGGAAGGGATTGGCCCCTGGTTAGACCATCCGGTTCGTAATCAGAATGCTGTCGATCAGGTTATCATCCCTGAGATTCAGGACTCCCTGGGGTACGTTATGGAGGCTATAAAGGCAACCAAAGAATTACTAAATGATGAGGTCCCACTGATCGGTTTTGCCGGATCTCCTTGGACGGTGTTCTGCTATTGTGTTCAGGGTCAGGGCTCAAAATCCTTTGACAAGGCCAAAGAGTTTTGTTTTACCCAACCCATTGCTGCTCACCAACTCCTGCAAAAGATCACAACAACTACCATTGCCTACCTTAAAGAAAAAGTGAAAGCAGGTGTAGATGCCGTACAAATTTTCGACTCTTGGGGAGGTATGTTATCCCCTCGGGATTATCAAGAGTTCTCATGGGGTTATATCAACCAGATCATCGAAGAGCTCAAAGATGAATCTCCAGTCATTGTTTTTGGAAAAGGATGCTGGTTTGCTTTGGAAGACATGGCCCGTTCCAACGCATCGGCTCTTGGTGTCGATTGGACGGTTTCACCTAAATTAGCAAGACAATTGACCGGAAATGCTATAACCCTACAAGGGAATTTTGATCCTGCAAGGCTATTCTCTTCCCCAGGCGAGATAAAGAGCATGGTAACAAAAATGATCAATGAATTCGGAAAGGACCGATATATTGTCAATCTGGGACATGGTATCTTGCCTACCATTCCATTGGATAATGCAAAAGCCTTTATTGATGCGGTCAAGGAATATCAGCCGGAAATTGTTTAGTGAAGTCATTCAGAAACCAATGAAAGAGAACCTTATTCAGAAATACAATATACCCGGACCAAGATACACCAGCTATCCAACAGTCCCCTTTTGGAATAAGAAGGGAATTGAAATGGATGATTGGAAGAATACGGTGATCCGATCTTTCAATGAAAGTAATGAAGCTGAGGGGATAAGCCTTTATATTCATCTGCCTTATTGTGAAAGCCTGTGTACATTTTGCGCCTGTCATAAGCGCATCACCAAAAGGCATGAAGTTGAAGAACCCTACATCAATACCGTATTGAAGGAATGGGATCTGTATTGTGATCTGCTGAAAACAAGACCTGTAATAAGAGAAATTCATTTGGGTGGAGGAACTCCTACTTTCTTTTCATCGGAAAATCTATCCAATCTGATAAACGGCATATTGGAAAGAGCCGATAGATCTTCTGATTACGAATTTAGTTATGAAGGTCATCCAAACCATACTACCAAAGAACAATTACAGGCACTTTATGATCTGGGGTTCCGCAGAAATAGCTTTGGAATTCAGGATTATGATCCTGTTGTTCAGAAGGCGATCCACAGGATCCAGAGTTTTGAGCAGGTTAAAAGAGTGAATGACCTTTCAAGATCGATCGGATATAAATCTGTTAGTCATGATCTCATATTTGGGCTCCCCTTTCAAACAGAGGCCAGCATCAGAAATACCATTGATAAGACCATCGAACTAAGACCAGATCGCATTGCCTACTACAGTTATGCCCATGTTCCTTGGATAAAAGGTGTGGGACAACGAGGATTTGATGAGAATGATCTTCCCATGGAAAGTGAAAAACGGTATCTGTATGAGTTGGGGAAACAGATGCTCTTCGATAATGGCTATGTCGAAATAGGAATGGATCATTTTTCACTACCTACCGATTCCCTTTATAATGCTATGGCCTCAAAGAAGTTGCATCGTAATTTTATGGGATATACTGCTGGGAAGACCCAACTCATGATCGGCCTGGGAATGTCTTCCATTAGTGATTCCTGGTATGCCTTTGCTCAAAATGAAAAAAGCATTGAGGA
>JAHEHC010000076.1 GCA_024644805.1 Flavobacterium sp. | reverse complement strand
ATTTATACACTCGCCGCAACTGAGAAATCCAACGAAACGATCTATGACATCGATCTTAATATACCCCTGGCCATTATAATGGGCTCAGAGGGAAAAGGGATCTCAAGGTCTATATTAACTATTACCGATCATAAGGCAGCCCTGCCTATTTTAGGAAAAGTAAACTCTTTGAATGTTTCTGTCGCCTGTGGTGCGATCCTTTATGAGATAATTCGTCAACGAAGCCTATAGATCGTCCTTGCTACCCCTCCCTGGGTCTTTCTTGATGGTGTACCGTATTCTAACTGAAGGGGATTCTTTAATTTCTTCTGTTTTTTCTATTGGTTTCTCAATAAAATTTCCCTCATCATCAAACTGCTGTAAGAAGGCATCCTTTTCCGAATCATAATCCTCATGCTCCCAGGCATATTTTATTTTTTCCAGATGATCTGTTCGAAACAGGATGGAGAATAAAAATCCAACAATCAATCCGGACAAGTGTCCTTCCCACGAGATCTTAGGGTCGATCGGAAACACATACCAAAGGAAACTCCCATAAAGAAATATAACGGCAAAAGATAATGCTGTGAGCTGGTATTGCTTGGAGAAAATTCCCTTAAACAACAAGAAGGCCGTTAACATATAGATCACCCCACTGGCTCCGATATGTAAGGCTGGCCTTCCAATGATCCAGGTAAGTAGGCCGGTTAGTATTAATCCCCAAAGCATCACTTTCCAGCGAATATGCGGATAAAAATAGAATAAGGCCATACCCAAAACAAATAAGGGTATTGAATTATTGAATAGATGATTTACATCAGAATGAATAAATGGTCCCAAGAGTATGCCACGTAAACCAATGGCCTCCCTTGGTAGGATGCCCAAATAATTGAAATTCAGGTCAAATCGTGTTTCTATCCAAAATACAAATACGATTAGGAATAGAAACAATAGCGGGTAATAGATTACCTGTGGTGTAAAATTTAAGGTCTGTTTCTTGGACATGCTCACAATTTAATCAAAAAGTAATCCCTTTATCAAAATTATGATAAAATGTCAGGGATATTGAATTACATCCTCCAATTATGCATTATTTTTACAGTTATGAATGTACCTTTAGCAGAAAGGATACGTCCTAAGACCCTGGACGACTTTTTAAGTCAGGATCATTTAATTGGTCCCGATGGAGCACTTACAGCACAATTGAAGACCGGGGTGCTTTCCTCGATGATCTTTTGGGGACCACCGGGTACGGGTAAAACTACCTTGGCTTCTATTATCGCGAATCGATCTCAACGCCCATTCTATACCTTAAGTGCTATAGACAGTGGTGTTGCAGCTGTTAGAAAGGTCATTGAAAAGGCCAAGGAGAGTCAAACCCTGTTTTCAGCAAAGAACCCCATCCTGTTTATCGATGAGATCCATCGATTTAGTAAATCGCAACAGGATTCCCTTTTGGGTGCAGTTGAAAAGGGTTGGATCACTTTATTTGGAGCAACCACCGAAAATCCAAGTTTTGAGGTGATCCCTGCATTATTATCAAGATGTCAGGTCTATATACTAAATCCTTTCAGTAAATCCGACCTGGAGCTTTTACTGAACAGAGCATTGGAAAAGGACGAGTTGCTTAAGAAGAAGAACGTTGCGCTTTCTGAAACTGAGGCATTGATACAATTATCAGGAGGAGATGCCAGAAAATTGTTGAATATACTGGAATTGGTAGTGCTCTCAGATGAAAATGAAACGGTACAATTGAACAATGAGATCGTAAAACAGAAGGTTCAGAAGAATACGGTCTTGTATGATAAGACCGGAGAACAACATTATGATATTATCTCAGCTTTTATAAAATCGATACGCGGTAGTGATCCCAATGCTGCGGTATACTGGTTGGCACGAATGATAGAGGGTGGTGAGGATGTGAAATTCATCGCCCGAAGAATGCTTATATTGGCTTCTGAGGATATAGGAAATGCAAATCCAACTGCTCTGGTACTTGCAAATAGTGCTTTTCAGGCAGTAAATACGATCGGTTTCCCGGAAGCCCGGATCATATTGAGTCAGTGTGCTATTTATCTGGCCACCTCCCCAAAGAGCAATGCTTCTTACGGTGCCATTGAAAAGGCTCAATATCAGGTTAGAGATACAGGAGATCTTTCAGTTCCCCTATCCATAAGAAATGCCCCCACTAAATTGATGAAAGAGCTGGGCTATGGAAAAGACTACCAATACGCTCATAGTTATGAAGGAAATTTTGTAGACCACGAATTCTTGCCTGATGAGATTTCAGGTGCTGTGTTCTATGAACCAGGAGATAATGTCAAGGAAAATAAAATTAGAGACTATCTAAGGTCCTTGTGGAAGGATAAATACAATTATTGATCTAATTGTCGATATACCACCGGTTTTCCATCAATATAAATGCTGATATTCCCCATCCCATCTATAGCAACATCAAAGGAATCTCCATTGATCTCCCGATAGATCAAAACAGTATCGTTTAAGGAGAAATTCCCTATAAGAATTAGATCCCCTTTTTTGGATTCCTCATAGAATGCATAACCCTTTTGGTTCTTTTTCAATAAGAAAAAAGACCCATTATGGGAATAGGTAGTATAGGAATTCTTTGGTAAATTACCTTGAATTGATTTAGTTCCTGAAACCACGACAACCTCATTTACAGCATTATCAATGGCTTCGCCTGTGCCCAATTCATCAACAACCGGCTTATTAATGATCTCATCTTCTTGGTATACGATCATTTCAGGCTGATTTACATTTAAAGATTGAAAGCTCATAAATGCTTTTCTTAAGGCATCCTGATAGGCTTTTTGATAATGTTTGTACTTACTTTTCCCCTCATGACTTCTATAGAGTTCATTGCCCTTACAGTCTTTGATCACCACTTCCAATTTTGTATAGACCATTCCGGACGATTTGATCACATCGGCCCAAAGACCATCACAACGGCGAACATTATCGGGGACCTCGGTATTGAACATGGCGTTGAATCCATTCTTGGCAAGAAAGAACTTGGTCATGGAATTTATCTGAAATTGATCCTCCTCGTGTAAAAAATCAAATCGAGTAGGAACAATTATATAGCTATAATCATTAAGATTGGTATTCTGAGAAAATACAGTAGAACTCAAACCAAAAAATACAATCAGCACTAGTAATTGTTTCATTCTTCTCCAACTTTTATGTTAAAACCGAATTGTAAAGATACAGATTTTGCTTTGGCAAGATTTCCATATTTCAATAAATTATCGGCAGCAATATACAGATTGAATTTCCCAATATCGGCCACAAAGCCCAATCCCACATTGGAATTTGAATAAGAATCGACCGTATAAGTAGCCTTAGCTGAGATATAATCGGTAAATCTTCTGTAATAATACAAGGTGCCCGCCATTTGAGGCCCTTTAGGTCTGAATATACTGTACAATTGAACACCTGCATTTTGATCTCTATCAATTCCTCCTCCCCGGTTTCTGCAATCACATTCTCCTGCACCGCCCAGTATCTTACCAAAACTATAGGAAAGACCCGCATTCATTTTCAAAGGGCGCATCTGACTGTACGACTGGTTGATCGTATCTATTGGTATCTCATTTTCAA
Source organism: Flavobacterium sp. (assembly GCA_024644805.1). Classification (GTDB taxonomy): domain Bacteria; phylum Bacteroidota; class Bacteroidia; order Flavobacteriales; family Flavobacteriaceae; genus Marifrigoribacter. Next base: position 7,025 of record JAHEHC010000076.1, on the reverse strand, counting down.
ATTCATCTTCCAGATCGTCCCAGTATGGTGGTGCCGGTTCCCCTATCTCCAAAGGTGGAAATAGAAGCCCAATCCCATCGAGAGTATATTCTCCATGAGCATGATAGGTTTCCACATCCTTGGAATGAAAAATGGTCCCTATGTCCAATATACTGGCACTTACCGATATTTTATCATTGATATCGTAGGTAGCTCCAATATCGGCACCAATTCCCAGATTTCCTCCAAAAAAAGCCCTTCCAAGAATGGTGCTGATTACCTCAGAAGATCCATCAAGGTCTTGCAAAGAGGCATATCCCGAGGTTTCCAATTTCATATCTATTCCTTCCAGAATATGTTCATAGACATTCACGGTACCATCACCAATTCTGGTATAGAAAGTACCCTGATTATTGACGCTTCTATAACTGATCATGCTTGAATACAGCTTCGCCCGTAAACCGACAGTCAATTTTTTGGTCAGTTGCTTATTGGCACCGAAATGATAGACCGTTAGGAAATCACCCGTAGTACTGACCTCTCCCAGATCGAATCTGTAATCGATATAATCTTGATTCCCTTCCCAGGTCAGAACTGCAAGGTCTTTTGGGAAATAGAGTATAAAATCGAATTCCTGATACACTCCCCCCGAAAAATAGATCTCGTTCTTAGCCCTCCATCCAAAATTGATCAGTTCCAGTTGCTGGGTCGAGGTAAAGAAATCTTTATTGTCCATTTCATTTAAAGCGCTACTAATCCTATCGTTGATATCACTGTCTGATTCCTGAAAAATATCATAGACCGATACCCCTGATGAACCTCCATTGATATGAAATTGAGATAAGAACGGTATGCCAAAATGGTATTTTTGTTCAACGATACCACCGGGATTGACCAACAATGATTGGGGAATTTCCTTCACACCATAGATCAGTTGTTTATTCTGCGAAAATAATCCTGTGGTCCAGATGACCGCTATACAAATGAAAATATTGCGCATCGTATTATAATTCTAAGTAATACGTGGTTTTGGACTGAAGGTTTATAAATCCATCCAAATTCTCATCTGCTGATGGGATGGTAAGCGACACCACCAATCTATTGGCCATGGTCAGACCAACAATACCCTCTCCTTCAACGATCTCGATAAACTCGGTTATAACGGGATTTTCAAGTGTTCCTAAGGCCACCGGAGTCTGTGTCACATAGGTGGTATCATTCATCTCACTGATGAATTGAAAATCGACTAAGAAATCTCTCGGAATGCTATTGGTGAATTTAAAATAGAAATCGACCCTTTTTAATCCATCCTGTATCTCTTCATCATCCAAAAATCGAATTTCCGTAGTATCTCTGACCGTTAGTATCTCTGTTGCGGTAGATTCATCGTAAAACGAATCAGCTCCAACATTGAAATAGATCAGATTCAATTCAATTATGGGTGTTAATGCAATGGCTTCAGCCTGGTCAAAATCGGTATCCTTTATACATCCCGTGAACAAAAACAATAGCACAGAAAATGAATAAAGTAGGTTAAGTTTCTTTTTCATAGTAAGGGCTTTAGTATGTAACGGTAATCGGAATCTAAATATTATACCTATAAATGGTTTCTAATATCGTTCAGATTTCCTATCTCTGCGTATTTTTCAGGAACATTATCATTTCTGATATTGTAAAACAGGGTCTTCATTCCAACAGATTCGGCTCCTAAGATGTCGGCTTCGAATGAATCACCGATCATGATACTTCTTGAGGCATCGCTGTTAGCCTTAGTTAACGCAGCATGAAAGATGCGAGGATTTGGTTTCTTAACCCCTATCTCCTCTGAGGTCGTAATGGTAGTAAAATGATCGTTTATCCCACTATTGACCAGTTTTAAGTGCTGAACCTCATCAAAACCATTGGTAATTATATGCAATGTGTATTTGTGGGTCAGGTATTCTAAAATGCTCTTTGCCCCAGTGAACAGGTGATTGTCCAAGGGAAGCTCATCGATATAGGATTCTGCCAATTGATCCAAAAAATGAATGTCATATTTCAGATCAAAACGGGAGAACGTATCCATCAACCGGCCTCTTCTGAGCTCTGGTTTGCTAACTTTTTCTTCTCTATATTTCTTCCAATACTCCAGATTGATCGGTTCATATACTTGTATAAATGAATTGATGTCCAAACGGATATCATGCTTTGAGAATACCCTTTTAAAAGCCAACATCGAATTTTTATCAAAATCCCAAAGGGTATGATCTAAGTCAAAAAAAACATCAGTGATCGAATTAGGATGCATAGTGCTGTAATTTTTCATGAAACAGCTCTTTCCATATCTCATCGGATTCGGGAGAAAAATCCTTATTCGAAAAGATCATGGAGAAGGTGCCGTTCACTTCTTTAACCGATTCATATAGCTCTTCAACTATAATGTGAATCTCCGAATGATCTTTATCGTACAAGCTGCTTGTTGAAATGACATTGCTTTGAATTACAAGTGGCGTAAGAATCTCATAATCAAGATCATAAAATAAGAAAGGAGTGCAAGTCCCTGAACGGAAACCCACGGTGTCATAATAAACCATGGTACAATCTCGCTCGATCTCCAGTTCGACCAGATCCCTATAGATATCTGGTAGATCTATATTAAATTGATCGTTTATAGAGCTCTTCAATGTTCGATTAATAATATTCTCCATCTGCATCTTTTCTTTTTTCAAAATAGAAAATTTGGACTGGGCATCTTTTGAGAATATAAGTCCAACTTCAGTATAATCGGCTACGATCTTAATCCACCTTCTAAAATATTTTCTTTGGGAATTGATCCCTTCCCTGAACTTTACCGACTCACCAAGTAAGAAAAATACAGTCAATTCCGAAGTGCTCTCTTTTATTGTTTCTATTATCCAATTGAATGTCTGATAGGGATCGGGGCTTATACCAAGAACTGTCTTTGTACGATCCATCAATCTTCTGAATTTGAATTGGGATAGATCTCTCATATAACCTGCTATCGATCTAAAAAACCCCTTATATTTAAAGGCAAAGGGCTCGTGTGCAATAACCAGATTGTGAATTCTCAAGGAGCGATCTGATATGGACAATGAAGAGAAATTTGAAATCAGAATGTCTTTCAATTTGTAGGCCCAAATATCAATGACTGGTTTTTTGATGAATTGTTCTTTGACTCCTAGACTTTCAGAGGCAGGATACCTATCGTTAGCATCTTTCAAATGTGGAAGGTATTCTTCGTATCTGCTCAATAAGTAAAAGCTCGCAGCAAAAATGTCAAATGGCAATGCGCTCTTTTCGCCTACTGAAAAGAAACATTTCGTTTCCTCCCATGGTTTCACAACAATATCGACACTCTCAATGCCTTGTTGTTCCAATAATCCATGACTCTGAAAAAACATTTCATTCCCCAATGGTTTCTTACCATAGGATAATTTTGGCCCTTCATGGGATATGAATTCTTCTATGGATAGGGTGAATTCTATCTCAACACCTAAGATCCTGGTAAAAATATGCTTAAAAACATAATTGATCCTATGGGTGTTCTTCTTTATGTGAATTAATATCATATAGGCTTACAGCAATTGTTCGTCGGCAAAGCTAAAATACGTTTTTTCGGTAATAATTATATGGTCCAGGACTCGAATATCCATGCTATCTCCAGCCTGTTTTATTTTCATGGTCAATTTTTTATCTGGTTCGCTTGGTCTTAAGGACCCAGATGGATGGTTGTGAGTCAAAAGGATTGCGACAGCACCTAATTCCAAAGCTGTTTTAAGCACCAATCTTACATCGACCAAGGTTCCTGTGATCCCTCCTTTACTAATTTGTTTGATCTGCAATACCTTATTTGAGTTGTTCACATAGATCACCCAAAATTCTTCATGGGGCAGGTCCCCAATTTTAGGATGCATTAATTCGAATACCGACTGACTGGAAAGGATCTTTATTCTTTTGGTAATACCAAACTCTTTTCTTCTTTTTCCCAATTCAAGTGCAGCGGCTATACTTATTGCTTTGGCTTTTCCAATACCTTTAAATTGCATTAGATCATTGATCGATAGCTTACCAAGTTCAATCAGATCATGGTCTATACTGAATAGAATTCTTTTACTTAATGATACCGCGCTCTCATCTCTATTACCAGACCCTAAGATTATCGCTAATAATTCTGAATCGCTTAAATCTGCTTTTCCGAGAAGCACCAATTTTTCTCTCGGGCGATCCTTTTCATTCCATTGCTTTATGGATAAAGAATTTTTATTTTTCTTCAAAATGTTAGGAATAATTACGGGGAGAGACTATAAATATAATGATGTATCTTTAAATATCTAAGAGTTGAAACTAAAAGTTGGAAGATAGAAGATAGAAGATAGAAGATTGAAGTTGGAAGTTGGAAGTTGGAAGTTAGAAGTCAGAAGTCAGAAGTCGGAAGTCGGAAGTTAGAAGTCAGAAGATGGAAGATGGAAGATGGAAGATGGAAGTAAATAACTAAAAGACTAACAAACAAATAAACTCACAAACTACAAACTAATAATCTAAATCATGAAATCACTTTTTGATACAGAGGCTTATAATGAGGTAAAAAACAGGATCAATGCCATCCCTGCCGACAGCTCTCCACAATGGGGAAAGATGAATGCCGGTCAGATGTTCAAACATTGTCAGACCCCATTCGATATAATCAATGGCACTGTCGAATTTAACATCAAAGTAGGTTTTTTCAAAAAACTGATGTTCTCCATGATGAAATCGATGATGTACAATGATAAACTTTGGAAGCAAAGTGTTCCCACTCCAAAGGAATTCGTTATTGATTATACGGTAGATACCTCTGCTGAAAGAGAGAATCTACTCTCAAAAGTGGATCAATTTCATGAGCGAAAGAATCAGGAACAATGGGAACCTCATCCCATATTTGGAAATTTTAATAAAGACCAATGGGGTAAAATGAACTACAAGCATTTGGATCATCATCTCAGACAGTTTGGGGTCTAAACTTTTTTTAAAACATGAATCCATTGCGGGGTGGTGATTTCCACAAAATTTGTAATTTTCTAAACAAATTTTTGGAATTTACCGTTAATCATTTATAAACAAACATCTGGATCATCATCTCAGACAGTTTGGGGTCTAAACTTTTTTTAAAACATGAATCCATTGTGGGGTGGTGATTTCCAGAAAATTTGTATTTTTCTAAACAAATTTTAGGTAAATGCCGTTAGTCTTTTATTTAAAAAAGCATCTGGATCATCATCTCATACAATTTGGAGTTTAATTAATACCTGATTCATGTACCCTCCTCCACATCATCAAATCAACGATCGGAATAAAATGATCGAAGTGATCAAGCAGTATCCATTGGCTATGCTGGTTACCGTTTTGAAAGGAAATCCTCTGATCTCTCATATTCCACTCATTTATAACGACGAAACTTCCAAACTGGTTGGACATATGGACCGTAATAATCCACAAGTAGGATCGCTTCAAAATGGCAATGATGTAAAACTGGTATTCAAAGGACCTGACACTTACATTTCACCAAGCATCTATACGACCGATCAGCTACCCACATGGAACTATATCATAGTTCACCTTCACGGGATAATTTCGGTAATTGATGATTCAGATAAAATAAAGAGATCCATGGTTGATATGACCCGATATTTGGAAGCTCCGGATCATGAGTATTCGTTAGCAATCGATGATCCAAAAATGGATAGAATGGTTCAATACATCCATACTTTTGAGATTGATATCACCCATTGGGAAGGAAAATTCAAACTTTCTCAGGATAAATGTGAGCAGGACCAGATCAATGCCAATGAACAGCTTGCCAAGGTCAATAAGGAAAAGATCAATTCAATACTCAGAAAGTTGTCAAAATAATTCTTTAATCTCATCAAAATCCAAACCTCCATAGTTTCCGCTACTCATTAGTAATAATGATGTGTTGTCAAATTTCCTTGAAAATAAGAATTCCTTAAATCGATCGGGATGGGTGAAGATGATCAGGTCATCCCGTTTGAATGCGTCAAAGATCTGTTCTTCTTCAATGGCTTTCAGCTTCTTAATCTTCACAGCATGAGGTGAATAGAATACCACTGCTACATCAGCTGCATCCAATGCTCCCTGATATTCGTGAAGAAACTTTGGATTTAGGCTGCTATAGGTATGCAATTCCAGACATGCCATCAATGTTCTGTCCGGGTGTTGGTCTTTCATGGCTTTTGTAGTTGCCATCACTTTTGATGGTGAATGGGCAAAGTCTTTATAGGCAATACTGTTCTTTCCTTCAGCTATTTTCTCCAGCCGTTTACTTGCTCCTTTAAAAGAAGAGATTGCTTCATAGAATGCATCTTCAGTTACTCCCATATGCATGCAGATCCATTTGGCGCCGGCAAGATTGTTCATATTGTGACCACCAAAGACCTCTATGGGCATAGGACCTTCATTGGTCTGTAAATAGGTCATGCCATTTTCCACATGATATTCGGGTGTTCGGTAGGGAAACTTTCTGATCGTGTTATCTGAACCTTCAACAACCCTTTTAACCTCAGGATCTTCCGAGTTAAAAGTTATCGATCCTCCCTCTACAATCGAATCTACGAATATGCTAAATTGTTCCAGGTAATTCTCAAAGGTTGGAAACACATTGATATGATCCCATGCAATACCACTCAACAAAGCTATATTGGGCTTATAAAGATGGAATTTAGGTCTTCTATCGATGGGAGAACTTAAGTATTCGTCTCCTTCAAGGACAATGAAGTCGTTATCATGAGTTAATTTCACCATGATATCAAACCCCTCAAGCTGGGCTCCAACCATATAATCAACATCTTTATCATAATAATGCATCACATGGAGGATCATAGAAGTTATGGTAGTCTTTCCGTGACTACCTCCTATAACGACACGGGTCTTTTCTTTTGATTGTTCAAACAGGAATTCAGGATAGGAATAGATCTTCAATCCCAATTGTTGTGCTTTTTCAAGTTCGGGGTTGTCTTCTTTTGCGTGCATCCCCAACACAACTGCATCAA
>JAHEHC010000011.1 GCA_024644805.1 Flavobacterium sp. | reverse complement strand
AGAACATGACTGTTATAAGTAGTAGGTTTTTCATAATCAAAATATTTAGCAAAGCTAAATTTGGGCTAATTAGCTTCTATTTAACTGATAAAATTAATAATAAATTTGAATTTTCCTACAATTTAATTGAAAAATCCTAAAAATTTAATTGTTAGCAAGTTATATATATTTACATGGAAAGAGTAATTTTGACCAAATAATTAGATAAAATGCATGAAAATTGGTGATAAAGTGTCCGTTGTCGATGAAAATATCGACGGAACAGTGATTAAAATAAGTAATGATTCCATTACGATCTTGGCTGAAGAGGGCTTCGAATTGCAATTTACTGAAAAAGAGCTTATTGTGACATCAGAAAGCCAGCAATTGGATGATCTGATTCATGTTCCCGATGATGAGATCAGAAACAAAGAAGAATTCGTAAAGAAATCACCAAGAATCAGTAAGAAAAAGAAACAAATTCCTCCAATGGAGGTTGACCTTCATATTCATCAATTAACTCCTAATTGCAATCAATTGGCTAATCATGAGAAATTGACCATTCAGTTAGATACTGTAAAAAACAGATTGGATTTCGCATTTAAAAAGAAAATACAACGTATCGTCTTTATCCATGGGGTGGGAGAGGGTGTGCTAAGAGAGGAATTAAAGTATCTATTAAAGAGATATGACAATTTGGATTTCTATGATGCCGATTTTCAAAAGTACGGTGTTGGTGCAACCGAAATCCATATCTATCAAAACAAAAATCCTTAGTCCGGAAAGTTAGGAGTTATCAAAATATCCAGATTTTCAATGCCATCAATCACTCCCATATTTATTGTCTGCTGAGTAATCTGTTCTTCTCCACTGATCAAAACCAAATTCGACAAACTCAGTGAGATGCTGCTATACAAGTTATAGCTATGCTCTCTAAAAGAATCTATTACGGTCTCAACTGATACGTTTGGATTCAAATAATCTGGGCCTATCGCCCCGTCTGAGATATCATTTGTAGGGTCAAGATCTTCATTGAGATCCTCATATCGTGTCAATACCCCATCATTATCATCATCCTCATCCAGATAGTCAAATATTTCGTCACCATCCGTATCTTTAGGTGTTTCTGAGGTTCCATTTATATAATCGGTCCCCAATTCTATGATCGTTGGAACATTGTCACCATCATCATCATCATCATAGTAATTCAATAAAGAATCATTATCAGAATCAAGTTCGCTTGTAGGATCCTCATCCAGTTCGTCCTGATCGTCAAAGATCACAGTTGTCACCAATTTGGCTTCCCCCGATTCGGCAATATATTCATTGGTCACCTGAGGTTCAATGGGAGGGATCTCACTACAGAAATAGTCGCTTGTCACAGCATCATTATACTTCCTGTAGTTTACTTTGTTGGATGATGCATTTAGCTCAAATAACTGTGTTCCTGAATTCAAAAATAGTTCATCGGTTGTACCCAATAGTAGAGAGATGCTTTCAGCCGACTCATTGTTGATCTTAAAGAATACATACCCTCCGGGACCTCCGCATTGTACCAATACCGCATTGTTAAAATCAAAAGAGGTTACAATTATATCTCCATCGTCACATGCAAGAAATAAAAAGGGGATTATAAAATGTAGGATCCGTTTTTTCATCAATTTCCTTCGATAAGAAAATAAAATTAAGAATATTTACAAAGTAACACATTTCTTTATAATCAAACTATAATAAAACGTATTTTTGAGGTCGATGGAACAAGTCTATTTGGATAACGCAGCAACTACTCCTCTTAGAAAAGAGGTTGCCGATGCCATGGCCAATGTATTAAGGAATGAATTTGGCAATCCTTCTTCTACTCACTCTTATGGCCGGTCTTCAAAAGCACTGATCGAAAGCTCCAGAAAGAAGATAGCAGGACTTTTCAATGTTGAAGCATCGGAGATCATATTTACATCTGGTGGAACTGAGGCCGATAACATGATCATCAAGAGTTGTGTTCGAGATCTTGGGGTTACAAGAATTATTACAAGTCGTATTGAACACCATGCGGTACTGCATTCGATTGATGAACTGCAAAAGCATTATTCCTTAGAGATTGATTATGTGAATGTTCATAAAAATGGTGTAATAGATCAGAATCATTTAAAAGATCTATTAAAAAATTCATCGGACAAGACCCTGGTCACATTAATGCATGTGAACAATGAGATCGGTAACAAATTGGATCTAAAGCGTGTAGCACAGCTTTGCAAGGAACATGGTGCTCTATTCCACAGTGACACCGTTCAATCGGTGGGGCATTTTCATTTGGATTTCAATGATATCCCAATCGATTTTGCTGCTGCTTCTGCGCATAAGTTTCACGGTCCGAAAGGAATTGGATTCGCTTTTATTCGTAAAAGTTCCAGTATAAAGCCACTGATCCATGGAGGGGAACAGGAACGAGGATTGCGAGCAGGCACAGAACCAGTACATCAGATCGTTGGCCTAACAAAGGCCCTGGAAATGGCGTATGAAAATTTAGAGGATGAAACCACGTATATACAATCTATCAAGAGTTATTGTATCGAACAATTGGAGTCTCATTTCAGCGAAGTTAAGTTTAACGGGGCATCAAATGATCTGGAACAAAGCACCTATACTATTTTAAATGTTTGTTTACCCATATCACCTGATCGGTCATCCATGCTATTGTTTCAACTGGATCTGAAAAATATTGCCTGTTCGAAGGGGAGTGCCTGTCAGAGTGGGAGCACGGGAACCTCTCATGTGCTCCAGGAAATTCTTTCTGATGAGGACCTGCAGAAACCATCAATTCGTTTTTCTTTTTCGAAATATACCACTCGAAAGGATATCGATCATACGATTCAGGTACTTAAGGATTTTATAAATAGCTGAAATATGAAGTTGAGAAGGATTGTTTTTATTTTAATCTCACTAACAATTCTCACTACTGCTTCTTGTGGAAATAATATTAAAGTCACTGATGAAATGAATGGATTTCTAGCTTTGATCGATGCGACGCATTCAATGGATGATGCGGCAAAGCCCTTTGGTTATACTGCTGATGAAATGCCTTTGGGCTATTTTGAAGTTAAGAATCCCACAATTACTGCTTCTTCAGAAGAAAACGGGGTCATCTGCTATGATCTCAATGTCAAGCACGGATTTATTGAAAGCAATGTGCAGGTATGTTGGTCTGAAAATGAAATTATTAGCATTATCGAGATCGAATAAAACTTATCTAAAATTTCATGGTCATCCGTACATTGAAAACTCTTGGGGTTAGGAAGTTTGGAATGGAATACTGCACTTTAGTATAAACATCCCTGACAAAAGTATTTGTAATTGAATTTCGAACATCAAATATATTGAAGATCTCAGCTCCTATAGTAAGTTCCTTGAAGGGTTTCAGCCAACCTCGATCCCTGAGTTTATCCTCACTAACGATCATATAGGATACCCCAACATCAGCCCGTTTATAATCAGGAAGTCTAGTTTGGAAATCATATGGGTCGGCATAACTTGGGGATCCGCCTGGCAGACCAGTATTATATGTCAGGTTCAAATACATTTTCAGATCGGGAATCACTTTCACGTAATCCTGGAAAAGTAAACTGACCTTTAAGCGTTGATCGGTAGGCCTGAAAATATAACCACGGTCATCTATATTCTCTTCAGTTCTTAAATATCCTATACTCACCCAGCTTTCAGTTCCTGGAACAAACTCACCTGCCAATCGAGTATCAATACCAAATGCATAGGCCTTTGCGTTGTTATTCGCAGCATATCGGATACGAACATTTTCCAAAGTATAAGGATTGACATCGCTTAAGGATTTATAATAGAGTTCAGAATTTAAGGTAAAAGGTCTATCCCATAGTTCAAAACTGTATTCATTTCCCAATACCACATGAATGGATTGTTGTGCTTTAACATCGGGTATAACTGTACCCTCCGAGTCGCGTAATTCTCGGTAGAATGGTGGTTGGTGATACAATCCTCCTGATAAACGGAAGATCATGTCCATATCCCAATCCGGCTTTAGGGCGACTTGTGCACGCGGACTGAAAACGGTCTGTGTTGTGCTGGTAATTCCTTCACCACTTACGGTCCAATTATGAGCTCTTACACCGGCATTTAACCAGACATCATTCGAGCCTAAGGATGTTCTTCGGCTCCATTGGGCATATCCCGAGATCCTGTCGATCTGTACATCGTTGGTAGCTCGTATCGAAGAGAAGGGAACCAATGGTGACTCAAATGGATCATAGGGCTGATTATTTACGAAATCACTTATAACTGGGCGAATGGAGAAACCTGCAGAATCGATGATCTCATACTCTTGTATTCTATCCCTGATATCCTCATGCGTGTATTTAACACCATATTCGATACTATTATCATCAAGAACTATATTTCCTTTATGTTCAAAATTGATGATCAATGCATCCAGGTCGTTTCTTGCATGAGTAAGCTGAGAACCGATCCCTTCACTAAACTCAACCTCTCCAAGGTCTTCACTGCCAATATCGGTATTCACCTCTCCCAACCTATATTGTGCCAGGATATCGAAGTATTCCTGTTCTTTGGTATGATATACCGACCCGATCAATTTAGCCGTATAATTATCAGAAACAACATATGTTCCCTTCAATGCGCCAAAATAGGTATCATAACGATCTTCCTCCTGACCCTCGTAAAAGACAAGAAGTGCTATTGGATCGGCCAGAGTTCCAAAATTGGTCTGTCGTGTTAAGGGCTCATAGCTATAATCGTTGATCGAAATGTTACCCAAGAAGCCCAACTCAAATTTATTGGAGAATTTATAGGTAAGATAGGTCTGTGCATCTGCAAATTTTGGTTTAAAATTGGTCTCGGTCTGTTTGGCATCAACAAAAAGGCTGTTATCACGGTATCGCAATCCAGCGATCCCTGAAAATCGACCATTCTTTGAGATAGATCCTGCTGAAACACTGGCTCCCAATAGACTAAGATCAGCCGAAGCCTCAAATCTCACCGGTTTTCTATAGGTAATATCCAAAACGGAAGAAAGCTTATCACCATATTTTGCCTGAAATCCTCCAGCGGAGAAATCCACACTTGAAGTAAGGTCGCTATTCACAAAACTCAACCCTTCTTGCTGACCACTTCGGATCAGAAATGGTCGGTACACTTCTACTTCATTGACATAGACCAAGTTCTCATCATAATTTCCGCCCCGCACGGCATATTGTGTACTGAGTTCATTGTTACCACTAACACCCGGAAGTGATTTTAAAAGGTTTTCAACACCGGCATTTGCTCCAGGAATTCGTCTGATACTTTCCGGAGTGATCGAAGTGATCCCTTCCACCTTTTTATTTTCCCTTCCCGAAATGATCACGGTCCCGATCTGTTCGATATTGATCTTCATGACAGGATTGAACTCATAATCCTCATTGGGATCAAGGTTAACCGTTATTTGTACATTCTTATTGCTAATGTGTGAAAAAGTGATGGTCACATCCTGATTTGCAGGAATCTCAATGAAATAGAATCCATTGAAATCGGACAAGGTACCCTGGTCGCCGTAGGAGATCGCTGCACCTGAAACAGGTATATTGGATTCATCTAATATCACACCTTTCACCGTAGCATTTTGAGCTAAGAGTGAAGATGATGCCAGAAAAAGAATGAGGAAAAATGATAAAGCTGATGTTTTCAAAAGTATGTTTTAAATTTATTTTCTGAAAAATGTTGCTTCAAATGTAGTATTATTTCCAACATTATCAATAACAATTACTTTCAATTTGTTTTCGGTTTCTGAAATAATTTCATCATCAAAATAATAGGTGATAAGGTCCTTTTTATAATTGTATTCCATAAGTATGAACTTATCGTTAATGGTAGCTCTGTAAGAGCTTATGCCACTAAGGTCATCTTCAATTTTCAATTTCAGTGTCTTGTTTTTACTGATCCACTGTCCTTCTGAAAAATTAATCGGCTTGATGGTTGGCGGATATAGATCGATCACTAAGGTATATGAGCCAAATGTCCTGGTACTGATAGACAATTTCGATCCTTTTCTTGATGTGGTATTATAATAGGGTTCTCCTTTATAATTGAGTCTTCCTATAAATAGCTTATCAATATCCGTTGGATCATAATTGGAAGCATCCGCGGTGATGGTAATATTTTTATGAATGGGAATAATATCTTTATGAAGATGCAAGGTATCTCCATTCACCTTGATGTCGAGGTAGCTGTTCTCATACAGACTGTTTGGAGGAATGTACACGCTGAATTTCTCTTTTGTTATTGCAGTTGCTTGATCTGCAAATATGAAATCATCTGTTTTAGTGTCAGTTCTCGGAATTACATCCTGACTCATGATTCCAGAGATAGGAATATGCACCTTGATGGTGTTTCCTTTGAAATCCAGGACCTCGATCGTGTAGATATAGGACAGCCCTTCTTCAATAATTAAAATTCCATTATCCGCACCATCAGATATGATACTCAACGGATTATTGGACTCTCTGAACAACTTTTGAACCTTGCTTTTATTGGTCTTAAAATGACCGTAATCTATAAATCGATTCAAGTACCTGGTCTCTGCGAAGGAAAACTTTTTAAATTCAACCTTAAATACTTCTTCTCCATTATTGACTGCTTTAATTTCATAGACCCCATTCTTATTCGAGGCTCCATTTTGCTGATCGTATGTGGAAATTCCAAATCCGATAGACCCAAATGCTTGTAGGTTTTCTGTTTTATAGGATCCATCATTTTGTAGGATCAGTCTTAACTTAACGGGGTTTTGTGAATTATTCACTTGTGCATCCCTGCTTAATGGGTAGGCCATAATGGTATTTATGATGGGTTTTTTGGTGTCCGGAATTTCAATACCAAAAAGCATAGGATTCATCGGTCTGGATGACGAGTCCCTGATCTCAAAATGGAGATGAGGTCCGCCGCTACTTCCACTATTTCCCGAATAAGCGATAAGATCTCCTTTTTTAACTGGCAACACCTCTTTCTCAGGGAAAAGCTCAATAGTATAACTCTCCTTAGCATATTGTTTGTTCTTCACATAGTCCTGTATCGGTCCAGCGTAATTCTTAAGATGTGCGTAAACAGTTCGATACCCATTAGGGTGTGTGATGTAAAGTGCTTTTCCGTAGCCGTAATGGGAGACCTTGATCCTATGAACATATCCATCGGCAGGAGCATAGATCGGAATTCCTTCTCTTTGTTGTGTTTTAATATCCAATCCGCTATGAAAATGATTGCTGCGTAATTCTCCATAGCTTCCCGATAGGATCAATGGGATTTCCATAGGATTGCTGAAATAATCTTGTGGTAGATCCTTCTGGGCAACGACTTGCCCAAAAACGAATACAAAAAGTATAAGAATTTTATTCATGCAATAAAATTATTAAAGGCCTTATATAAAAGGGAACTGGAAGATTTATTTTATTCAAAAGTTATTCAATATTACAAAATTTAGAATTTTTTATAGGCATATTTCACCTTGATTGTTAACTTTGTATCAGTAGTATTGTAAATTATTTTAATGAGCGATCTTTCAGAAATTGTTGATTCATTGGAAAAAAGAATTTCTAAAGTTCTTCTGAATTATGAAGATCTAAAGAACCAGAATGAACAGTTGGAGAATGAACTCTCAAGCTTAAGATCGCAACAGGATCGATTAAAAGAAGAGATCGACGAATGGCGGACCGCTTGTGACTCATTAAAATATGCAAATTCAATGCTGGGCAGTGACGAATATAAACGAGATACAAAGCTCAAAATAAATGCTTTAGTTCGGGAAATTGATAAATGTATCACTCAACTTTCCGAGTAAATTTAAATAATGGCAAACCATCTGAAAATAAAACTATCAATTGCAGACAGAGTCTATCCACTAACAATAAGTCCGGAACAGGAAGAGGGATTGAGGAAGGCGTCTAAGAAGATAGATGAAATGATCAAACGGTTTGAAAAAAGTTATGCCGTAAGGGATAAACAAGATGTTTTGGCCATGTGTGCATTGCAATTTGCAACACAGGTTGAACAGCGTAAAATTGATACGATAGAAGATAAGCAACATATTGAAGAAAAGCTTAAGGCTATGAATCAATTGTTGCAAGAGCAATTATCTTAACGTTCTTTAAAATACAAAGGTTTCTGCCTACATTAATACTATTTTTTGGTAAACTCAACACGAATTCTTTAAAAAGGGTGAGTTAAAGTTGTAAAAGCGAGCCGTCTTGAACGGATACTTGATCAGCTTGTTAGCCCTAAACTTGTTTTTAAGGAGTTTATACAAATCCCTTTATTAATGTAGGCTTTTTTTATATAATAAATTTAACTTATGGATAACATAGTAACAATAACAATAGCTGCAATAGTTGGGATCATCATCGGTTTCATTATTGCCAAGATCATAGAGAGGAACAATTCCTCACTTATGATAAAATCGGCCAGGAAAAGAGCAGCATCTATTACTAAGGAAGCTGCCAAAGAGGCTGAAACCCTTAAAAAAGATAAGATCCTTCAAGCCAAGGAGAAATTCATAGAATTAAAAGCAGAGCACGAAAAAGTGATCTTGCAACGCGATAAGAAGATCTCCGATGCAGAAAAAAGAATTAGGGATAAAGAATCTCAGATCTCCAATGAATTATCTAAGTCGAAAAAACTAAATGATGAGATCGAAGAAAAGAAAAAAGATTACGACGACCGTGTAAAATATCTGAAAAAGAGGCAGACCGAAGTCGATAAATTGCATAGAAGACAGGTAGAGCAATTGGAAGTGATTTCAAGCCTCTCCGAGGAAGAAGCAAAATCGCAACTCCTGGAAAGCATTAAAGATGAAGCGAAGACCGATGCCATGGCCTATATTCAGAATTCTATGGAAGAGGCAAAGCTGACTGCACAACAGGAAGCTAAGAAAGTGGTCATTAATACCATTCAGAGAATCGGTACCGAAGAGGCCATCGAGAACTGTGTGTCGGTGTTCAACTTAGAAAGTGATGATGTGAAGGGTAGGATCATAGGTAGAGAAGGAAGGAATATTCGTGCTCTTGAAGCAGCAACTGGTGTAGAGATCATTGTTGATGACACGCCGGAAGCCATCATTCTTTCCTGTTTTGATTCAGTGAGACGAGAGATCGCCAGATTGTCACTTCACAAATTAGTGACCGATGGACGCATTCACCCGGCTCGAATTGAAGAGATCGTTAAAAAGACCGAAAAGCAGATCGAGGAAGAGATCAAAGAGGTTGGAAAAAGAACCGTGATCGATCTTGGAATTCATGGACTGCATCCTCAACTGATCACAGCTGTGGGAAGGATGAAATTCAGATCTTCTTATGGACAAAATCTATTACAGCATTCCAGAGAGGTAGCAAAACTATGTGGTGTGATGGCAGCCGAATTGGGATTGAACCCCAAACTGGCCAAAAGAGCTGGCCTTTTGCATGACATTGGTAAAGTGCCGGATACCGAAACAGAGCTTCCTCACGCAATTCTGGGTATGCAATGGGCTGAAAAACACGGTGAGAAACCGGATGTCTGTAATGCGATAGGCGCCCATCATGATGAGATCGAAATGAACACATTATTATCACCGATCGTACAGGTTTGTGACGCGATAAGTGGAGCAAGACCTGGTGCAAGGAGGCAGGTACTGGATTCTTACATACAACGTTTGAAGGATCTGGAAGATGTGGCTTTCGGATTCAAAGGAGTCAATAAGGCCTTTGCTATACAGGCAGGACGGGAACTTAGAGTCATGGTAGAGAGTGACAAGGTAAGTGATGAAAAAGCAGCCGAACTTTCATTCAGTATCTCCAATAAGATCCAAACCGATATGACCTATCCGGGTCAAGTGAAAGTTACAGTGATAAGAGAGACCAGAGCAGTAAATATTGCTAAGTAGATTTGAGTTTGGTAGTTTGGTAGTCTGTTAGTTTTGTAGTTGGGTAGTTTTTTAAACTTTTCTGGATGGTATCAATCATCAAAGATATTGGTATATCCTCTTTCAGGCATTTCAAAGAATTTTCCATTGATGAATCGATAGTGCCTGTCCAGATCGGCAATCTGCCTCATGTCGTCTTGATCCAGAGAAATTGATCCGGCAATGAAATTTAATATGATATTCTTCTTACTGGTCGATTTAGGAATAACAGTTGTTTTTCTTTCACAATGCCAGGCGAGTAATACCTGTGCCGGGGTACAATGATGTTTTAAAGCAATATCCTTGATAACCTCAATTTCAAAGAGATCCGGTTCATCAGCTGCTTTCATGGTAGGATTGCGATCTCTTGAGCCCAAAGGGGAATAAGCCGTGACCAAAATGTTCTCGCTGTGGCAGTAGTTCAGTAATTCATTTTGCTGCAATAATGGATGCAATTCAATTTGGTTCATTTCAGGTTTTATCCTGGCTTTGGATACCAGATCCATCAGTTTCTTCTTGCTGAAGTTAGATACTCCAATATGACGCGCCAATCCCATTTCCTTAGCGCTCTCCATTTGTTTCCAGGTCTCCATTATCGGAAGTTGATCTAGAGGGATATAATCTGAAGGATCACTTGGAAATGGCACTCCCTGTTTAATAGCAACAGGCCAATGAATCAAATACAGATCCAGATATTTCAATTGAAGTTTCTCCAAAGATTCTTTTAAGGCCGGGATCACTGAGGCCTCATGATGAGCATCATTCCATAATTTGGAGGTGATAAAGAGGTCTTCTCTTTTAAAATCACCTTTCATGAACAATTCGGCAAGAACCTCTCCAATTTCAGCTTCGTTTCCATATATAGCTGCAGTATCTATATGTCTTATTCCTGCTTTGACCGCTTTTTTGATCGCTTTTTTAACCTCGTTTCCTGTCGCTTTCCAAGTTCCCAGACCGACGCACTGTATCGTGTCTTTATTGGTGAATTGTATGGTTCTCATAGCAAATTATTTGACCAATTAAATTACAAAATATTTTTTATCTCCTTGGATGATATTTATTAATAATTTGAGACAGATGACTTTTATCTATATGAGTATAGATCTCGGTGGTGGTAATACTTTCATGACCCAGCATTTGTTGAATGGCTCTGAGATCGGCCCCATTTTCCAACAGGTGAGTTGCAAATGAGTGACGGAAAGTATGCGGACTTATCTTCTTCCTGATACCGGCTTTCTCCTTTAGTTGTTTTACAACGTGAAAGATCATCGCTCTGGTGAGTGAAGCGCCACGTCTATTTAGAAACAAAGTATCCTTGAATTCCGGTTGTATTTCTTGATGGATTCGAATTTGGTTCCTATAGATCTCTATATATTTAATTGTAGCACCTCCAATAGGCACAAATCGTTGCTTGTTGCCTTTCCCGGTCACTTTTATAAAACCTTCATCAAAGAATAGGTCGGATATCCTCAGATCGATCAATTCTGAAACCCGCAAACCGCAGCCATATAATGTTTCGATGATCGCTCTGTTACGTTCACCCTGAGGAGTACTAAGGTCGATCGATTTGATGAGTTGATCGATTTCCTCTAACGATAATGTGTCGGGTAGCTTTCTGCCGATCTTAGGGCTTTCAATCAATTCCAAAGGATTGGTGGATCGATAATCTTCAAAGATCAGGTAATTAAAAAATCCTTTTATTCCTGATATGATCCTGCTCTGGGTTCTTGGGTTGACCTCTTTGGCAATATCATAAATGAATTTTTGAGCAATATCCTCGCCCATATTTATAGGAGAAACTACAATTTCATTTTCTTCCAACCATCGAACCAGCTTTTTGATGTCGAATGAATAATTAGAGATGGAATTCTCAGAAAGGCCTCGTTCGATCCTCAAGTAGTTCTGATAATGTTTAATGGTTTGATTCCATTTCATACCACTATATTAATCAATAAATGTCAATATTCAATAATACCCGAAATAAAGATCGAATCATTGCGTTTTAATGTAAATTTGAGGTTAAATAACTAAATACGTTGCTATGAAAAAAATTATTTTTATTGCTATTGTGTTTTTAAGCATATCGTCCTTTTCCCAATCAAAGGAATGTAATTGTAGTATTGGAATTAAAGTAGGTGCTAATTTTTCAAGTATTACTGATGCAACTGAGCTCTCAAATAGGACAGGGTTTCAGGTTGGTTTTTTTGCCGGAGTAAAATTTAATGATTTTATTGGAATTCAAGCCGATCTGCTTTATTCTATGCAGGGAGCCGACTTCGATCCTGAAAAGATCGAGTTGAACTATATCAATATTCCTGTTCTATTTAAATACTATTTTATCAGAGGATTGAATATTCAAGCAGGACCTCAATTCGGTTTTTTAATGAATGACAATTTTGAAGATGTGTATGGAGATATAGTTGAAGCTGAGAAATTTGATCTTACCGGAGTTGTAGGAATTGGCTATGACCTTCTGACTAGAATAAAAATTGAAGCTCGTTATAATTTAGGATTTACTGAAATAATTGATGGAGATGATGGTAAGAATTCTGTTGCTTCTTTCTCTATCGGATACTCATTTTTATAAAAGAGATTTTTTTCGATCATTTAATTAAAATTATATTAATGAATAGTTCCTAATTATCATAAATTCGCAGGATAATAATTAAAACCAAACACATGAAAAAAATACTGATTATCGCATTTGCATTTATTTCAATCTCTTCTTTTGCACAGGGATTGGATTTTGGAATTAAAGCTGGAGCTAATTTTTCAAGCATTAAAGATGCCTCTGAAGTTTCTAATAAAACAGGCTTCTTAGTCGGTGTATTCGCTGGAATTAAATTTAGTGACAAGGTTGGAATTCAAGGAGATCTTCTCTATTCTCAACAAGGAGCGGATTTTGATCCCGAGAAAATTGACCTGAATTATGTGAATGTTCCTGTAGTTATCAAATACTTTGTTGTTAAAGGACTTAATATTCAAGCCGGACCACAATTTGGATTTATAGTAGATGATAATATTGGAGAAGTCTTTGGAAATATTGCTAAAGCAGAATCGTTTGATCTAACCGGGGTAATTGGTTTGGGATATGACTTTCCTTTAGGCATACGAGCAGATGCTCGTTATAATTTTGGTCTGACCGATATATTCGATGGGGTTGATGGTAAGAACTCGGTGGTCTCATTATCTTTAGGCTACTCATTCTTATAATTATAAAAGACCTATATGAGTTAAAAAACCGTCTTTTAGACGGTTTTTTTAGTACATTAATAGATGATGAATTGACCTTCAATCAGAAAATACTTACAAAAAAGAATAAATATTTATCATAAAATGAGGAAATTGTCTTTTTCGTGTAGAATTAGCTGTTTAATTTTCTCGATTTATTTTACACGCACTCAAAATCCCTCAGGAACACTGTAAATTCAATGTTTTAAAGATTATTTGTTTTCATAGATTAACTGCTTAAATATTAGGATTAAATGTTAAAAGTTGTGCGATTTTTATTAAAATACGGCATTTGACCTACTTCGTAACTGATAAATTTTGTTACTTTTGAGCGTAATAACTAAACATTTATATTATGAAAAAAGTACTATTTTTTGCTGTATTCACAGTTTTCGCTTTCACGGCATCTTTTGCACAAGATGAAGACGGTGGAGGAGATCCAACATCTATGGGTGCTTGGGTCATTGAAATCAACACTGGTTTTGGAGAATCATCAACTTCCAATACTGGATTTTTTCTTAGATCTGTAGATGGTAACACATCTTGGGGAGTAGGTGGAGAGGTTGGATATTTTGTCCTTGACGATCTGGCTCTTAAAGGAGGTCTTGGCTATTCAGATTCTGGTGCCGAAGGTGTAGATGGTATGTTCAACTGGAAATTTGGAGGTAAGTATTATGTTGTAGGTCAATTTCCTGTTGGTATTGATGTAAGTGGAGCTTCTGGAAATGACAGGTCTCCATTGTGGTTAGGATTTCAAGCAGCCTATGCTTGGTTCTTGTCAGATGATGTCAGTATTGAACCGGGACTTCGTTACGGTCTTGGTTTGAATGAAGATGCAGGTGACGGTGACTTCAACGTTTTTGGAGTTAACATAGGATTTAACTTCTACCTAAACTAAGAAGTCAAAAAAAATGATTTTTAATGGCGGAGTTTATCTCCGCTTTTTTTTTTACCCAAGTTTGAAATGAAAATATATTTGTCACTATTGAATTCTCTATATTTTTTATACTTTTATCAATAACCAAAAACCGAACAACAATGAAAAAATTTACCTTATTAACACTTTGTGCATTGTTCTGCTTATCTGTTATGAATGCACAGGGTGAATTTAAGATAGGAATTGCTGCAGGTCTCCCAATAGGTGATGCTGGTGACTTTTCCGTATTCTCATTAGCAGTAGATCTGGGATATTTATTTGAGATCACTGAAAGTATTCAGGTGGGACCTATCTCAGGCTACTCTCATTCATTTGGAGATGACGGGGCAACGTTGCCAGGAACAATATTAGAAGATGGCAATCCAGATGTGAGTTTTATTCCAATTGGAGCAGGTGGACGTTTTGTTGTAGCGCCAAATTTTAATATTGGAGCAGATCTGGGTTACGCAATCGGATTGAATGATGGTAATGATGGTGGTTTTTACTATGCTCCCAGATTGTCGTATAGCGCCAGTGAAGATGTCGATATTGTAGCAGCTTTCAGGGGTGTAGCAATTGATGGAGGAAGCTGGGATATCATTACTTTAGGTGTCGAATTTGGCATTGGCGGAAAATAAAGATATAATTACAAGAAATATAAAGCGAAGTGTATCTTCGCTTTTTTTATGCCCTTAAAATTTGATACATTTATACCTATGAAGCTCATCATCATCAATGGACCCAACATCAATCTCCTTGGAAAACGGGAAACCGATATCTATGGTGATAAGACTTTTAATGAATTCTTTTCTCAGTTAAAAGAAAAATATTCTGAAGTTGAAATGCATCATTTTCAATCCAATATTGAAGGGGAGATCATCGATAAGATCCAGGAAGTAGGTTATTCTTTCGATGGGATCATTTTAAATGCTGCTGCTTACACCCACACCTCGGTTGGAATTGGTGATGCAGTGAAGGCCGTGACGACCCCGGTAATAGAAGTGCATATTTCAAATACGTTTTCAAGAGAGGAATTCAGGCATCACTCCTATATCTCCCCAAATGCAAATGGGATCATACTTGGATTTGGACTCCAGAGTTATGAATTGGCTCTTCAAAGCTTCTTGTAAAAGTTAAACCGAATTGGCTCTTCTAGTGCGGAGAGAGGATGCTCTAAAATTCAAAAAACGATAAGGTCTCGACTGCGCTCGACCTGACAATAATAAACTGCGCTCGACCTGAAAATAATAAACTGCGCTCGACCTGACAACATTAAACTACGCTAGTCCTGACAATAAAAATTTGAACTGAGATTAGTAAGTCAGATTAATTACAGATGGATCACTTCTCCGTAGGCGTCTGCAACCGCTTCCATAACAGCTTCACTCATAGTTGGATGGGGGTGTATCGATTTTAATACTTCATGCCCGGTAGTTTCCAATTTACGGGCTACCACAGCCTCAGCGATCATATCAGTAACTCCGGCACCGATCATATGGCAACCAAGCCATTCTCCGTATTTAGCATCGAAGATCACCTTAACAAAACCATCTTTGGTTCCTGCTGCGCTGGCCTTTCCACTGGCAGAGAAAGGGAACTTACCGATCTTCAATTCATAACCGGCCTCTATTGCTTGTGCCTCGGTCATTCCTACCGATGCAATCTCTGGCGTTGCATAGGTACATCCCGGTATGTTTCCGTAGTCTATGGCTTCGACCACCAACCCTTTGATCTTTTCAACACAGGTAATTCCTTCAGCTGAGGCAACATGAGCCAATGCAGGTCCAGGTATTACATCTCCTATTGCATAATAACCCGGAATATTGGTCTGATACCAATCATTTACCAAAATCTTATCCTTATCGGTTACGATACCAACATCTTCCAATCCGATGTTCTCGATATTCGATTTGATGCCAATTGCCGATAGAACGATCTCTGCTTCAAGAACTTCCTCACCTTTACTGGTCTTCACAGTTGCTTTTACAATCTTGCCACTGCTATCAACTTTCTCAACCGATGAGCTGGTCATTACCTTGATACCGGCCTTTTTAAAGGAACGAGCGAATTGTTTGGACACTTCCTCATCTTCCAATGGTACCAAGGTTGGTAAGAACTCAACAATGGTAACTTCAGTTCCCATGGCATTATAAAAATGGGCAAATTCAACTCCAATCGCACCACTACCCACAACGATCATGCTCTTTGGTTGTTTCTTAAGGGTCATGGCCTCACGATATCCGATCACTTTTTTTCCATCTTGCTTTAAATTGGGTAATTCTCTGGACCTGGCTCCGGTTGCTATAATTATATGATCGGCACTGTATTCCTTTCCATCCACATCTACTTTCTTTCCGGGTTTCAATTTGCCAAACCCCTCGATAACATCGATCTTGTTCTTCTTCATGAGAAACTGAACTCCTTTGCTCATCCCATCAGCTACACCACGACTGCGTTCAATGACCTTACTAAAGTCTTTGTCGGCTCCTTTATTGATCAATCCATAGTCTTCAGCATGCTTAAGATAATCGAATACCTGAGCGCTTTTCAATAGGGCTTTGGTAGGAATACATCCCCAATTCAAACAAACTCCACCCAAATTCTCTTTTTCGATAACAGCAGTCTTGAATCCAAGTTGTGAAGCTCGAATTGCTGTTACATACCCACCCGGGCCACTACCTAAAACTATGATATCGTATTTATTCATATCCAATTTATTATATCCTTTTAACAGAAAACGAAATTACAAAATGTATATGTAACGAAGTAAAAAAGAATTAAAAATCAAAGACTTGATCAGGGGTTTGATTATTTTTTAAAATCTATGGAAAGGGAGTTCACGCAATAGCGTTGACCAGTTTTAGTTGGTCCGTCATTGAAGACATGGCCCAAATGACTGCCACAATTGCTGCAAACGATCTCAGTCCTCATCATGCCATGACTTTTATCGAGTAGATAGGTTACAGCTTCCTCAATAGCATCATCAAAGGAGGGCCAACCGCATCCACTTTCAAATTTTTGATCGCTATTGAACAAGGGAATATGACAGGCACCACAGGTATAGGTGCCTTTATCAAAATGCAAATTATATTCTCCTGAAAAGGGACGTTCTGTTCCTTTTTCACGAAGAATATGAAATCGGGTTTCATCCAAATCCCTTTTCCAATCGGATTCGGATTTTTTGAAGGGGAAATCTTTTTTAATCAATGGTCTTTGGAATAAAGATTAGAGAAACACCATTCACACAATGCCTTTTACCAGTAGTTTCTGGTGGGCCATCATCAAAAACATGACCTAAATGTCCACCACAATTAGCACAATGCTCTTCAGTCCGTGCATATCCAATTTCATAATCTACCGAATAAGCTACATTGCCTGCAATTGCCCGGTCGAAGCTTGGCCATCCACTCTTGCTGTCATATTTATAGTCACTTTTGAATAGTGCTGTGCCACAAGCTTTGCAAGCATATACTCCAGCCCTTTTATTTTCATTGAATTCGCTGGTAAAAGCTCTTTCGGTGCCTCCGTTTCGCAATACATGATATTCTAGCTCAGTAAGCTGTGCCTTCCATTCAGCTTCCGTTTTGGTAAGTGGAAATTGTTTCTTTGACCGGGTCTCCTGTGCCTTTGAATTACATCCAAATACGATGCTACAAATCAGTATTAAGAGAAGTTTTCGCATATTAGAACTCTAAATTGATTATATCTGTTGTTTCGATCTCAAGATGATCCAATAGTTCATCCATAGAAAGTTCTGTGGTTCCAAATTCAGAAGGAACGACAGCAATTCTAAAGACTTGGTCGTCGGTATAAGCTGGACCTAACGTTCCAAGATCAAAATCTCCGTCAAGGAAAATATTCACATCCAGGAAAGTATGATCGAATGTGTATAATAAGGTTCCCTGATTTAGAAAATAGGTTTGTGGTAATTGACTCCAGACATCTATAGGACCTCCATTACCGGGTATTGATTCCTCTAAAAGATAGACCAATACTACATCCGATTCATAAACTTCTATATTGTTGGGAAAAGTGATCAACCTGCTGTAACCATTATTTGGTGTGAAATTGATGGTTACCTCAAAGACTTGCCCGAGAATGTTGACCCCATTTGCACCGGGAGGGCCCTGTGGCCCTTCGCAGGATGAGAATAATAATGTCGAAGAAACTGCAATAATTAGTATAAGATTTTTCATAATAAAATATTTAGTTTAGGTGTTTACAAAAGTCGTTCCAAAATAATTCAATAAATAGAAAACGTAAATGTAAGGTAAATTTAGAATGGTATGGAAATTGTTTCATTGCATAATTAGTTAAATAAAATTGTATCTTTAAAATACAAAATCCAAACCATTATGAAACTTAAAAAAACGCTCTCTTTGCTATTTGTTTTCGCTCTTTTTTTAGCATGTAGCACCAACCCATTTACGGGAAAACAAACGTTGGCATTGGTTCCAAACTCTCAGATCTTGCCAATGGCATTTCAACAATATGAACAATTTTTAGCTGAGCATAAAGTCATCAAAGACACTCCAGATTCAAGAATGATTCAAAATGTTGGTCAAAAGATCGCTGTAGCCGCAGAACGCTATTTGACCGCAAATGGCTATGCAGGTTATTTAAAGGATTATCGTTGGGAATATAACTTGGTTGAGGATAAGGCTGTGAACGCCTGGTGCATGCCCGGTGGTAAAATCGTTTTTTATACCGGAATACTTCCTATCACTCAAGGAGAGGTAGGGATTGCGGCTGTTATGGGACATGAGGTAGCCCACGCTCTGGCCAATCACGGGCAACAAAGGATGAGCGCCGGTCAATTACAAATGTTAGGTGCTGTAGCTGGAAATGTGGCATTGAGTAATGATCCCGAAAACCAACAAATCTTTAATGATGCCTATGGAATTGGATCGACAGTGGGTGTCATGTTACCGTTCAGCAGATCACATGAAAGTGAAGCCGATAGGATTGGACTTACTTTAATGGCAATAGCCGGTTATGAACCCATGGAAGCAGCCAATCTTTGGGTAAGGATGAAAGCAAATGGAGGGGATGCACCACCTGAATTTTTAAGTACCCACCCATCTAATGACAGGAGGATCAATGAAATAAAATCCTGGGTTCAAGGAGCAAAAGCGGAAGCCAGAAAGTTTGGGGTAACTTCGTTTAAACGACAATAAATTATCTATAGAGATCAATTCGATAACAGTAAATATATTTTACTATTTTAGAAGCTGTCTTATTAAAGGCAGTTTCTTTTACCTATGGCCGAATTAAAAAAGGGAAGTAAAAAATTACTCAATGCTTGGGCGTTCTACGATTGGGCAAACTCAGTTTATAATCTGGTTATAGCTTCAGCTGTTTTTCCCATATACTATCAGGCACTTTTTAATGCCGCCGAAATAGAGACAGTAGTCGTTTTCGGAGGAAATATACGAAGTACTCCGCTGATAAGCTACACGACTGCTGCAGCTTTTATTGTTGTTTCATTATTAATTCCATTATTATCTGGGATTGCTGATTTTGTTGGTAATAAGAAGATCTTTATGAAGTTTTTCTGTTACCTGGGTGCACTATCATGTATGGGACTCTATTTCTTTGATCTTGAACACATCTACCTAAGTTTGCTATTCTATTTCTTAGCAGTAGTTGGATTCTGGAGCAGCTGGGTATTCTATAATTCCTATTTGCCAGATGTTGCCTATCCAGAACAACAAGACTGGGTAAGTGCCAGAGGATTTTCGTTTGGATATATTGGAAGTGTGATCTTATTGCTCTTCAATCTGGCTATGATCATGCTCCCTGAAAAATTTGGATTGGGTGAAGGGGGGACTGCAAAGATGAAGGCCATGCAATATTCATTTATTTCTGTTGGGATTTGGTGGGTGTTGTTCAGTCAATATACTTTTTATCATCTTCCCAAGGGAAATAAATCAAACAATAAGGTTACCCGAAAAATTATCTTTGATGGATTCCGGGAACTTCAGGGTGTATACCGTTCATTATCTGATAATAGGATCTTAAAGAGGTATTTGTCGGCATTCTTTGTATATAGTATGGCTGTTCAGACCGTGATGCTGGTCGCAGCTTATTTTGGAGAACAGGAGATCGCATGGGGAGGAATAGAAGAAAAGACCATCGGGCTCATATCCAGTATACTGATCATTCAATTGGTAGCTATTATGGGTGCTATATTGACATCAAGATCATCTGAAAGGTTTGGGAATATTCCAACACTGATCGTCATCAATGGAATTTGGGCCATGATCTGTATCATTGCCTTCTTTATCGAAACGCCATTTCAATTCTATGTGACTGCAGGAATCGTGGGAATGGTCATGGGTGGTATTCAGGCCTTATCACGATCGACCTATTCCAAGTTTCTGCCGGAAACTAGAGATACGACCTCCTATTTCAGTTTTTACGATGTTACTGAAAAAATTGGTATCGTGATCGGAATGCTGATCTATGGCTTAATAGACCAAGTGACCGGTAACATGCGAAATTCAATTCTTTTCCTTCTCTTATTCTTCATTATCGGTGGAATTTTATTGTTTAGGGTTAAAAAGAAATAATCAATACTCACAATTTTTAGTTATGTTTGCTGTTATTACCAAAGAAAACTACTTACTTATGAAAAAGATTCAACTATTCCATTGGATTCTATTCCTTGTTATAGCTTTTAGTTTCAGTTCTTGTGACAATGAACCTCTTGAAGGTGATTTTGTACAGGATGAGGATGTCATTACAGCAGAGGAGGGGCAATTTGTTGCCACAATTGGAGAAACGGCTGTTATAGCAATTGAAGCCAGTGGTATTCTAACTCTTGAGGATATCCTGATCATAACCGGAACCATTACAGATACCGGAGAAAGTATCATTTTCACCATTGAAAATCCAGGAGTGGGAACTTTTGATATCACTGCCGGTTTGGGGACACTAAATAGCGGGATCTATATCGATGGAGTCGAACTGTTAAATCCATATACGACTGATGCAGCTCTTGAAGGAACAGGAGAACTGACCTTGACCGAGATGGATCCTGAACTGTTGACTCTTTCAGGAACATTCAACTTTACCGGAGCTCGATTGGAATTGGACTCGGATGGAAATCCAATTTTAGATGAAAGTGGAAATCCTACGATCGAAACTATAGAAATTACCCAAGGCTCGTTCAATTCAATAGAATATACCATCGAAGTTGCCGAGCCTACAGATCAATTTTTTGCTAAGGTGGATGATGTTTTTTTTACACCTGATACTATCGTTGTAACGCAACCTATGGTGGCTGGAGTATCCATGATCAGTGTCATTGCCACAAAAGAAAGCAGTGGAGAACGGATCAGGATCGATTTCCCAGAAACTATTGGTGTTGGTACCTTTGATATGCAATCCATTTCCAATGGAACTGAAATAATTGGTTCTTATAACGCCAACATGGGAGCTGAGAATCTTACTTCTAATCCAGGAACATTGACCATTACAGAGATGGACGGAAATACCGGAACGGTTGTCGGCACCTTTGAATTCACCGGAACCGATCCACTGGGGCAAGATCCTTCAATTGTCGAGGTTACAGAAGGAAGCTTTACCTTACTGAATCTGAATCTTTCAATAATAACCAATACATTTTCGGCCGATATCGATAGTGAAGCCTATATACCGGATCAGATCACAGCGATACAAAACGTGATCAATGATATCCCGGTAATAATCATTCAGGCGATAGATACTGAAAACAATCAAAGAATGACCTTAGTCTTCCCTGCTGATATTACTGAAGGAACTCATTTGATGAGTTCAGAGATCGTTGTTGGAGATGAAAAGATAGGTTATTTCACACCCGATATAGGAAATTCAATTGCTTATAGTTCAGATCCAGGATCGCTGACCATAAACACAATTGATCCAGATACCGGGGTCTTTGAAGGAGTATTCCAGTTTATTGCAACCGACCCTGCCAATGAAGATCAGACAACTTATACGATAACTAACGGAGCCTTTCTAGTAGTAGTTCAATAATTTTTTAAAAAAAAATATAAAAATAAAAAAGCCATTCGATAATTCGAATGGCTTTTTTTATTGATCAGTTTAGTTTTAGTTAGATTTTATCGTTCCGGATCCCATGACCTTGGTATCACTGTACTCTGGATTCCCTGAATAACGGACATCTCCTGAACCATTTACACGAGCTTTGATACTACTTGAAGCATTAACCTTAGCACTACCTGAACCGGAAACATAAACCTGGGTGTTCGTAGAAGAGAGTTCACTTCCTTTGAAATCTCCACTGCCAGTCACCTTAACCTCAAAGTCTGTTACGCTACCTGCTAGTATAAGATCTCCGCTTCCTGTGACCTTGGCATCAATTTCGCCTGCTTCAATATCGAGAAGAATATCTCCAGATCCTGTTAGTTCAACATCAAAGGAAGACGTTTTAATGGTGTTTTTTGTTTTTATATCTCCAGATCCTGTTAAAGTAAGATCATCGATGTCCTCAAATGGAACGGTGACATGGATCCCTTTTTTAGTTCTCAGGGAAACATTCTTTTTAGTTGTTATCTCAAGTGTCCCGTTTTTTGATTCGATCACTAGATACTCATGAAGGTTTTCGTCAGTGGTCACTTTGATATCTCCTTCTTTTCCGCTCACCAGCTCAACATTCATGGATCCCGTAACATCTATGGCATTATACTCAGAAGTATTTACCGTTTTTGTTACGATATTATTATTTCCGGTTATTTTTTTATTTCCAAAAACCTGAGCGTTTACAAGGCTTATATTGATAAACAGGAACGTGAAAGCCAATGATAGTTTTATTGTAGTATTCATCTTTAATCGATTTAGTTTTTAATTAATGTTATTCCACCATAACTGGTTCGGATATTTATTGTATTTCCGGATTTTTCAGTTCCGTGAAATCCAGTATAGGATTTATCCTTGTAATCATTTGCAGAATGTTTAACTGTTACCAGATCGTCTCCATTAAAGCTAGCATAGCTCATTTTGAAATCAAAGTCAAAACTAAGACTGCTGTCAAATCCTAACTTTATACCGGTATAAGAACCATTGATCTTGGCACTTTTAAAGGTCGAACTGAGCTTATTCACTTTTATCGATCCATAGTCTGTATTGAGGTCAAGATCTCCAGTAACTTCATCGATCCTGTTATTCAAATAATCACCATTACCAATTAATGAGTTGACCTTGCCAATGATCACTTTTCCATAGTCACAATTATAATTAAGATGTCCCACATCCAATATCTCAGAGTTGGTATAATCTGCGTTAAGTTCAATACGTTCGGCCTTATCTATGGTAAATCCGGAGTAATCGGCATTGATCTTTCCGCTTTTCATGAACCCGATAGTTGATTTTGTGGTATAGTCGAAGTTTAGATAGTTATTATCAGCCAGAAGTTCGCCAATGATGATCTGCCCGTAATCACAATTTATCTTTGCATTTCCTTGCAATTTGTTCAGGCTGATCGCACCATAATTATTATTGAGATCTACTGAATTTGTAATGGGAAGTTTGATCGTATAATTCACTTCAACAGAAACATTATTCTTTTTATTACCCCACCAGCTCCACGATTTATTCTTATTCTTGAATTGGGTCTTGGCGGTTACTAATGAACCGTTAGCCGTAAAATCAACTGTGATCTCATCCAGGCGTTTTTGTACATTTTCCTCATTGTTTCCATTGGTTCTGATGACCACCTCAATGACGGTTCTGTTCTCGTTCCAAGTTACAATATCGATGTTTCCATAACTATTGATCACCTTCAGACCTGCATCTGCATTGACATTATATTCTTTATTGATCTTTTTCTCTTTGGTATATTTTCCGTCGAACGTTCCATGGGTTGCAAACAGCATGGTTGGAATGAGCAATAGGAAGTATATGAATTTAGATTGTGTTCTCATTGTTTTGATTATTTAGGTTCTTTATTTCTTTTACAGTATTAATTACATTTTCAAGCAGATCGATCCTTTTTTGAAAATTGTTGATCATGGCATAGATCACACGTTGGTCGTAACCGCTATCCACCAGATCGATCATTAGTATTTTATATTTTTCCTCGAGAATATTAATTTGCTTAAGGGCGTCATTAATAAGCGCTTCGGTCTCTGGACTATCAAAGCTTTTTAAGTTTTGGATCTCATTATTAATTGCAGTTGTAAAAAAAGACTGGGTCTGTTCCATTTCTGGAGAAACACTGGCAAGGTCGGCCGCTTTTACTTCAGTATTGAACATAAACGATCCAATGGTTACAATAACAGCAAACACGGCAGCTATTGAGATCACTTTTTTCCAGGTTACCAATGGCGTTGCCCTTTGTTCCTGTTTTTGCAATCGATCCATAAACCTTTTTTGATGACCATTGGGTGTTTCATAAACGTCGAAATCTCCTTGTAGTCTTTCAAAAAGTGTGTCTATTGTGTCTTTTTTCATGATTCAACTAATAATTTGGTTCTTAAACTTTCTTTCGCTCTTGAAATTAGGGTCCTGCAATTCGCATAACTGATCTGCATGATCTCGCATATTTCTTCATAATCGAATCCTTCGATGAAGTGAAGACTGAGTATTTGTTGGTATTTATCATTTAAATGATCCATACAACGAATAACCTTATTGGCTTTGATCTTGCTATAATCATCATTGTTTTCCTCAAATGATTCATCATAATCATCTTTAAATATCTCTTCGTCAGTGGTCACAAACCGCTTGGATCTCTTATACTGAACGATACTATTATTGATGACGATCCGTTTCAACCAGGATCCAAATGAAGCATCCCCTTTAAAAGTATCCAGTTTGTTGAATGCAGTTATCATGGATTCCTGCATCACATCTTCGGCTTCATCTGTTTTCTTAACAATTCGCATAGCTACATTGAACATGGCATGATGATATCGGTTATACAGTTCAAGTTGGGCTAATTGATTCCCTTTTTTACAAAGAACGATTAGTGATTCTATGTTTTGATGGTTGAGTGACAATTAAAAAACGTTTGTTTGTTATAAAGATACTAGGAAGTTAAAAATGTTACACTTTGTGAAAAGAAATTTTATTCGATTCTTATTACGAAGGGTTGAAATGGCATAACAATTGAATTATATTTGCCAAAACAACTTGTAATATAAGGTTTACAAGTATTTTTTATTGAAATTTAATGTATAGATGCATACCGATCGCAATAATGCGTGACAATATGTCCTACAAACAACTATGGCAAGAGCAAAATTAAAGTCCATCGACAGTTTGTCATTTCAAGATCTGAATGAAGATGCAGATCTGATCCCTTTAATGACCCCTGAAGATGAGGATGCGATCAATAAAGAGGAATTACCTGAGATTCTACCCATTTTACCTTTAAGGAATACCGTTCTTTTTCCTGGAGTGGTCATACCCATTACCGCAGGAAGGGATAAATCGATCAAATTGATTAATGAGGCTAATAATGGAAATAAGGTTATTGGAGTGGTCTCTCAAAAGGACGAAATGGTAGAGGACCCGATCCTTTCTGATATCAATTCATTTGGTACCGTTGCGATGATATTGAGGGTGTTGAAAATGCCTGATGGTAATACAACGGTGATCCTACAGGGAAAGAAACGATTTGAGTTGACCAATATGATCACGGAAGATCCCTATATGACGGCCTCGATACGAGAAGTTCCTGAAGCACATCCGGCAAAGAATAACGAAGAGTTTACGGCCATAATTGATTCCATCAAGGAAAAGGCATTGGAGATCATCAAGAACAGCCCGAACATACCATCTGAAGCCGCTTTTGCCATTCAGAATATTAAGAGCAACTCATTCCTGATCAATTTTGTGTCATCTAACCTGAACATTGCAGTTTCAGACAAGCAAAAATTGTTGGAGATCAATGATCTTAAAGAACGTGCCTTGGAGACCTTGCGTTATATGAATATAGAACTGCAAAAATTATCGTTGCGTATCGATATTCAATCCAAGGTCGAAAGCGATATCAGTCAGCAACAACGAGAGTATTTCCTTCATCAGCAAATGAAGACCATTCAGGAAGAATTGGGTGGGTCTTCTTCAGAAGAGGAGATCGAAGAGATGCGTCTACAAGCTAAGGCAAAAAAATGGAGTAAAGAGGTTGGAAAGCATTTTGAAAAGGAATTGAATAAACTCCAGCGTATGAATCCTCAGGTTGCAGAACATGGGATTCAGAGAAATTATCTTGAATTGTTTCTCGATCTGCCTTGGAATGATTTCAGCAAAGATAAATTTGACCTCAAAAAAGCAAGGAGAATACTGGATCGGGATCATTTTGGGTTGGACGATGTTAAAAAGAGGATCATCGAGCACTTAGCCGTTTTAAAGTTGAGGAATGATATGAAATCTCCCATACTCTGTTTGTATGGACCCCCAGGAGTCGGGAAAACATCCTTGGGAAAATCGGTGGCAGAAGCCTTGGGTAGAAAATACATACGGATGTCATTGGGTGGCATGCGAGATGAATCAGAGATAAGAGGCCATCGAAAGACCTATATTGGAGCCATGCCTGGAAGGATCATTAAGAATATTAAAAAAGCAGGCACCAGCAATCCGGTGTTCGTATTGGATGAGATCGATAAACTGGCCGTTGGAAGTCAAGGTGATCCTTCTTCAGCTATGCTGGAAGTATTGGACCCTGAACAAAATATTTCGTTCTATGATAATTTCCTTGAGGTTGGATACGATCTTTCCAAGGTCATGTTCATCGCTACTGCAAACAGCTTGAACACCATTCAACCAGCATTGAGAGATCGAATGGAGATCATCGAGATGACCGGATATACCATCGAGGAGAAAGTAGAGATCGCAAAACGCCATCTGCTTCCAAAACAATTGAAAGATCACGGTTTGACCAAGAGTGATCTGAGAATCGGAAAACCACAACTGGAAAGGATCGTAGAAGGCTATACGCGTGAAAGTGGTGTCAGAGGTTTGGAGAAGAAGATCGCAAAGATGGTGCGATATGCTGCGATGAAAATAGCTATGGAAGAAGACTACGACAAGAAAGTGACCAATGCGTTGATCTTGGAAGTCTTGGGTCACCCAAAACTTGAACGGGATAAATATGAGAACAACAATGTGGCCGGAGTGGTAACAGGGCTCGCCTGGACACGATTTGGAGGAGATATTTTATTCATCGAATCAATATTTTCTAAGGGAAAGGGCGCTCTTACACTGACTGGGAATCTTGGAAAGGTCATGAAAGAGTCTGCTACAATCGCCATGGAGTATATTAAATCAAATTCTACTAAATTGGGTGTTTCTCCGGATGTCTTTGAAAAGTATAATGTTCACATTCACGTTCCAGAGGGAGCAACTCCTAAAGATGGCCCGAGTGCCGGCATTACCATGTTAACCTCTTTGGTTTCCTTATTCACACAGCGTAAAGTAAAAAGAAGCCTTGCTATGACTGGTGAGATCACCTTAAGAGGTAAAGTGCTTCCTGTTGGTGGGATCAAGGAAAAGATATTGGCTGCTAAGCGGGCTCATATCAAAGAAATACTATTATGTGAGGGCAATCGAAAGGATATTGAGGAGATCAAACCGGAATATCTGAAAGGATTGACTTTTCATTATGTCAAGAACATGAGTGATGTCATCGATATCGCATTAACCAAGTATAAAGTTAAAGAGGCAAAAGTTCTTTAGAGAATGATTCTCTTTGGTTTTTTAATACGCTGAAAATAAATTATACTTGCATTCGTTTAAACTTTCAGGAAACGTATTGTGCTCCATGAATCAAAAACTATTATTCTTAATAGTATTTCTGACGTCTTCAATGGCTTTATCGCAGGTGGGAGGTAAATATACCTATCAATTTTTAGGCTTGGTGAATTCTCCAAGAGAAGCTGCTTTAGGAGGCAAGGTTGTGACTAATTATGATTACGACCCAACACAGGCCTTGTATAATCCTGCCAGTATCAATCCTGAGATGGACAATCAGTTGTCATTGAATTATAATAATTACCTGGGGGATGTCAATTATGGATCAGCCTCTTATGCCTACTTATGGGATAGAAGAACACAGGTTATCCACGCCGGAGCAACCTATATCAATTATGGAACATTTGATGGTTATGATGAGCTAGGAAATCCCACCAATAGCTTTAGCGGTGGAGAAGTCGCGCTATCATTTGGACACGCCAGAAATATAGCTTTCACCGATTTCCACGTGGGGGTTAATTTGAAATTCATCTCCTCGAAATTGGAGCAATACTCATCATTTGGTGCTGCTGTAGATATTGGTGTAATGTATGTTTATGAGGACTGGGATCTTCATATTACGGGAGTTGCCAGGAATGTTGGAACTCAGATCACACCCTATGATGATGTGTATGAACCACTTCCCTTTGAATTGATATTTGGGGTTTCACAAACGCTTCAGAATGTTCCCATACGATGGCATTTCACTTTGGAGAATATGCAGGTTTGGAACATTGCATTTTCAAATCCAGATCGGGAAGAGATCGATCTTGAAGGAAATGTGATTGAGGAGAAGATCAATTTTATCGATAATGCCTTCAGACATATGATCATTGGTCTTGAGATCTTTCCTGAAAGCGGATTCAATATTCGATTGGGGTATAATCTCAGGAGAGGGGAAGAACTCAGAATTATAGAAAAAAGGGCCTTTGCAGGATTAAGTGCTGGCTTTTCAATTAAATTGAACAAGCTAAGATTGAGTTATACCTATTCCAAATACAGTACCGCTGCAAATACCAGTTTCTTTGGACTTAATATTGATCTCACTAAATAGGTATTCAAGAAAAAAGTCTTAAATTTCTAATCTAATTGTATTTCTTTTTAAATGAAGATCACCATAGCCATAGATGGGCATTCCTCAACAGGGAAAAGCACAGTTGCTAAACAATTGGCCGACCATCTGGGTTATATCTATGTTGACTCAGGAGCCATGTATCGCGGAGTTACCCTATATGCTTTAAAGCATGATCTGATCTCAGAACATCATTTTGATAAAAAACAATTGATCGATTCTTTACCGAAGATTCGATTGGAATTCATAAAGGAGAACGAAAAGGATAGGGCTGAGATACACCTGAATGGGATCAATGTAGAGAAAGAGATTAGAACCATGAATGTATCAGAGTTTGTCAGTCCCATTGCCACCCTTCCGGAGGTCAGGAGGAAATTAGTGATGCTACAGCATGAGATCGGCAAGGAGAAAGGCGTCGTTATGGATGGACGGGATATTGGAACGGTGGTATTTCCCGATGCTGAATTGAAGATCTTTATGACTGCAAAACCAGAAACAAGAGCTTCAAGGCGATTTAATGAGCTCAGTAGGAGAGGGGATGAGATCACGTACAAAGAGGTATTTGATAATGTAAAGGAACGGGATCATATAGATTCAACACGCAAAGATTCTCCCTTAAAGAAGGCTGAAGATGCCATTGAGGTCGATAATTCAGAGATGAATTTAGAAGATCAATTTCATATTATTCTTCAACTGGCAAAAGACAGAATTGCCGGAAGGGTTTAGTTATGACTGATCGTAATAGGTGCCTTCTTTAATGGATCTATTATAGATAAATTAACTTTAAAAGCTCTTTTTAGGAGATGGATAGATATTTTGATAAAGCTCTTTTCAATGTCTTAAATTATAGTTTTTAATGACCTAAAAAATTAGTGGAATCTTCGAACATTTGTTACTTTTGCTAATCTGAAAAATCTACATTAAATGAATTTACACGAGTATCAAGGTAAAGAGATATTGAATAGTTTTGGTGTTGAAATACAACGTGGTATAGTGGCACACACTCCTTCTGAAGCAGTAGCGGCAGCAAAAAAACTTACAGAAGAAACCGGCACGGGTTGGCATGTTATCAAGGCTCAAGTTCATGCCGGAGGTCGAGGGAAAGGTGGCGGAGTAAAACTAGCCAAGAACATTGATGAGGTGGAACAGATAGCTTCTCAGATCATAGGGATGAACCTGATCACACCATAAACCAGTGCTGAAGGTAAAAAAGTACATCAGGTATTGGTTGCTGAGGATGTTTATTATCCAGGTGACAGTGAGCCCAGTGAATTCTATATGAGTGTACTCTTGAACCGTGAGAATGGAAAGAACATGATCATGTATTCGACCGAAGGAGGTATGAATATTGAAAAAGTAGCTGAGGAGACTCCCGATTTGATATTCAATGAGGAGATCGATCCTGCAATGGGAATTCTTCCATTTCAATGCCGAAGAATCGCTTTCAATTTGGGACTTAGTGGAAAGGCATTTAAGCAAATGACCAAATTCGTTTCAGCACTTTACACAGCTTACATAAAATCGGACTCTTCATTATTCGAGATCAATCCGGTTCTTAAAACAAGTGACGATCGAATCATAGCAGTTGATGCAAAAGTGACCCTGGATAATAATGCATTGTTCCGTCATAAGGACTATTTAGCCATGCGTGATCTAAGAGAGGAGAATCCAATTGAAGTAGAAGCAAATGCTGCTGGTTTGAATTATGTTGATCTGGATGGAAATGTTGGTTGTATGGTAAATGGTGCTGGATTGGCAATGGCTACCATGGATCTGATCAAGCAGGCAGGAGGTGAACCGGCTAATT
Source organism: Flavobacterium sp. (assembly GCA_024644805.1). Classification (GTDB taxonomy): domain Bacteria; phylum Bacteroidota; class Bacteroidia; order Flavobacteriales; family Flavobacteriaceae; genus Marifrigoribacter. The sequence continues at coordinate 1,356 of JAHEHC010000011.1, read as the reverse complement.
TTTTGGATGTTGGAGGTACCGCTGATGCTGAACGGGTTGAGTCAGCATTCAGAATCATATTAAAGGATCCTAGTGTAAAAGCGATCCTGGTCAATATTTTTGGGGGAATAGTTCGTTGCGATAGGGTAGCACAAGGTATTGTTGATGCTTATAAGAATATGGGAAACATAACGATACCGATCATTGTAAGATTGCAAGGCACCAATGCCGATATTGCAAAGGAGATCATTGACAAAAGCGGTTTGGACGTCCATAGTGCCATCGAATTCCAGGAGGCAGCCGATAAAGTCCATAAAGTCCTATCTTAGAAAAATTCAAAAACTTTTATTTAAAGGCCTTAATTTATTTAAGGCTTTTTTTTGTTTTCAATCGTGGTTGCGTTAATGATTAGTTAAAAATTAACGATTGGTGTAACAATTAAGACAGCTGCGTCGTCTTCTTAGTATATCAATCTTTAAACGAACAATCATGAAAAAAGTAAAAGTAATTTTAGTCGCCTTGACCCTTATGTTAGGAACTCTATTTACCACAGCAGCAACTACAACAAATGAATTAAAAACACCATTTTCCGCAGAGATTGAAAATCTTCTTGATGATAATAATCTGCTTCTTGGTGTAGATGTATTCGCCACGATCACCTTTGTGGTTAACACGGAAGGTGAACTAGTCTTATTGGATGTTGATACGGATAACCAATTGGTCAAGCAATTGATCAAAGAGCGATTGAGCTACTACAAGATCAAAGCTAAAATGCAAAAAGGGAAAGAATACAAAGTTCCCGTAAGAATTGTATCAGAACAATAACAATTCGAACCAAAAGCAATTAAATCTCGTCTTTATAGCAATATAAAAACGAGATTTTTTATTTTTACACTATGAATAAATTAGATAATCATTCATTGATATCTGATCTGATCCGTTTGGCGGAAGCAGATGGAAAGTTGACTCATTCCGAATACGATTTTATCTTGCGATTGGCCAAGAGAATGGATGTGACTGAGGAAGAAGTTGCTGAACTGTTTAAAAACCCAATACAATCCAAGACAAAATATTCTGAGTTGGAACGGATCACTCATTTTCACAAATTGGTATTGCTGATGAATGTGGATCGAGAGGCCCATAAAAAAGAAATTATCTCGGTAAAGAACTTCGGATTGAAGATGGGAATTAGGAGCGATGTGATCAATCAAATTCTGGATCGGATGAATGACTATGATGACAAGGTTATCCCAACAGCTGAATTGATTCAAATATTCAGATCAAACTACAATTAAAAATCGAATGATTCCCTGAATTCTTGTAAGGTGAGTGATTTTCCAACGACTATTGTTTATAGAAAACTACGAAATTTGATGG
>JAHEHC010000164.1 GCA_024644805.1 Flavobacterium sp. | reverse complement strand
GCTGAATTGATTCAAATATTCAGATCAAACTACAATTAAAAATCGAATGATTCCCTGAATTCTTGTAAGGTGAGTGATTTTCCAACGACTATTGTTTATAGAAAACTACGAAATTTGATGGTTTTGTCATATTTATGTATTAACTTTATAAATAGTTGAATTTGATAGGGTTAAATAAAAATTAATAATACTTTAACAAAGATTTGTAACAATTGTTACAATGAAAAGATCAAAAAATGTAGTATTTTTGTAGCTCTTAAACCGGATTTGTTATGTTAGCATAACATTTGGGTTAAAGCTTGCTTGAAAAAGAGAAAATCACACAATATATATTCATATTGTTGCGTTGAAAAAGAATGAAAGTAATGGTTGAGATTTCATAATTGAAATTTAATTTGGTTAGTTAGTTGATAATACCCGCGTGCTACTCAATCGGCACGCGGTTTTTTTAGTTTAATTTGAACCTCTTTGATTCTGTGGTGCATTCTTGGATTCCTCTAAACCAATCTTTAATCCTCTGATCTCTGATCGATCCAAATACCTCCATTTTCCAACTGCCAAATCACCCAGTTCAATGTTCATGATCCTGGTTCGTTTTAACGAAACCACCTCATAGCCCAAATATTCGCACATCCTTCGTATTTGTCTGTTCAAGCCCTGAATCAAAATTATTTTAAACACATAACGGCCCATTTTCTCAACGGTACACTTTTTAGTAATGGTGTCAAGAATGGGAACTCCTTGACTCATTCTTTGTAGAAATTCATCGGTGATCCTACGATCTACCTTAACAATATATTCCTTTTCATGTTTGTTTCCAGCTCGTAAGATCTTATTGACGATATCTCCATCATTGGTCATTAATAGCAGCCCTTCACTGGGCTTATCCAATCTTCCTATATGGAAGATCCGTTCTTTATGACCAATGAAATCAACAACATTTCCCTTGATCCTGGTATCTGTAGTGCAGGTAATACCAACAGGTTTGTTGAGTGCGATATAAATTGTTTCTTCCGATTTTGTTACGGTGGTTCCATCAACAACGATCTCATCGGTAGGCATCACCCTGTCACCAAGACCAGCTTTAGTTCCATTGACATAGACTTTTCCCTGTTCGATCAAAGTATCGGCTTGTCGTCTTGAACAGTAACCACTTTCGCCAATGGCCTTATTCAGTCTCTTAGATTCTGGAGGATAGCTCATATTTCAATTTTATTGATCACAGTTTCTCTAACTGTTCTTGGTACATCTTTATTTGATCCCTAAATTTCGCTGCCATGATAAAATCCAATTCTTTTGCTGCACTTTCCATGTCTTTTCTGGTTTTTCTGATCTTTTTGTCCAATTGTTCTTTTGTCAAATATTCCTCATTCGTTTCAGCTGCCAGATCCACCAATCGATTTACCATATCCTGATCGTATCTTGTTTGTGTCAGTGCGTTTTCAAGAGATTTATGTATGGCCTTTGGAGTTATGTTATTTTCAGTATTATAAGCAAGCTGTTTCTCCCTTCTATAGTTGGTGGCATCTATTGTTGATCTCATGCTATTGGTGATCTTATCGGCATACATGATCGCCATTCCGTTCAAATTACGTGCAGCCCTTCCAACAGTTTGGGTCAGTGCTCTGGAACTTCTTAAGAATCCTTCCTTATCAGCATCTAATATAGCGACCAGAGATACTTCAGGAAGATCCAACCCTTCTCTTAGCAGGTTGACTCCTACCAGAACATCGAACAGGCCCATTCTGAGATCGTGCATGATCTCAACGCGTTCCAAAGTATCCACATCACTATGGATATATCGACATCTAACCTGGATCCGAGTTAGATATTTCGTTAATTCTTCAGCCATTCTTTTGGTTAAAGTGGTCACCAATACCCGTTCATCTTTTTCCACTCGTATCTGGATCTCTTCCAGCAGATCGTCGATCTGGTTTAAGCTCGGTCTTACTTCGATGGGGGGATCCAACAATCCGGTAGGTCTGATGACTTGCTCAACATATACACCACCGCTCTTTTCTAGCTCATAATCTGCCGGTGTGGCACTGATATAGATCACCTGATTTTGCATAGCCACGAACTCATCGAACTTCAAAGGACGATTATCCATAGCTGCAGGCAGCCTGAACCCGTATTCTACAAGATTCTCCTTTCTTGATCGATCACCACCATACATGGCCGATACCTGAGGAATGGACACATGACTCTCATCCACGACCATCAGGTAGTCATCCGGAAAGAAATCCAACAAACAGAACGGTCGTGATCCTGCTGGTCGTTTGTCAAGATATCTTGAATAATTCTCAATCCCACTGCAATATCCCAATTCGCGTATCATCTCCAGATCGAAATTGGTTCGTTCTTCCAACCGTTTTGCCTCAAGATGTTTGCCGATCTCCTTGAAATAGTCGATCTGTTTGACCAGGTCATCCTGGATCTCACGAATGGCCTCCTGTAAAACTTCAGGAGAGGTGACGAACATATTGGCTGGATAGATATTGAGCAGTTCGTAGGACTCAATGATCTCTTGGGTTTGAACATTGAAAACCTCAATTTCTTCGATCTCATCTCCAAAGAAATGAATTCTGAAAGCGTCATCGGCATAACTGGGATAGATATCTACAGTATCTCCTTTAATTCTGAAATTTCCATGATTGAACTCCACTTCAGTTCTGGAATAGAGACTTTGTACCAGCTGATGCAATAATTTTGTTCTGGAGATCAACTGTCCTCTTTTTAGTTTAATGACATTCTTTTTGAATTCCGAAGGATTTCCGATCCCATAAAGACAGGAAACGGAAGCAACAACGATGATATCTCTTCTTCCTGAAAGGAGAGACGACGATGTGCTCAGCCTCATTTTTTCAATTTCATCATTGATCGACAGATCCTTTTCGATATAGGTGCCACTTGTTGGCAGGTAGGCCTCAGGTTGATAATAATCGTAATAGGATACAAAATACTCGACCGCATTGTTTGGAAAGAATTGCTTGAATTCTGAATACAATTGTGCTGCTAAGGTCTTATTGTGTGCTAAGACCAAAGTTGGTTTTTCAACCTGTTCGATAACATTTGCGATAGTAAATGTCTTACCGCTTCCGGTTACTCCCAGTAAAGTTTGATGCTTTTCTTCGGAACGCAATCCCTCTACCAGTTCCTTAATAGCTTCTGGCTGATCGCCAGTAGGTGAAAAATCGGAAACAATTTTAAATTTCATGGATCGGTAGGTGAATTACAAAACTAATCAAATAATACTATTCATAGTATCACTTCGATCCCAGTAGTCAATCAAAAAAGCGAAGCCTAATCGACCAGGATCTCCAATGTATCAAA
>JAHEHC010000075.1 GCA_024644805.1 Flavobacterium sp. | reverse complement strand
GATCTTTCTATCAAGGAGAGGTGCAAATATTGTCTATAAGTTGGTGTCATTGGATACCAAAAGTGATTGGGTGACTGCCGATATCGAATTTGGAGAACAGTCACTGCTCATATTTAGTGCTGTAATTACAACACGAAAACATGGAACGTTCTTTACAGAGCATGATTATGAGAATGGATCTTTCCCCAAATCCTCTTTGATCACTTTCGATATAGAAAAATTTAAGATCCCTTTAAAATTCATTGGGAGAAGTGAAGATATTCCTATCGTCGAAGAATCGAATGGGAAGAATACTACGGGTAGGATCACGCTAACCTATACTTATCTTTAACGGGATGTCGGGAATCTATCTTCATATACCCTTTTGCAAACAGGCCTGTCATTATTGCGATTTTCATTTTTCAACCACCTTGAAACGAAAAGAAGAAATGATCTATTCTCTGAATAGAGAACTCGTTCTGCGGAAAGATATAATATCATCCCCAATACAAAATATTTATTTTGGAGGAGGAACCCCATCGCTGCTTTCTGCCGATGAGATCAATGGATTGATCGAGACCATCTATGAAAATTTTACAATTGTTGAAGATCCGGAGGTCACACTGGAAGCCAATCCCGATGATCTGTCTTTGGGGCATTTAAAAGCTTTGTCCAAAAGCAAGGTGAATCGATTGAGCATAGGAATCCAATCCTTCAATGATGCAGATCTTATAATGATGAACAGAGCACACCGATCGGATGAATCAAAGAAAAGCATTGAAATGGCTAAAGATCTTTTTGATAATATCAGTATTGATCTGATCTACGGAATTCCGAATATGGATCTTGATGGATGGAAACGAAATTTAGAGGACTTCCTTTCCTATGACCTGCCTCATCTTTCGGCCTATGCATTAACAATAGAACCCAAAACCGCATTAAAGCATTTCATCGATAAGGGCAAGATCAATAACGTTGACGATACAGATTATGAAGAACAATATCGCTTACTGTTGGAGGTGATGGAGAAAAATAATTTTATCAATTACGAATTCTCGAATTTTGGTAAAGAGGGCTTTTTTTCAAAGAACAATTTGAATTATTGGATGGGAGGTTCCTATTTGGGCATTGGACCATCGGCTCATTCGTTCGATGGTTCAAGAAGAACTTGGAACGTAAGGAATAATATTCATTACATTCGATCCATGTCAAAAGACCAATTACCAATTGAAAGTGAATCACTAACGGTAAACAATAGATTCAATGAACAGGTCATGACCGGTTTGAGAACCATGTGGGGGATCTCATTAGAGACGATCGAGGATCGGTTTGGAGCAGCATACAAAGAATATATTGTAGATCAAGCTAAGGTATCCATTGGGAATGATCTCATGATCATTGAAAATGGGTTCTTAAAGATAACAGGTAAAGGAAAATATTTGAGCGATGGTTTGATCAGTGATTTGTTCATGGTCGATTAAAATGATTATTTTTAGAATATGAAATTGAATATTACAATTGAGGGAACCAGTTATATTGCTGATCTTTCTTCGCCGATAGACCTCTCCATTCCAATGAGTGGAGATTCCTCGAATCCGATAGCCTGGAATCTAGAAAAGCCTAAGATCGATCCGGTACAAATGGGAGAATGGGTGGGTAAGGTGTCTGAAGGGGCCTCGGTGAACTTCAACACGATCACTTTCAATCCGCATGCACATGGCACCCATACCGAATGTCTGGGGCATATCAGTTCTGAATTCATTTCAGTAAATGACATCTTAAAAAAGTATTTCTTTAGTGCTTTAGTGATCACGGTAAATCCAAAACAAACAGGGAATGACCTGATCATTACCAAAGATTGCATTGAGGAACAATTAAAAGGTACAGTTCCTGAGGCTTTGATAATAAGGACAAAGCCAAATGAAAGAGCCAAGAGATCAAAGAATTATAACAAGTCGAACTGGCCTTATATCCAGGAAAAAGCAGCCTTGTTTATCAGAGAAATTGGAGTTGATCATGTACTGATCGATACTCCTTCAGTTGATAAGGAGGAGGATGATGGAAAACTATTAGCTCATAAGGCATTTTGGAATTATCCGGATGCCCCGAGGATTCACTCCACCATCACTGAAATGATATATGTTCCGGATCAGGTGAAAGACGGGCATTATCTCCTATCCTTGCAAATGGCACCATTTCATAACGATGCCAGTCCAAGTAGACCCGTTCTTTATAAATTGATGGAATCTGTTTAGAGTAATGAAAATTAGCATGAACTATAAGAACCATTTGGGATTGATGATTTTTTTTATGCTGGCTTTCGGTGTCCATGCACAGGATTATGATAGGGTAGATGCGACCATACAATTGTATCCAGCACGTTGTGATACTCCTGAAGATCTTTCAAAATTCATTTCGCGTGATTTTGATACCGATGTTGAGAAGGTCAGGGCCATATACAGTTGGATCATTCAGAATATTGCCTATGATCCTAAGGAGTATAAAAAATTCGATTACAGTTTTCGGCAATATAGGGAACGCAATATCAAAGAGGAGGAGACCCGAAATAAGATCATACATAGAACGGTTCAAAAAGGCCTTGCAGTTTGCGAGGGTTATGCCATGTTATTCGAAAGATTGTGTGAATTGCAGGGAATAGATTCTTATTTGGTACGAGGCGACACGAAATCCAATTTTGAGGACATCGGGAGATCATTCAAAACCGTTCATATGTGGAATGTTGCCTATATAGATGGAACACCATACTTATTCGACACCACTTGGGGGGCGGGTAAATACCATCAACAATTTATCAGGGATACCAGCTATTATTATTTTAAAACAGATCCAGAAAAGTTTATAAAGACCCATTATCCCGATCTCTATGAAGATGCTTTTCTCACTGAAACCATTTCAAGGAGTGATTTTTCGTCCATGCCATTGATCATCGACAGATCGATGAACTATTCAGACCTCGTTCAACCAAAAACGGGGGTCATTTATACTGAAATGTATTTTGATGAAATTCAGTTTATAGTAAAGAATGCGAACACCGGGAATATATACTATTCCTATGGAATAGATAAAGAGCCCGTGAAACAAATCAAGAGAGAAAATGATACAGTGCATTTCACGGTTCCGTTACCAATAGGTGAGCAGGATCTTTTGATCTATTTTGATCAGGAGCCGGCTCTTGGATTTAAAGTTAAATGATCATGAATATAGAGGAGTTCAGAAATTATTGTCTTTCAAAAAAAGGGGTTACCGAGTCCTTTCCCTTCGATGAATCCACCCTGGTTTTTAAGGTGATGAATAAGATGTTTGCCCTAAGTGGATTGGAGCATCAACCTGCAAAAGCCAATTTAAAATGCGATCCAGAACGATCGGCTTTTTTACGCGAAGAATTCTACGGATTGATCAATCCGGGCTTCCATATGAGCAAATTGCATTGGAATACGGTAGAATTGGAGAAGAATCTGCCTAACGAGCTCATTCTAGAGCTCATAGATCATTCCTATGATCTGGTGGTTCAGGGATTGACCAAGAAATTAAAAAAAGAGCTTTACGACATGCAATAAAAGATGCACTAGTCTTGTAATCAGATTACTAATTGTATTTTATTGTATATTTGGTTTTCCAGTTTACTATTATCACTTATTCCCTACCATTGATAAGTCATATTAAAAGCCCTAGATACAACTGGTATTGCCTCGGGTTTTAAAGCAGAATATTAATTAAACCATTATACTAACTTTAAATTTTAAGATTATGAAAACAACCAACCGAATTTTTATTGCAATAGCTTTCATGCTATTTTTTATTCCCTCAACATTTTCTCAAGATGAAAATGCAAAAAGACCAGAATACATTACAGTGACCACCATGCACTGGAATATGGATAATGAGGATTTCAACATGAAAGACTGGATCGCGGCTGAGAAGGAATATATGGATAAAGTGACCAAGAAGAATGAGCATCTAATGAATGCGTCATTCTACATGCATCGATATACTCCAGACAACAGGGAGTTGATCTACGTACAGACCTATGCCAATTGGGAAGCTATTGATAAGGCAGGTGAGCGAAATAGTGAACTTGAAAAAGAAGCTTGGCCCGATAAAGAAGCTAGAAATGCTTATTTTGATAAGCGTAATGCATATTATGCCGATTTTCATTCCGATGAGATCTATGCCACCATGTCTGGCGCAAAAGTGATGACAGAAGCTCCAGGGGATGATATGATCCTCTATGTAAGGAAAAGTCATTTTGCATTTCCAGAAGATGGATCCCAGAAGGAGTTCGATGAGCTAAGAAATGAATTCCTTAAAAATGTGACACACAAGAACGAACTAATAAAGGGATACTATCCTAACGCTCATGCATGGGGAACCGACAGGACCGAATATGTTGAGGGTTTTATGGTGAGCTCCATGGCCGATCTGGATAAAATGTTTGATAGACAAGGAGAATTGTTCCAGGCACATTGGACCGATGAGGATGCCCGCAAGGAATATGGAGAGAAAAGTTCAAAGTATTGGACTGGTGTTCACGGGGATTATATTTATACTTTGATTGAGGAATTGGTAAAATAATAGAAACAGAATTTTATCTAAAAAAGGGTGTCATTCGACATCCTTTTTTAATTTTAAGGGCTTGAATATTAAAAATGGAGATCCACACCAAAAGAACAGTACTTGTAAAATATGACGAATCTGATTTCAATGCTTTTTGTAAAGTGATCTGTAATGATGAGGTGATGTATCATATTGCAGGTAAAGGATATAGTTCAACAGTTGCTAAAGAGAAGTTTGAGGAACTCCTAAATACCAATAAGGAGAACGAGAACTATGGATTCTATAAAGTGATCTTAAAAGAGGACCGATCGGTAATAGGTTTCGCTAAAATAGTGCCTTTTGAAACCGATATGATGGAAATAGGCTATGCTTTAATGCCCGAATTCTGGCAAATGGGACTCACTACTGAAATGGTTCAAGAGTTGGTCCAAATAGGAAAGAAGCACTTCGATGATAAACGGATCATTGCTATAGTGAATGTCGATAATATAGGATCACTAAAAGTCTTGGAACGATTTAATTTCGTCACCTATAAAAAGGAATCATTTAAAGATGACCCTTGTTATTTCTTGGAAATCCAAGATTAGAAATCCTTCCTCTTCGATTTTCTGCGGATGAAATAAGCCGGAACAAGCACCCATAGTAGAAGCATTGCAGATGATATGATCAATCCGAATTGTGTTCCAAAGAATTTTTGGAAGACAGCACCGGTATAACCCAATAAGGCTGAGATATCCAATTTTAAAAGAATCATAACTCTTGACAGATCGATGGGATTCAATAGTGTAGAAACCAATGAGAACTTATCCAATGGATAATCTTCGAACATGATCAGGGACATCAGAAAAATTCCATCATAGATCACCGCCATAAATAGCCACAGCAGGATAGCATACCCAAAGCCCTTGATCTTATTTTCATTGGAGAGTGCAATAATAAACGCTAGTGCGGTGAATATAAGTGTTAGGAAGGTCCCGGTGACCAATAGCAACGAAAAATCCCAAATGGCATTCGACTTAAATAGACCATAAAATATAAATGGCAAACCAAGTCCTATGATCAGGCTCATGGAGAGTGATAAGGAGACTCCAAGGTATTGCCCAAGAAATATAGAGGTCCTTTTTACCGGTTGAGCCAATAACAGTTCGGTGAATTCCTTCGAATTGTAATAATACATCACTCCAAAGATGGTTCCGATCAGAGGTACCAATACGATGATCACATTCATCAGTGTGATTACGGCTTTGGATAAATTATTATTCAGAAATAACAGAATAACACCCAATAATAGATAGAAAATGAAGTAAACATAGCTCCATCGGCTTCTCATGAGATCGTAAAAACTGTATTTTAGAATTTTAAGCATGATGGTCTTTTAAAATGGATGCAATAGCATGTTCAAAATCATGCTGATCGGTCTTAGACTTCAATTCTGAGATACTTCCTTTAAAGTAGATCTTACCTTCCAACAGGAATACGATCTCATTGGCAACTTCCTCTACAAAACTCATAATATGAGAAGTGATCAGGATGGTCTTACCTTTCTCTTTTTCAGCATGGATCAATCCCTTTAAGCGTATCAGCGAGACTGGATCCAATCCCGTGGTGGGTTCATCCAAAATGATCAAAGGGCTATTGAACATGAATGTTAGAACGATATTCACCTTTTGCTTGGTTCCTCCAGACAGCGTTCCAAGTTTCTTGTTCAAATAAGGCTCTAAATGGAATAAGGTTATGAGCCTATTATCATCTGCAGATTCCTTAGACCGAAGATCCTTGATCATTCTTATCAATTCTTGAACGGTAAGATTATTAGGAAAATTGGCTATCTGTGGAAGGTAATCGATATCTTTTCTGTATTTCCATTGGTCTTTGATCTTGCCTCCGTTCAAGGTAATGGTCCCCGATTGTGGTATCACCATGCCCAGAATGCTTTTGATGAGTGTGGTCTTTCCCGATCCGTTGGGCCCCAAAATGGCAAATATCCCTCCTTTTCCGATCTCCAGATCGATTCCTTTGAGCACAGGGTTTTTGCCAAATCGCTTATGTAGTTCTTTAATTTCAATCATGTGCAATTACTTTCATATTCGGATTTTCGTCCAACAGATTGTCGGGAGTGAAGACCGGGGATACTTTTTCTGAAAAATCAATGATATCGATAAACATACTTCTCAATAAAATGATGGTTTCAGGAGTACGATTCACAATATAGGAAAATAACTTCACCGGGCGGTAGGGAACATCACCAATACCATCTTTGTCGAGGTCGTAGCCGGTATAACTGCTCCAATAATTATGATCGAACTTGTTGTCGTTAAGTTTGCTATTGTACGACAGATCGAATGAATTATAGAGAAAATTATTGTTGATGAAATGGTTGGTGTAACAAGCTCCTCTGGATTTAATGGCCCAACCATTATTGATGAAGTCGTTATTCTTATAGATCATTCTGTTCGAACCCTCTATATTGATACCAATTGTGTTGGATTCGAAAGTATTCCCGATCAATTCCGAATCATTGATCTCTTTCAGAAGCAGGCCATAGGATGCCGATCCCCAATTATCCTTGAAAATATTTCGATACATCTTTATTCTTTTTGAGAACATCACAGCAACACCAGCACCATTATTCTGAAAAAGGTTGTCCTGATATAGATCGTCGTTTGAAAACATGAAATGAAGTCCATAACGAACATTTTCAAAACTTCTGTTATTGGTAATGGTGCAATTATGAGAGAATTCCAGATAGATACCATCCCGTACCTTAGAAACAAAATTATTATCGATCTCAACATTCTGACTGTACCAGAGCTGGATTCCATTTCCTGAATTATACTCTTCGGTGGCATCACCCTGTATCGTATTGTTCAACACTTTTCCATCGCTGGATTTTTCAAGGTAAATGCCAAAGAACAACCGCTCCAGGATCAAATTCTGTATTAGAAAATTTTTACTCTTTATAACCCTAATTGCAGCATAATCTTCTGTATAACTGGTGCCCACATTCACAATATGTAGGCCATCAACAGTCACATTGTCTGATGTTATGGTAATGACCTCACCTTTATTCTGACCATCAATAACCGGTATATCTTCACCAATTATAGTTAGGGGTTTATCAACAAGAATATCATATTCGCTGTAGATTCCCTTCTTGATAATAATGGTGTCGAAGTCCTTTGCAGATTGAAGCGCCTCTTTAATAGTGATGAATTTGCAATTCGAACATACCTCCAAAATATCACTGTACATTAGGTTTGGAACCAAAAGCAGGGTCAAGATAGATATGGAAATAAATAATTTCAAGTGCAGTACTTTGATTTTGGAAAATTGAAAATTACGAAAAATTAACTGTAACTATTTTACTTTGAAATGCTTCATTATCTCTTCCCAGGAATAGATAGAGCCCTCTTTATCCTGTTTCAGCTGTAAAACAACTTCTTTACTCTTGACAGAGGATAAAAATTCGCCCATAGGACTGGGAATGTTTTCTGATATAATATATTGTGACTTTGTCGCATCAATCAAGATTCCCGGATCCATGTAATCGGTTACCAGGTATAAAGCAACTTCTGATGTGTCTATATCCTTCAAATGATTCAACATACACTCCACGGCGTCGAATTTAAAGGCTTTCCCCTTTTGTGTGACGATTTGGGCTGCATGTTGTTTATCTACAATGGTCATTTTACAAAAATGACAGGCATCCTCACCATAATTGATCGGTTGAGGTTTAATATCACATGAGGTAAGAATAAAAAAGATCAGTAGTAAAAATACAGTAATTGGTCTTTGCATAGGATCAAGATTTTTTTCTCTCTTTCTTTCCGATAAAATACGAAATAAATGACAATCCCATACCTGCTCCAAGGAAGTAGGCTCCAAGTTGAGGATAGGAATGTGCGGTGAAGTTAAGAATGTCCTTTGAACCAAATAATGGAGGCTGGAATCCCATGATGCTACCATCCGGATTGGTAAACTTCATAATGGCCTTTGGATCCAGATCATGCCCGTAGTCATGCTCCCAAAGATAAAAGTCATACAAACCGGCAATGCTTAGAATCACCATGAGTATGAACCAATAGAGGAACCATTTATAGTTGGCTTTGAAGCCGATTAATAAGCCAATGATCGTGGTAATGATGATTCCTGCCGGGAAGATCTTAAATTCAGGAATGGCCTCCGGTATGTATTTCATCCCTACATAGTGGTTCATTAGATTGATGTTCTTAATATCATGAGGGTTCATGTCGGTAAAATCATTGATATGAATATTCATACCAAGTGGAATTGGGTATTGGGGTGCTTCCAATGTGATGTTCCATAACGGAAATAAAAATAGGCCTAATGGAAGAAGTGCGGCCAGGATCATTAATAAACGGGACTTTTTCATTATTTTTTTACTAAAAATTGATCAATAAGATACAGATTCTATGGTCTAAAACGACTGACTAAACTATTTAAAGGCGGGAGAAATTAACAACCCCCGCCTTTTTTGGGAAATACAACTAATCACTAATCAATAAATATTTCCACTACTAAAAACAAATATTCTATTCTCCTATCGACCAGCTAAGTTCAATATTAGATGACGCTGGAGAAACTCTTACATAACCTTGCATTTCCTGATGCAGTGCCGAACAGAAATCGGTACAGTAGAAAGGCCATACACCTACTCGTTTTGGTTCCCACATAAATGTTTCTGTTTGTCCCGGCATAATAAGTAGCTCGGAAGTATTCGCTCCAATGATACTCACACCGTGAGGCACATCATAATCCTGTTCCAAATTGGTTACGTGGAAATAAACCACATCTCCTACTTTGATACCTTCGATATTATCGGGTGCAAAGTGACTTCGAATGGTAGTCATGTAGATATGAACTTCTTTTCCGTTTCGAACCACCTTAGTGTCAGCCTCTGTTGAAACTGCATAAGGATGTTCGTTCTCTTCCAATTTATAGATCTTTTTAGAGTTGGCCATTACGATATCTGCCCTGATACCAGCAGCATAGTGAGGTTCTCCTACGGTTGGGAAATCCAACAATAGCTCCATTTTATCTCCGGAAATATCAAATAACTGAGCAGATTGTGTAACCTCTGGCCCGGTTGGAAGATAACGGTCTTTGGTGATCTTATTCATTGCAAGTACGTAATCTCCAAAAGGCTCTCTGGAGTTTCCTCCAGGGATCATCAGGTGACCTACTGAATAGTAGGTTGACTGTCGATCAACTACTTCCCAGGTCTCCAGTTTCCACTTCACAACTTCAGAAGAGATAAAGAATGTAGTATACGCATTTCCTTTTCCGTCAAATTCGGTGTGTAATGGTCCAAGACCGGCACGCTCAACAACACCAGCGAGTACGTCTTCGAATTTTAAGATCGGAATACCATATGCGTTACCATCAAATTTTTCATTTTCAATGGCATCAAGCATCTTAGTGAATGAGTGTACGGTTAAGTTAGCAGAAAGTTTTCCACTTCCCACGATGTATTCACCAGATGGATCTACATCACAACCATGAGGAGATTTTGGAGTTGGTAATAGATATACCGCGCCAGGCACATCGATTGGATTAACCACCAAAACCTCTTTTTTCATGGTGGAGGTTGCCATATGGGTCTTTTCATCATAAACGTTATGTGCATAGTTGGTTGGCATCAAGGTACCACCACCATTGTTCACATATTCTTCGATCTTTTTCCAGTTGATCGCAGCAATAAAATCCTTATCATTTTGAGATGCATTGACCTCTAACAATGTATTGGCTTCTTCGGTATTGTATGTTGAGAAGAAGAACCACCCGTGAGAATTTCCTCTACCTGGGTGCGATAGATCGTAGTTAAATCCAGGCATGAGGATCTGGAATTTTATATCCATACCACCATCTTCAGGATCTACACTGATGAAGGATAATGCTCCTTTGAAATTTCCTTTGTAATCCTTAATTGGCATATCTGCCTGAGGAACCGGTACTGAGAAACGTGTTCCGGCAACAACATATTCGGTGTTTTCAGTAACAAATGAGGAACTGTGATTACCAGCACTATTTGGAACCTCAATGATCTCGGTTGTTTCGAACGTGGTTAGATCGACCTTCGCAATACGAGGTGTATTGTTGGCATTAATAAATACCCAACGGCCGTCGACAACACCATTGGTTTGAGATATGTCCGGGTGGTGAGAATCGTCCCAAGGTATAAATCCGTAGGAAGTGTTTAGCATGGGTTTGGTCTCTTCGTTGTATCCCCATGCTTTTTCAG
>JAHEHC010000163.1 GCA_024644805.1 Flavobacterium sp. | reverse complement strand
TCCATCGGACTTTTCCCTGTACTATTGCTTTCAAAGGTAAACCGATGATCTCCGGTTACTCTTCCAACATCATACATAGGTGATCGTTCTCTTTTTGCGATACGATCCAGTTTTCCAAGATCGTCCTCTTTAATAACAAGTCCCATTCTTTCCTGAGATTCATTGCCAATGATCTCTTTTGCAGAAAGAGTAGGATCTCCAATTGGAAGTTTGTCAAGATCGATCTTTCCACCAGTTTCTTCCACCAATTCGCTCAAACAATTCAAATGACCCCCGGCACCATGATCGTGAATGGAAACGATCGGATTCGTTTCACTTTCGATCATACCTCGAATGGCATTCGCAGCTCTTTTCTGCATCTCTGGATTCGATCTCTGAATGGCATTTAATTCGATACCACTGGAAAATTCTCCGGTATCAGCCGATGACACAGCTGCTCCTCCCATTCCAATCCTATAATTCTCTCCTCCCAGAATGACGATCCTATCTCCTTTATGAGGAGTATCTTTTAGTGCCTGGTCTGCTTTTCCATAACCTATTCCACCTGCCAACATGATCACTTTATCATAACCAAGTTTTCTTGGAGTCACGTTGAGCGCAGTCGAAACGTCATTAATTTCATGGTGTTCAAAAGTGAACACTGATCCAGCTATAAGAGGTTGACCGAATTTGTTTCCAAAATCGGAAGCCCCATTGCTTGCTTTGATCAAAATATCTAAAGGTGTCTGATACAACCACTGACGCTCATTCATGTTATTTTCCCATGGTCGTTCATCATTCAAACGAGAATAGGAGGTCATATAGACAGCAGTTCCGGCAAGTGGCAAGGAGCCTTTTCCCCCTGCGAGTCGATCTCTGATCTCACCTCCACTACCAGTTGCAGCACCATTGAAAGGTTCAACCGTAGTTGGAAAATTATGGGTCTCGGCCTTAAGTGAAATTACACTTTTAAATGGGGTCTTTTTGTAGTAATCGGGTCTATCGGCATGAGCTGGAGAGAACTGTTCCACGGTGGGCCCCTCAACAAAGGCTACATTGTCTTTATAAGCAGAAACGATTGTATTTGGATGTTCTTCTGAGGTCTTCTTGATCAGCTTGAAAAGTGATGTTGGCATCTCTTTTCCATCGATCACGAAAGTTCCGTTAAAGATCTTATGCCTGCAATGTTCACTGTTCACCTGACTAAAACCAAAGACCTCACTGTCGGTTAATCTTCTTCCGCTCTCCTGATACAACTTTTCAGATAGGTCCTCCAGGTATTTTACTTCATCAGCATTTAGAGCTAGACCCTCCTCTTCATTGTATGCATTGATATCAACGATCTCCTTTATAGCTTCTGGCTGGATGTCGATCAAAAAAATATCCTGGTGCAGGCTAGAGTATTTTTGAAACAACATAGGATCGAATTCATCAAAAGACCTGCTAACACTATGAAATTCCTCAATTCGCTGGATCCCCTGAATTCCCATATTTTGAGTGATCTCTACGGCATTGGTACTCCAAGGAGACACCATAGCAGCACGTGGGCCAATAAAAAAATCCGTAATCACGGATTCTTCTAAAATGGGTTGATCGGCAAATAGCCAGGTTAATTTATCAACATCGTTTTCTAAAAGTGGAGCAGCGGTTTGGACAGCAAAGATGGTATCATTTACGTTTCCAAAGAAGTGAATCATCAACTTGAAATTAGAATGAATTAGTAAGGGACAAATATAAATAATATAATCGTATCTGCTGAAAGCTAAATAAATGTGTTCATCTTATTTGATAACTTTTTCCTCAATTTTATTACACAGAAATTATTTTAATTTTTTTTAATGTATTTTGCGCCTCATTCAATAAAAAATTTAAAAATTAAACCAATGAGAATTAAACAAGTACTATTCGCCACTATGTTCCTTTTTAGTGGCATTCTATTAGCACAAGAGACATTTCCTCCTACGGAAATCATTACTGGAAATTTTATAGGAAGAACCATTCCTCTACGGGATTTTCCTACGATGACAGAAGTATACAATGATCCAAGGAACATGACCATGGTTCCTAATGAGTCTACTACAACCCCGGTTGAAAACACTACAACGACCATCATTTATGATCTGCAAACAAAACCTGGTGAGATCGTTGCTTACCCAATTGAACAGAATTTCATAGGTGCATCAGCATCTGAATCTGGTTTTTTTCCACCTGATCCAACAGGTGCAGCTGGACCAGGCCATTATGTTCACTCAGTAAATTCATTGGTCAAGATATTTGATAAGACCGGAACTTTATTAGTTGGTCCGGTTAATTTAGCGGATTTTTTGGGAATACCTTCTAATAATGGAGACCCTATTGTTCTTTACGATCAATTGGCAGATCGATGGTTGGTTAGCGAATTTGGATCTTTAAACAATTCATTGGCCATAGGTATATCAGAGACCAGCGACCCTACCGGAGCTTATAATGTTTGGCAATATCAATTCAGTGGATTTCCGGATTACCCTCATTATGGAGTTTGGCATGATGGATATTATGGAACAGTTAATTTGAATGGACAAACAACTCAGGGTTTTGTTATGGAGCGTGACGTAATGTTGGCTGGAGGTCCTGATCCTCAAATCTTAATATTTAATTTACCTGGAGTGATAGTGAATCCAAATCAGGTAAAGAGCCCGGAGCCTGCAAACTTACTTGGAACTACCATAGACACCAATTTACCTGGTTATATCACCTACCTGCAAGACGATGGATGGTCAGGGGCCATTACCTACGATCATCTTAAGATCTGGGAGATTGATATGGATTGGAACAATACAAATAATTCGACGATCTCCTCGGCGCTGGAAATAGCCACCGACCCTTTTGATTCCGGAGAATTATTTGGAAATGGAAATGGTGCAATTCGTCAGCCAGGAACCAGTCAGAGACTTGCCGGGCATGGAGGGATCGTATCATTTGCTACCAATTACAGAAGTTTTGGAACCCATAACTCTTGGTTGATCACATTCAATACCTTTATCGACAATAATGAGACTGGTGGAGTTCGTTGGATCGAATTGAGAAATGATGGTGTTACCGACTGGGAGATCTATCAGGAAGGAACCTATTCGATTGCAGATGGACACAGTAGATTAATGAGTAGCTCGGCTATGGATGCAGCTGGAAACATTGGATTGGCTTATACAACTGCAAGTGAGAACCTAGCAGTCTCACTTCGATATACAGGCCGATATGATGGAGATCCGTTAGGACAAATGACTGTTGCAGAAACCGTAATTATTGATGGTCCTGGAGTTCGTACGAATAGTAACAGATATGGGGATTATTCCCATATGACCATGGATCCAGATAACTTCACCTTTTGGTACACCGGGGACTATTTTTCATCGAACAATCAGTGG
>JAHEHC010000074.1 GCA_024644805.1 Flavobacterium sp. | reverse complement strand
CAGTGGCAGATAAGCCGTAATAATGGAGAATTTCCTGCAGTCTTTTACTAAATTCCTTACTGTTTACCATTGTAAATAAAAATTATGTCCACAGTTGTTTACAAATGTAGAATATTATTTGTTTGAATCAAAATACTGATCAATAATTTCTTAATTATGTTAATTTAAAAGATTAAATAATATAATATAAACAACTGATAATAAATTATATAAAACAATTTTATTGATTTGGTACAAATTCGACCAAAAAAAGCATTCATTTTTGTTTACCTCAGTTAACATTTTGGTGTAATTTTATGTTTACATTTGTAAACTATTCATTGTTTACCTTTGTAATTCTACCAAATGGACCAGACACTAAAAACATGGTATTCATCTAATTTTGAATCTCGATTGAGAGGCAGGTATATCACCTTAGATCATCTTCAACCCATCCTTGAATCCTATCACGATAAATATGATATTTCAATAATTGGACATTCTGAATTGGGAAATGATATCCATCTGATAAAAATAGGAAAAGGGAAAAAGACCATTTTAGCCTGGTCTCAAATGCATGGGAATGAATCAACCACCACCAAGGCCATTTTCGATATTTTGAGGTTTTTCTCTAAAAACGACGCATTTAAAAGCCAAATAAGCACTTTTCTCAAAAAATATACACTCTATATCATTCCGATGCTAAATCCCGATGGAGCAGCGCTCTATTCCAGGGAAAATGCAAATGGGGTCGATTTGAATCGTGATGCTCAGGATCTGTCCCAAAAAGAAAGTAAAGTCTTGAATACCCTGTTTAAAGATCTTTCTCCGGATCTGTGTCTGAACCTGCATGATCAGCGGTCCTTGTTTGGTTTGCATACCGGAATGCCGGCTGCTATTTCATTTCTTTCACCGGCTGCAGATGCAGACAGAAACAACACCCCGGAGCGTAAGATAGCAATGCAGCTTATTGTTAGGATGAATCGGATGCTACAAGGATTGGTGCCTGGGAAGGTGGGGCGATACGATGACACCTACAATCCGGATTGTGTTGGGGACAGCTTTCAAAAGGCAGGAGTTCCCACCATCTTGTTCGAAGCTGGACATAACGGGAATGATTATCAACGGGAACAGTCAAGAGAATTGATATTCTTTGCTTTGTTGACCCTGTTCGGAATTGTCGACACCCAAGAAGGAGATGTTGAAGAATATTTTCTGATTCCAGAGAATAGAAAGAATTACAGGGATGTCATACTTCGTGATGTTATATTGAATGATAAGAGTAGTACTTGCTCAATAGCGATTCAATTTGAAGAAAAGTTAATAGGAAATAAAATAAAATTGAGTCCTAAGCTGGATGAAATGGGTGATCTTGACCACTTGACTGGTCATCGAGAGGTGTTGGTTAATAGCGCAGAAATTTTATTGAATTCTCAAAATAATCTTGAGATTGGAGAGATTGTTTCAATAATATCCAATAAAAACGACGATTCGTTGATATATTTTAATAAAAACTCAATAAATATAAGTTGATTCTTTATAATTTTGTGGTCATATACCTCAACCATGGCTAAATTCAAACTTGACGACACCGACCACAAGATCCTCGATCTGCTCATAGAAAATACCAGGATACCTTTTACCGATATTGCCAAAAAACTGAATATTTCAGCAGGAACGGTCCATGTTCGGGTAAGAAAGATGGAGGAAGCCCGCCTGATCACGGGCTCTTCGCTCACCATTGATTATAAGAAACTGGGATATTCCTTCATTGCCTATGTTGGAATTTTTCTTCAGAAGACCTCTCAAACCCAATTCGTCCTGGAGCGCATCAGTGAGATCCCATTTGTTACTGTGGCCCATGTTACCACTGGGAAATTCAATCTGTTCTGCAAGATCAGAGCAAAGGATACCAGCCATGCAAAGAATATCATCTATCAGATCGATGATATTGAAGGAGTGACCAGGACCGAGACCATGATCTCCCTGGAAGAGAGTATCAACGACAAGAAACGGTTGATGCATTCTATCTTTAAGGAAATGTAATTGATTGAAGATATTAAATGTGAACTAAATTGTCAAATTGAGCACAATAGATACCTGCTATTCTATTGTTCTTGATTTTCTCGTTTGAGCCCGAACAGACATAAGTTATATTTTATACCTTTAAATAAAAAATATGTACCCATCCAAAATACAATCTTCAGAGCACCATCCTTACTTCAAAACCTATTTGGATCAGTTGGAGGAAAGACCTCTGATAGACGCACTGACCCATGGTGCCGTAGAGACCAATAATTTTTTTAGGAATTTACCTGAGAATAAACATGAATTCCAGTATGCTGAGAATAAATGGACCCCCAAAGAGATCTTATTGCATATAATCGATTCAGAAAGAGCTTTCTCATACCGGGCCTTGTTCATAGCCAGAACCGACAATGCCAACCTGGAGGGATTCGATGAGAACACCTTTGCTGAAAATTCAAATGCAAACGATAGGGACATGGCCGATCTGCTGAAGGAATACAACTCGGTGAGAGCTGCAACGATCAATCTTTTCGAAAGTTTTTCTGATGAGACCCTGCAGCGGGTAGGGAAGGCCAATGGAAATACTTTCTCGGTTCGGGTCGCCGGATTCCTGAGCTGTGGCCATGAGATCCATCATCGCAAGGTCATAAAAGAACGCTACCTATAGACCCTGATAATATTCGAATGCTTTTAAAATGAGTTCATCGGGAACTTCCTGATCGACTTTGAATTTTCCAATGTCTTCCAATAAAACAAACATCACTTTACCGGAACGGTTCTTCTTATCATAGATCAAAAGTGCAATGATCTTTTGTATGTCTTCTTTTGACAGTTGGACCTTGGGATAGCTTTTAAGTAGGGTGTAAGACACATCATTCAGTTTTTCCTCTGGAAAATCGAGATGTTGATGCGATAGATAGGTAGCCAGGATCATTCCAATAGCCACAGCCTCACCATGTAGTAATGACTTGGTTGCAGCATTCTTCAGACTGTACGATTCAATAGCATGGCCCAGGGTATGACCATAATTCAGCATTTTACGCTCCCGTTTCTCAAAGGGATCCTGAGAGACGATCTTATCCTTAATTAGGATGGACTCCCAGATGCGCTCTTCAAGTTCACTTTGGTTATCGATTTCGAGTTCTTTAATGCTTTTCCAATATAAGTCAGAGTCAATCAATCCATGCTTCAGCATTTCAGCCTTGCCCGACAATAGATGTTCTTTTGGCAAGGTGCTTAAAAATTGAGTATCGATAAGGACCATTTTTGCCGGTTTGATGACCCCGATCTGATTCTTGATATCACCAAGATCTATACCATTCTTCCCACCAATGGAAGCATCGACCATGGCCAACAATGAGGTTGGAATATTGATGAATTCGACTCCCCTTTTAAAGGTGCAGGCAATAAATCCACCGAGATCGGTGACCACACCACCGCCAAGATTGATGATCAAGCTATTTCTGTCACCACCTTTAGCAGAAAGATCGTTCCAGATCGTCAAACAGGTGTCGATATTCTTATGTTGTTCTCCCGCTTTGAAATCGATGATCTCAAAGTTGAATTCAGAAGATATCCTATCATTGAAATAAGGCAGACAATACTTCTTGGTATTGGAATCGACTATCACGAAGATATTCGAAGCATTCAGTTCTTTCAGTAAACGGTTAAAAGCTTCCCATGCCCTACCATTAAAGCAAACTGTACCTCTTTCTTTTTCAAGTATTTTGCCTGACATTGAAACGATTTTACTATTAAATCACATCAAATCTAAGTATATTTGTATATAATCTTCACAATTATGATATCAAATTCTTTATTCGACAATACAGAGAATGCATTTAAGCTTAAATCGGACTCTGAACTTGAACGAGCCTACTTCCTTTTCAGGATGATTGCAAACGAGCCTTTGGTAAAAATTGGAACTGCTGTAACTCGGTTTGCATTGAATGTTCACTTGCCGGTTGAGGGACTCATTCGATCGACCGTCTTCGATCATTTTTGCGGAGGGGTGAATGAAGATGACTGCATGCCTGTAGTGGATAAGATGTATGATGTTGGGGTGTGTTCGGTCTTGGATTATTCTGTCGAAGGAAAAGAAGGAACCGACCAGTTGGATGCCGCCATGGACAAAGTAAATAAGTTGACCTATTTTGCTCAAAATAAAGATGCCATGCCGTTTTCGGTTTTCAAACCATCCGGTTTTGGTCGTTTCGAGCTTTGGAAAAAAGTTACTGAAGGTATCGAGCTTTCAGATGATGAAGTAGCAGAATGGGGCCGATTGGAACACCGTTACGAAAAGGTGAGCAAGGCGGCCTATGAAACCGGTGTGACCTTGTTGATCGATGCCGAGGAGACCTGGATGCAGGGCGCAGCAGATCGTCTTTGTGAGCAGATGATGGAAAAATACAACAAGGAAAGGGTCGTTGTGTTCAATACCCTACAATGCTATTGCTGGGATCGGTTGGATTATCTTAAGGCAGAACAGGCCAGAGCCAAGGAAAAAGGATATAAGCTGGGGTATAAGATCGTAAGGGGAGCTTATCTGGAGAAGGAGAATGAACGAGCTAAAGAACTTGGATATAAAACCCCGATGTGTGGTAGTAAGAAAGAAACCGATGAGAATTTCAATACCATTATGGAGTATATCCTGGATAATCTCGATGAAATCGAATTATTTGTTGGAACTCATAATGAGGAGAGTACCTATCTGGCCATGAAGATCATGGAAGAGAAGAATATCGATCGTAAGGACCCAAGGGTGTGGTTTGGACAACTCTATGGTATGAGCGATCATATCTCCTTCAATCTTGCCAATGAAGGCTATAATGTGGCCAAATACCTGCCATTTGGTCCCGTAAAGGATGTGATGCCCTATCTCATACGACGGGCTGAAGAGAATACCTCGGTAGCAGGACAGACCAATAGAGAGCTATCTCTGTTGAAGAAAGAGAAACAGAGAAGAAAACTATAGACTTACTGAGTCATTATCTTGGTAAACAATTGTTCTTGACCTTTTCGTGACAATCGGATCAGGTGTTCTTCATCTTTCTGATCGGGTCTTCCAAAATTATACTGAACCGTACACTTCAAATAGGTTGGAACGGTATTGCCTTTTGTTCTGTTTCCCAAGTATTTCACATTGATGATCCATAGTCCCTTTTCACCACCTACGATCTCAAATTCCTCCTGGGAATAACCGTTCTTCAGTTCGTCATTGATCTCATCTGGATTTTCACGCGTATGCAACCATTTGAAGAATCGCTTGGACGGATTCACAAACTGGATCTCAAATTCAGCATCGGGATTGTTCCAGTCGAAAACCAATCGAGCGTCCAGGCTGGTCTTGGCATTATATTTTTCCGGGAGATTGGACGTGTTCAACTTTCCTCGGTAGCGACTGACCAAATTACGGATCTCGTTATTGGCACATTTCTGAAGCCCTGAAAAATCCAGTTCAGGGTTTATACTTCCATCATCGATACCGATCAACATATTCAATGCTATTTGATAGTTCCCTCTGTTCTTATGAGCCAGGGCAATATCGAAATAGGATTGGGTGAGTCCGGGAAATCGTTCTAAGATGGTATTGGCAACCCGAAGGGCCAGATCCCGTTGATTATTATTGATCGCTTTGAACATCATACCGCGTAAGGTCTCGATCGAACTTTCATCATTTTCAATGATATTGGAAAGGATCCTATAGGCGATCTTGGGGTCCTTGTCTAAAAAGAAATCAAAGACATCGGTGTAATAGAATGGCTCACTAGTAAATCGGTTCTTGTGAAGCAAATAGGCGCTGTACGCATTTTGAGTGTCACCTGCATTTCTAAGTTCATTGATATAGGGTGTGATCAGCATTTCCTTTCTTTTTTCCGTATTCCCCACATAGATATTATCCTTCACCAGGGCTGAATTTCTCTTTTTTGTTTCACCAGCCTTAAGGTCGGCAACCGATTTGGAGGTGATCAGAATAACACCTCCCGATCCTTCGGATCCATATCGGTTAGTAGCTGCAAACCCCTTCAGTACGGTGATATCGGCAATATTATTGGGGTCGATGAAATCGGTTACATGAACAGTTACACCGGCACTCTTGGCCGAATTGGAACGGGGGAGTGGTACTCCATCCATAACAACCAATGGATAGTTATTGAAATAGATCGAAGTGGTTCCACGAATGATGGATTGACTGATATCGTCATCGGTTCCTTTTAGTACACCCGAGAACTTTCCATTGACCGCATCAGAGACCGTTGTATTGATCTCGGATATATCCTCATCCTTGATCGATTGGATACCGTATCCAAGTCCATCCTTCTTCTGCTCCCCATACCCGGTATTGACCGTGTTCTCATCATCTTCTCCATCTTCTGGTCCAACAGTGCTGGTAATGACCACCTCCTCGAGGCGGATACCCTGAGCATCGATCCAGATATTGTTATTTCGGTTCTTATCCAATCCTTTTTCCATAAGGACATTTCCATTTTTTGTGATCAAGATCACATCACCGGGGGCCGCCTGAATGGAGTAGGAGCCATCCGGTTCGGGCTGTGTGGACCTTTCGGTGTCTTTGATCGAAATGGTCACAGCACCATCGGATTCAATTTCACTAAATACCTTTCCTTTGTACATTCTCAAAGTGTTTTTCCCGGACGGTGTATTGGATAGATCGATAAAACGTCCATTATTCAAATTGGTGAGCAGTACGAGATCTTCCAGGCTTCCATTTTTGGAGGTATTGATCACATATAGGTTTCCATTCAGGTTGATGGATGAGTCATTATAGTTCTGATTGCCATCGGTGAACAATAGTATATCACCACCATCGATGTGATTGGCCAATTCCTTATAGGAAGTTGCTCCATCAAGGGGTGTCCTTCTGAGAGTTTCTTTGAGTTCGTTCCATTGTCCACCTTCAATGGTGAATGTTTTCACATCAATGATATCTATACTGAAAGTGATCAGGGAAGCTTCTGCATCTGAAACGTGCTTGAAATAATTGTTCAGAAAATCGAATTCCTTTTGGAGGTCTCTATCGATCATAGATTGAGAAGTGTCCCAGCAGATGGTGACTTTCGTTTGTGAGAATAGAAATTGGGATAATGTGAAGGCGATTAAAAATAAGATCCTGTATAACATGGCCTGAGATTTTGAAGAAAATATCTTGGTTGAAAACCTTCCTTAAAATTAATTATAAAATGAATAGGAACTGGTAATACTTATCGGAAATTACTCCATGATAGGTCTTATTGTTTCTGGATAGTAACTTCAAGCACAGTAGCTTTCTTATCGCAATTCTCGACCTTGATCTTTAGCTTACGATTTTCTTTTCTTCCTCTGATCATATAGATCTTGCAAGAATCCAATGAAGTGTCACTTTCGGAAAAGAGAACATTGCCGTCAATCAGTAAGGAACTGATCGTTGTAGTGTCCATTTGATTAAGTCTCAATGTCTGTAAAACCTCTTCGGAGATGATCCGATCCTTGATCCTGATGTTCTTCAAGGTCCGTGCATTCGGACTGTAGTCACAGGAGGCCTTCTTTCCGCCTAAGAAAAAGAAGAGCAGTATCAACCCGATCACAAATCCACCGGAATAATAGGCAACACGCTTAATTATTTTCATTAAAAGATCAAGAGGTTTATGTCGCTGTATGACATGTCGAACCAGTCAGACACCGCTTTGTTCGTTAAAATTCCGCGGTAAAAATACAAACCATTTTTCAATCCGTTGTCAATTCTAACGGCATTATCGATACCTCCATTCTCACCGATATTCAACAGGTAGGGGGTAAAGATATTACTGATGGATATGGAAGCCGTCTTTGGGTATCTGGCCGGGATATTGGGAACCCCATAATGGATGACTCCGTGCTTGACCCGTGTGGGATTATCGTGTGAGGTCATCTCGGTGGTCTCAAAGCAGCCACCCATATCCACACTCACATCGATGATCACCGATCCGTTCTTCATGCCTTCCACCATATCTTCGGTCACGACCACTGGAGATCGGTTGCTGCCTCTTACGGCACCAATAGCCACATCGCATCGCAACAGGGCTTTCATCAGGTATTTGGGCTGTAGGGTAGAGGTGTACAAAGTTCTTCCGAGGTTATTCTGTATCCTTCTCAATCGGGTCAGTGAACTGTCGAATATACGCACATTGGCACCAAGTCCGATAGCCGATCGTGTGGCAAATTCACCCACGGTTCCGGCACCGATCACAACCACTTCGGCGGGAGGCATTCCACTGATATTTCCCAATAGAAGTCCGTTGCTGTTTTTGGCATTTGCCATAAGCTCGGCCGCGATCAGAACCGATGCGGTCCCTGCGATCTCACTTAACGCTTTAACAGCAGGATAGCTATGATCCTCATCCTTTATGAATTCAAAAGCGAGAGCGGTTATCTTCTTTTTTGCAAGTGCTTCGAAATAGGATTTTTTCTGAGTCTTTAGCTGCAATGCCGAGATAAGAACGGTCTTGGGATTGATCATATCGATCTCTTTCAGAGAAGGAGGCTCCACTTTTAGAATAAATGGACAGCCAAATACTTTATTAGTATCGTTGGTTATCTGAGCTCCAGCCTCGCTATAATCTGCATCATTGAATCCGGCATCGACCCCGGCACCTTTTTCAACCAGAACACGATGACCGTTTGCGACTATGGCGGTAACTGCATCCGGGGTGAGGCAGATCCTCTTTTCCTGAAAGGCCGTTTCCTTTGGAATACCTATAAATAGCTCTCCCTTCTGATGAGCGATTTCCAGAGTTTCCTCCTGTGGGAGGAGTTGTGATTTGGTAAATGGTGAACTTGCTTTGGCCATGATTGGTGATTATAAGACCAAGTTACGGATTTAATTCTAAAATCTGAAAGAGATTTTTTGAGTGGAATTCGAATTTGAAATTTGAAGTAGGAGCTGAGGGGTTTAATAAAACCAGCGGTGTGACCTCTTGTAAATAACTCCCCAGTTAAAAATTAATTTATGTGTCTCCCGCTGGTTTGTGTTGCTTATTGCGAAGTAAATATAGACAGGTAAAACCTCCGAAACAACTGTATTTAAGGGGGTTTCATGAAAATTAGATACGTGATTCATGAAAATAAATATCAACTTTTGGCAGAAGAATACTTTTATTGATCAGTCTAGGTTGACACATTTTGTAATGGGGATCGATTTGAATAGCATACGTTAATTGATTGTGAATTAATGAACTGAAAACAAAATTTCTATGTTATATTTGCGTCTTTATTTTCAATTCGGATATAAAATAGAATGAGTTCAGACCCCAGACAACGCGTTAAGAAATCACGGATAAAATTATTGCACCAGTATTATTCCTATACGGGATTTTATGCATTTATCAGATCAAGTCTGGGTAAATTGATCCTGCCGATAATGATCTTCTTATTGTTGTTATGGCTTGTTCATATCTATTTCATCGATTTCAATGATCTGTTCACTTCGATAACCGTTACCTACAATCCCTTGACCATTCTAGGATTCTTTTTGGCCTCTGAGACTTTTCTTGGGTTGGTGCCCCCTGAGATCTTTATTGCCTGGGCCGACAAGACTAATAAACCATTGATCTATCTAACATTATTAGCAAGTATTTCGTATCTGGGAGGAATCCTCTCATTTTTTATTGGAAAGGCCATCGCAAGGATCCCGGTATTCTACAACTATCTTTCGGTCAAAATGAACAAACAGGTTAAGATGATCAGCAAATGGGGAGGTTTCCTAATAGTTGCTGGTGCCTTATTGCCCATTCCGTTCTCCATGACCAGTATTGCTGCAGGGATGATTCACTACCGTTTCAGGAATTATTTACTGTTCGGAACTCTTCGTTTTGTTCGATTCTTCCTGTATGCTGTTGTTATCTTCAACGCATTTTAAGTGATTCATAGTAAAAAGAAGTTTTGTACATTTATCAAAACGATAAATTAATTTTTAATATAAAAAAATAAACTCATGAATACAACAATAGTAAAAGCATTCGGGACAGTAGCTCCTGATGCCGACCTAAAACAATTTGATATCAATAGGAGAGTAGTAACAGCTAACGATGTGGAGATCGACATCCTTTATTGTGGTGTGTGCCATTCCGATCTGCATTTTGCTCGTAACGATTGGGGAATGACCGAATATCCTGTGGTACCGGGCCATGAAATAGTGGGCAAGGTCGTTCAAGTAGGAGATGGAGTATCTAAATTTAAAACCGGAGATCTGGTAGCCGTAGGCTGTTTGGTTGACTCTTGTAGAAGTTGTAACAATTGCAAGAACGATCTGGAACAATATTGCCCGGAATGGGTGGGAACCTATGGGGGCTATGATGCTCATTTGGACACCAATACCCATGGTGGATACTCAGAAAAAATAGTCGTGGATGAATCTTTTGTCTTAAGGGTACCCGATAATCTGGATCCTGCCGGAATTGCTCCTGTATTGTGTGCGGGTATCACCACCTGGTCACCATTACGCCATTGGAATGTTGGAAAAGATAGTAAAGTGGCTGTAGTGGGCTTAGGTGGATTGGGACACATGGCCATCAAGCTAGCTCATGCATTGGGAGCCCATGTGACCTTGTTCTCACGATCGACCAATAAGATTGAAGATGCCAAAGCATTGGGTGCTCAGGAAGTAATTATTTCAACAGATGAAAGTCAGATGGAAAACGCTATGGGACGCTTTGACCTGATCATTGACACCGTTCCTTACGAACACGATCTGAATCCTTATATGGGCACTTTAAGAACCAATGGCACCTTGGTTATTGTAGGCTATTTAGGGCCATTAGATCCCATGCTGATGACAGTACCCATGATCATGGGACGTACAAGTGTTGCGGGATCTTTGATCGGTGGAATAGCTGAGACTCAGGAATTGTTGGATTTCTGTGGAAAACACAATATCACCTCCGATATCGAAATGATCGAT
>JAHEHC010000162.1 GCA_024644805.1 Flavobacterium sp. | reverse complement strand
TATTCAGGTTCGAATGGCGATCATTTGATAGGATTTAGTTTTACTTTTTAGCTTTTCTTTAAATTGAGCAATTGATTAGCTGCTTCAAACGGACTGGTCTTATTCTCATTCAGCAGTTCAAGCTGTTTTTCCAATTCAACCTTGACTTTCGGATCGTTGAAGAATTGTCTTTTCAATGTAGATTCTATGGTTTGCAATAACCAGTATTCATTTTGTTTTTCACGTTTATTCTTGAAATAGCCATTCTTTTTAGTGAGGACTAAATAATCTGAGATCAGATCCCAGATCTCTGTGATCCCTGAGTTTTCGACGGAACTACAGATCAAGGCCTTCGGACTCCAATCACTTTCTTTGGAAGGGTAGAGGTGGAGTGCATTGTTGAAATCGGTCATGGCCAGTTTAGCAGCATGGATATTATCGCCATCGGCCTTATTGATTACAATAGCATCGGCCATCTCGACGATTCCCCGTTTAATACCCTGTAGCTCATCTCCGGCACCTGCAATTTTTAAAAGCAGGAAGAAATCGGTCATCGAATGTACTGCCGTTTCACTCTGACCTACGCCTACAGTTTCTATAATTATGATATCGAAGCCTGCAGCCTCACATAAAATGATGGCCTCACGGGTTTTGCGTGCAACACCCCCCAGGGTCTCTCCGGAAGCAGAAGGTCTGATAAAGGCATTTTTTTCTTTCACCAGTTCTTCCATTCGGGTCTTATCTCCCAGAATACTCCCTTTACTGATGGAACTACTGGGATCGATAGCCAGTACAGCAACTTTAAATCCTTTGTCCACCAAAAGTTTTCCGAAGACCTCGATAAAGGTACTTTTCCCGGCTCCGGGCACTCCGGTGATCCCGATTCGTACCGATTGATTGGCATGGGGTAAGCAGGCCTCGATGATATCTTTAGATGACTTCTGGTGCTTTAGCGCTTTGCTTTCAATAAGGGTGATGGCCCGGCTGAGGAAGGTCTTATTCCCATCGACCACCCCTTGTATCAACTCATCGTTCGTCGGATTCTTCTTGCGGTGTTCCTTTAGCTTCTTAGCCCCATCTTCACTGAGGTGATTGGGTTGTTCGACACCGTCTTTTTCGTCTAAGGCAGAACTATGTTTCCTTTTTTTAGTCACAGAGTGAAAGTAATAAAAATTCAGATAACGATATTGTTCGTAGATGCGATGTTATCATCTAAGGTAGTAAATAATTCACGATCAATTGTATAGTAATGAATTTTACAAAGGGTTATTTATTGAGTACAATTTTTAATTACAACCACATTCTTCACATTCTTCCAATGTACCAAATGGGACAACTCCACCACAACCACCCCAAATAAAGACCTTGCATTTTTTTTCCTCTTGGTCAAAATAATATTTTGGGATAGCGGCCTCACAAAGTCCCTGATCTGGTTCTAAATCACAGTTGCAATTATCATCCGAACTATTACTACAGCTGTATAGCAGTAATAGGATTGAAATTATAACAAGTAGATAAACCCAATATCTATAATATGTTTTATAAATTGAATATTTGTTGCTATACATTCTTGGTAATTGTTGCTTATTCCAAATTCTATTTTTTTTAAAATATCGATTGTTGTGATACTGTTGTGAACTCTTCTAAAAACTTCATTCCCTTATACGAATTTCCCTTTTCATTTAATTTCGGACTCCACACGGATATAGCATAATGATTCGGAAGTATCGCTATTATTCCTCCACCAACCCCGCTTTTTCCAGCTAGTCCAACTTTAAATGCAAACTCACCGGACTCATCATAAAATCCACAGGTTTGCATGAGCGCATTTATTCTTTTTGATTGGCTCTTGGTCAGTATCTGTTTTCCATCAAGTCGTGTTTTACCATTATTTGCTAAGAAGAGAAACAACTCTGAGAGGTGCTCACAACTTGACTCGAGGGAGCAGAGATCAAAATAGAAATCAAGCACTTTGTCGGGTTCATTTTCAATATTACCGAAAGATTTGATGAAATTACACATAGCTATATTTCGATATCCGACCGATTTTTCAGAATTTGAAATTGTAGCTGAATAATTTATTTCCTGGTTATTTGAAAGCCCTCTGATAAAGGACAATAGATCTTCCTTGGGATTCTCTAATTGACTTAAAAGAATATCTGAAATTACAATTGCCCCTGCATTTACAAATGGATTTCTGGGTATCCCTTTATCATTCTCAAGTTGTATAAGTGAGTTGAAACCGGTACCTGAAGGTTCAACACCAAGACGGCTCCAAATATTCTCACCCATTATTTTATACGCTAAACAAAGTGAAAATACTTTTGAAATACTCTGGATTGAAAATTTCTCATCAAAATCACCCAAACCAAAATTCACATCGGAAATTGTCGAAATATGTACTCCGAATTTGTTTGGGTCTACACGAGCTAATTCAGGAATATAAGTAGCCAATTCTCCTTTTTCTTCAATGGTATTGACTTTCTTGTAAACTTCTTCAATTACTTCTTTATAGTTCATTCTGCCGGGTTCTAAAATTAATCACAACGACTTCGTAGGACACAGGTTGTAAAACATGCAACGAAGTTAGTTAAAAAGAAGTCATATTTTACTTTGGAGAAACTTTTGGTATGATCCATTTTAAGTTACAGCACCAGATCAATCTTCGTGACGTGGCGTGAACATGATATGTGCCTTATGGGTTCCGGGATCCATGATCCAGGGATGGTTTGGAGCCAACGGAGCTTCCGGTAGCCCGGTAGATTCGGAAGTGGCCCATGGCATATACACGACATAGCGGTATTGGGCTCCTGCCACCTCTGAAGTTTCTGGGTCATATAAGGTGTTTGATCCGTAGTATATATGTAAGGTCGTTCCGGCCTTTCCCATCTCCAGTTTACCGGACTTGATCTCCTCCTCCCGGATATCGAAGATCTCTTTTCCAGTCTTCCCTTCTGCTTTCAATGCCCTCCCTCTTGCCATAAAAGGCTCCAGCTCCTTATGATAACAGGCCGCATTGAAACCATCCCGGTTTGGATCGTCTGCCAGGCAGATGAATTCATTGTTTCCTTCTTTCAGTGTTACGAATTCCCCGGCCATATTGTATCCAATGACCTTGCATCCCTCACGACTTTCCTTTGGAGCGGCCATCAGCGCCGTTGCAATTAAGGCCTCATCGGTTTTGATCTCCTTGAATTGATCATTTACAACAACCGATACACTGTCGACTGTTGTTTCACCTTCAGATGATTCCGGATTCATTTTCTTATCCGTAGAATTACAGGAAACCAATAATCCTGTAAATATTATTGCTGTGATAAGTCTTTTCATTTTATCTGGATTTAAAGTTTAAGTGTTTTTTTTGAGTTTTTCTTTTATAAAATTATCCAAAGATTTGTTTTCATAATGAATG
>JAHEHC010000073.1 GCA_024644805.1 Flavobacterium sp. | reverse complement strand
TGAACTATATATTCAATAATGTATTTGAACAACGACATCGTGACCGATTCAATATCGTATTGGGAAAAGAAGTGGACACCCAGGGTATCGGGTACAATACCAATCAAAGTGAGATCGCAATCGGAAGTGGTGGTTGGACCGGAAAAGGGTGGACTCAGGGAACGCAGACCAAAGGGGATTTTGTACCCGAACAACACACCGATTATATCTTTAGTACTGTTGGGGAAGAATGGGGGTTCATTGGAAGCTTTATTGTTATCCTGTTATTCACTGCATTATTGATCCGGATCATTCAGCTAGCCGAAAGGCAAAAATCTCAGTTTAGCAGGGTCTACGGTTATGGGGTGGCATCCATCCTATTTATTCATTTCTTTATTAATATTGGAATGGTGACCGGTCTTTTCCCTACTGTAGGAATACCTCTACCCTTTTTCAGCTACGGCGGTTCCGGTCTTTGGGGTTTTACCATTTTACTGTTCATTTTTATTCGATTGGATGCTTCCAATTTTATAAATCGTTAATACCTACCCCAACCTGATATGTTGATACTGCTTTCCAATACATTCTCTGTAGTGTCTTCCAATTGTGGAAAGAAATCGATCCCGGTTTCCAATTCAATAGCATCAATGGTGGTCACATAATTATAGATCGATTCACTGGAATCCTCGTTTGGTATCAGAAAAGCAATGACCTCAAGTTCATTTTCTGAACGCCTTAGAATGATCTTATAAAATGATCTTGGTACGGTGACTTTCTCCTCACCTATACTTAATTCACTATTGCTAAGGACCCCTCCTGTTACCACATAAACCCCATCGTATATCTTGGCCCAATACCTGGTCTTTTGCTCAAGGCGATTCCAGATACCTGCATTGAATTCGTGGTTTTGTGGACTGATATTACTGGTTAGAAAGGTCTCATGATAGGCTTCATAGGAAAATCGACGATCGCCAGCCGGACACAAATGTCCCCTATCATAACCCGAACCTTTATAGTTTCTCCAATCGGCCGATCTTGAACGAATCTTTCTATCCTCGACAAAATATGGCCTTTCAAAATCATTGTTTTTCAGATGTTCACTGAGAAGTTCATAGGCTACCCATTCGGCTTGTTCATGTTCTTCTGAATATGAAAGTGTATAATAGGTGTGTTCTATAATCGTATTGGTGGTTGATCTAGGTAATAATGAATCATCCATTCTGTAAGAGGTATCTATTACGTCAGGATAATCCTCGTTTTGACGATCCACGTATTTTTCCAAAAAGTACAATACTACAATAACAAGGATCAATATCAGTACATAGGTAAATTTTCTATTCATCGATCAGGTTGTTTTAACATCAAGAGCATCGCGTAGTGCATTCCCAATCAACATAAATGCGGTAACCAGGGACATTATGGCAATACCAGGGATCAATGCCAAATAGGGTTTACCTAAGATGATATAGGCATAGTGATCCTTGATGATGCCACCCCAACTGGGCATCGGTGGCTGAGCTCCAATCCCCAAAAAACTGAGTCCGCTTTCTATTAGGATCGCAGCAGCAAAGTTTGCTGCAGAAATGATGATAACCGGAGCCATGCTATTGGGTAAAATATGCCTGGTGATTATTCTCAGGTCATTGAATCCCAATGCGCGAGCAGCAGTAACATATTGCATTTTCTTAACTCCCATGACCTGACCCCTAACAACTCGGGCCACTTCGACCCACATAGTAAGTCCAACTGCTATAAAGACTTGCCAGAATCCTTTTCCCAGTGCCAAAGTGATGGCAATCACGAGTAATAAGGTGGGTATGGACCAGGTAACATTGATCAGCCACATGATCATGGCATCAATCCTGCCTCCAAAATATCCTGCTATGGCTCCAAGGGTAATTCCAATGATCAAGGATATGAACACTGCAACAAATCCGATAGCCAGTGAGATCCGTATTCCGATTATCATCCTGCTTAAAAGATCCCTTCCATACTTGTCGGTGCCCAGTATAAACTTTCTATCCTGAATATACATTTCAGGGATATTATCAGAGGTCTTAGCTTCGTAAAAACGCGAGAGGGGATATTCCTTCTCCAAACCTCCACTACCATCCGGGGTATATTCAGTGATAAGAATTGATTCGTCACTTAATTTATAATTGGAGATGGGTATTTCAGTCGTGTTGGTCTTCTTACCAAAGAAAAACAAATCTAATGCACTCTGAGTTTCTGATTTTTCGGGTAGCGTCAATAAAGTTACTGTAAACCCAGGTTCTTTGGAATGAATGGACAAATGCATCTGATTGGCATTCTTAGATTGATCGGGGGCCAATGCATACGAAAAGATAGCGATCAACACACAAATGATAAGGAATACAAAACTGATCATTCCCCATAAATTCTTTCTGAATCTTCTAAAGGCGATCTTTGTCAATCCCCCTT
This sequence comes from Flavobacterium sp., assembly GCA_024644805.1. GTDB lineage: Bacteria > Bacteroidota > Bacteroidia > Flavobacteriales > Flavobacteriaceae > Marifrigoribacter. Next base: position 8,599 of record JAHEHC010000073.1, on the reverse strand, counting down.
CTTTAGAATGGTTCTTTTGGGAAGGTTTATTGCTTTTCATCTAAAAATATTGACCGGTCATTTATGTCATGAACAAATTACAAATGACTGGCAACATTCCAAAATAATCTGTGGTTATTTATAAGGATATTGTATCGAAAAGAAAATTAATTCTTTATCTCTGCAACTTTCCCTCTTCTGATATTGCTTAACTTAAGGTCTTCGAGTATATTCACGGCTTCTTCAACATAGATATCCTTACTTAAGCTCTTATGCCATCTCTTACGTTTCTCACTTAGGGTCGTGTCCTGTTTCATCAATTGGACCTCATAGGGTAATGATCGATAACTCAGTTTATTGTCGTAATCATTTATGGCTTCAAACTTTTTGGTCTCAGCATTCCCCACTTCAATTTCAGATCTGTATTTTTCATAATTCAAAGACACCACTTGATCATCACGCCTGTTCTTGATCCACAGTGCATTCTCCTCAATAAGCTTCAGCTGGGAACTTTCATTCATCCGATCCATACTTTTCTTAATGGTTCTTTCATAATCAATATAACCATCCCAAACATCATATTTGGCAGAATCGATCTTATCATACGGTAATGGATTGTCATAGTCTCTTTCACCAATATCAATATAGCTGTACCGATCTGGCATAACAACATCGCTCTTCACTCCTTCCAATTGTGTGGAGCCACCATTCACCCTGTAGAACTTTTGTGTGGTCAATTTCAGTGCTCCCATATCTCCCATATCATTTTTCCGCAACCATTGATTCAGGTCGATCAGGTTCTGAACAGTTCCTTTTCCATAGGTTTGCTTGCTTCCTATTATAATTGCCCGCTTATAATCCTGCATGGCAGCCGCTAAAATTTCTGAAGCAGAAGCCGAAAGTTCATTGACCAGAATGACTAATGGTCCGTCCCAAATCACATCTCTATCCTTATCTCTCAGAACCTCCTTTTTACTACCTGTGGAAGCTACTTGCACAATGGGACCATCTTTAATGAACAGTCCTGCTATATCGACTGCAGTTCTTAATGAACCTCCTCCATTATTCCTTAGATCAAGGACCAATCCTTCCATCCCTTCCTCTTTCAATCTAAGAATCTCCTTCTTGACATCGGTAGCTGCATTGCGTTCTTTATAATTTTCCATGTCGAAATAGAATTGTGGTAAATTGATCAATCCAAAATTTCTTTCATTTTTCTTTATGATGGTGGATTTCGCATAGGTCTCTTCAAGCTCAACCACATCTCTTGTGATCGTTTCATCCTCAATGGTACCGTCAACTCTTTTTACAGTTAATGTCACCTTGGTTCCTTTTTTCCCTTTTATGAGTTTAACAGCATCATCTACACGCATTCCCACGATACTAACCGCTTCCTGTTCGTCTTCTTGCTTGACCTTGAGGATGGCATCACCCACTTCCAGGTGTTCGCCTCTCCAAACCGGTCCACCACTGATCACCTCAACTACTTTGATATAGTCATTCTTTTTCTGCAATCGAGCTCCGATCCCTTCTAACTTTCCAGACATGCGAAGATCGAATCGATCTCTGTCTGGTGGTGCAAAATAATTGGTATGGGGGTCGAATTCCTCAACGACTGTGGTTAGAAAAACGGCAAAATAATCTTTTCGCTCCAGGTCATCGGTGAATTCGAAATAATCATCCAATGAGGTTTTGGTAGATTCTCTTGATTTTTGTTCCAATTCACTCTTTGATTTCGGGTATTCAACTTCTTCAGATACATCGGTGTCTTCCTTGCCGTTTTCATCGATGAGATCATAATAATTTCCAATTGTCGAGAATTTCAGTTGAATTCTCCAACGTTCGATCATATCACTTTTTGAATCGGCATAGGGCAATGCATCATAGTCAACATTAATGCTTTCATCAATAGCATAATCGAATGGTTTATCCAATATCCTTGGATAAATCTTCTTGGCCTCTTCCATACGATTCATCAATCGATCATAAACCAGATTGAAAAAAGTGAGGTCCTTGTTCTTAAGCTGATCGTCGATCTCTGTTTCATACTGCTTGAAATCTTCTATATCGGATGCCAAAAAATATCGTTTTAGAGGATCTAATGCGATGACAAAATCTTCAAATACATTTTTTGAAAAATCATCATTGATCTCCTTGGTCTGATAATGTCCTTTCTGAAGAACATAGGTGATCAGGTCGATGAGTAATTTATCTTTATCGGGATCATTAAATTCTTTGGTGGTGAAACTGCATGAAGCTGCGGCCACAAACACAGCTAAAATGAGTACTTTGAAGTTCTTTTTCATTAATCGCATAAGATCTAAATCTTTTAATTTCATCTAATTTATATAAAAAACCGTGCCATGAGTCAGTAATGATACTAATTTTTTGTTAAACTGAAATAATTTTGAAAATCCTTTGTGGCATCTGGATTTCAGATAAATGAATTATGTATTTTTACTTTTTGTAAAAGGCTCTGATGACCAATAGAAAACCATTAATACTTGTAACCAACGATGATGGCATCAATGCACCGGGAATTCGCACACTCATCGAAGTGATGAACACCATAGGGGATGTATGTGTTGTAGCTCCCGATTCGCCTCAAAGTGGCATGGGTCATGCCATAACCATTAACGACACATTGTACTGTAATAAGATAAAAGTGAACCCACATGAACCTCAAAGAGAATATAGCTGTAGCGGCACACCGGTAGATTGTGTCAAGATTGCGGTCAATGAGATCCTCAAAAGAAAACCAGATCTTTGTGTAAGTGGTGTGAATCACGGAAGTAATTCATCCATTAACGTAATTTACAGTGGCACCATGAGTGCAGCTGTTGAAGCAGGCACCCTTGGAATTCCTTCAATTGGTTTTTCTTTATTGGATTATTCACTAGAGGCCGATTTCAGTCCTATTAAAAAATACCTTAAAGACATTTCAGTACAATGCCTGAAGAATGGCCTTCCAAAAGGGGTGGTGTTGAATGTGAATTTTCCCAAACTCTCCAAAAATAAGATCAAAGGAATAAAGATATGCAGACAAGCAAATGCCTATTGGGTTGAGAAATTCGATAAGCGAACCAATCCACTTGGAAGGGACTATTATTGGCTGACAGGAGATTTTGTAAATGAGGATAAAGGTGAGGATACCGATGAATGGGCATTAGGTCATGGGTATATCTCGGTGGTTCCCACTCAATTTGATCTTACTGCGCATCATGCTATAAAAGATATAAACAGCTGGGATCTATGAAAAAAGAAATCTTAATTGGTTTTATTGTTGGGGTCATTGCCAATATTTCAGGAATGTATTTATACATCTATTTCTTCTCAGAAAACGACTTAGAAAGCACCTTAAAATTGTCACAGGAACAAGGTATCACGGGAAGTTTGATCGCTTTAGGAGCGGTATTCAATTTGCTGGTATTCTTTGTATTCTTGAAAAAAAAGCAATATTATAGGGCCCGTGGCGTAGTACTTGCGACAGTACTTGCAGCATTAATCATCTTGATCACAAAGTTCTATTAAATGAAATACTATTTAATTGCAGGAGAGGCTTCGGGAGACTTACATGGATCGAATCTCATGAAAGAATTGATCCTTCAGGATCCGGACGCAACATTCCGATTTTGGGGAGGCGATCTTATGAAAAAAGTTGGAGGTGAGATGGTGAAACATTATCAGGATCTTGCATTTATGGGTTTCATTGAAGTGCTTTTCAATTTAAGGACCATATTCAGGAATATTGCACTCTGCAAAAAGGATATTCAGGAGTTCGAACCGGATGTGATCGTCTTTCTGGATTATCCCGGTTTCAATCTAAGGATCGCCAAATGGGCAAAAAAGAACAACTTCAAAACCCATTATTATATCTCACCTCAGATCTGGGCTTGGAAAGAAGGTCGTATCAAAAGAATCAAAAGGGATGTGGATGCTATGTATGTTATCCTTCCATTTGAAAAAGATTTCTATGAAAAGAAACATCAATTTCCGGTACACTTTGTGGGCCACCCCTTAATAGATGCCATTAGCAATAAAGTACTGGTAGATCCGAAAGTTTTCAGAAAGGAGAACGGATTGGATCAAAGACCCATTATAGCTGTTTTACCAGGTAGCAGAAAACAAGAGATCAATAAGATGTTAAAGGTGATGATCTCCATTGTAAAAAACTTCCCTGATCATCAATTTGTGATAGCCGGTGCTCCCGGTCAAGAACCGGATATCTACCAACCCTTTATCTCCAAGGAGAATGTGACCTTATTGCATAATAGGACCTATGACCTGCTGAGTTTGAGCTATGCCGCCTTGGTCACTTCAGGAACCGCAACCCTTGAAACAGCCCTTTTTAAAGTGCCTCAAGTGGTATGTTATAAGGGAAGTAGAATTTCCTATGAGATCGCAAAAAGGGTCATTAATCTGAAGTTCATATCATTGGTAAACCTGATTTTGGATCGTGAAGTGGTCACTGAATTAATTCAGAATAGATTCAATAAAACTGAATTAAAAAAAGAATTGGATCATATTTTAGACGACTACCAAAGAGCAGTTCTATTTTTAGATTATTATGATCTGGAAAAAAAATTAGGAGGCAAAGGGGCCAGTAAAAAGGTTGCAAATTCGATAATTAAGGCAATCAAATAGCAAACCCTTTCACTATTCAGGCCAATTAAAATGAGCCCTTCATAAAAAAAATTATATTTTTAGTTCATGAAAAGGATTTTCCTACTGGTCTTATTGTCCCTGTTATTCACATCCTGTGGAAGTACTAAATCGACCACAAAATCAAAAACCAACTCTAAATCAGAATCCATTGTGAATTATGCCAAGAGTTTCGATGGCACTCGTTATAAATTCGGTGGAACGACAACAAAAGGGATGGACTGTTCTGGATTGGTCTATGTCTCATTCAAGAAAGAAGACATCATCTTGCCCAGGATATCCAGGGATATGGCTAAAAAAGGAAAACGTATACCATTGGATAAAACCCAGAAAGGCGACCTTGTTTTCTTTAAAACCGATAAGAACAGGAATGTCATCAATCATGTTGGACTTGTTGTAGAAATTGAAAAAGGAGAGGTTTATTTTATACATTCAACAACCAGAAGAGGTGTTATCATCTCATCACTTAAAGAACGATACTGGCGCGATGCCTTCGTAGAGGTTCGAAGTATCATTTAGAATTTCATTATATTTATAGGACTCCTCAGTTGAACTATTGTTAAGATAATTCAACCTGATGAGGTTCACCAACTTTGCCATTGTTACGTTCTCCCTATTCTTATCTCTTGGGATATTAACCGCTTCGGCAAAATTGATCCCTTTCAAGATTACGATTTATGGATTGATCAGTTGCTGGATCTTATTTACCGCTTTTTGGGCAATAGCGCGAAATCAACTCGTACAAAACAGCTATTTCGGAATTGCAAGTTATTTGATGTTCTTCTTGATCGGTGTGGTTCATTTTCAGCTCAATGATCCACAACACACGAAAAGACATTTCTCACACTTTCATACACCTGAAACTTATTTTCAGATCGAATTAAAAATAGTAGAACAGCTCAAATCGGATTCTTACCATAATAAATATATCATTGATGTTATTGGGTTAGGCAATACCTCGGTCACAGGAAAGGCACTGTTGCAAATTAGAAAAGACACCGCTCAATTCATAGATCATTTTATAGATGATAGGTTATTGATCTCAGCACAGATCTCTGAAATAAGGCCGGCTTTGAACCCCAATCAATTTGACTATTCAAAGTATATGCGAACAAAAGGTGTCTTCCACCAGATCAGAATATGGCCAAGGGATATCCTTCAGTACAATAGCGGCAAGACATCATTACGAGGGATAGCCGAGAGAGTTCGAAAACAGATCATCGATAAAGTTCATGTCAGGTCTAAGGGTAAGAATGAATTTGACATCTTCAAGGCTTTGGTTCTGGGGAACAGGATGGAAATTGACCGAGATTTATATGAACAATATATCAATGCCGGTGCCGTGCATATATTGGCTGTATCTGGATTACACGTTGGTTTGTTCTACCTGATCTTGATGTTGGTGTTAAGACCCATAGAACGTTATCCCTATGGCTCATTTCTTCTACCTCTGTTGATCATTTTTTGTTTATGGGTTTATGCTTTTATAACCGGGCTATCGGAATCGGTTATACGATCGGTCACCATGTTCTCACTTTTTGCATTTGCAAAATTCCTTCACCGTAGAACCAACACGATAAATATTCTTTTCCTTTCATATTTCATCTTAATATTGATCTCACCAATTCGATTGTTCAGGATAGGATTTCAATTAAGTTATCTTGCCGTATTCTTCATACTTTGGGTACAACCATTGATCTATTCCTTGTATCGACCCCGATCTTTTATCGATCGCATGTTGTGGGGCATAATTAGTGTGTCAATTGCTGCTCAGCTTGGCATATTACCACTAAGTCTCTATTATTTTCATCGATTCCCGGGATTATTCCTGATCACCAATAGCGTTGTTCTCCCTTTTCTCGGACTGTTGTTGGGTGGAGGATTTTTAATTATAATACTGACATTTATAAAGACACTACCTGAATTTGTATTCGATGTATATTGGTTGATGATAGAACTGTTGAATAACTTCATTGAATGGGTCTCGGCCAACGATTCCTTTATTATAGAAAACATCCATTTTTCATTGGAGAAGACCCTGTTCAGTTATTTATTCCTGTTTGCAGTACTATTATTGTGGAAAGTTCCTAAATATCGAAATATCATCTTCTGCTTATCGAGTTTTCTTTTACTTATTGGAGTTTTTATCTATGATAACTATAAAAATTCTAGAAATGAGCTGGTGATCTTTCATAAAGTTGGACAGACCAATATAGGTTTCATACAATCATGGAAATTTCACCTATATCGATCATATCCAGATTCAGGATCGTCATTTGAACGGATCATCCGGCCTTATATGACCTCTAAGAATATTCAAAATTTTAGAGAAATTGAAATACCCGAACTCTTTTACTATAACAGGGATCTAGTTTGCATCCCAGATAGTAATGGTGCTTACCCAACAGGTGAAAAATTGGATTGGGTTATACTAACAAATAATTCGAAAGTCAACTTGGAACGACTCATTATTCAAGTTGATCCCAGTATGATAATTGCTGACGGAAGTAATTGGATCACTATGGTAGAACGCTGGAAAAGTACCTGCATTAAATACGACATCCCATTTTACAGCACCGCTGATTCGGGTGCATTTATATTTCAATAAGAATCACTTGCTTATAATTATGAAATGCAAGTTACTTGAAAGTTCCTTTAAAATTCTTCTGATATTCCTCCCATGCTTCTACGGTGGTTAGCTCCTGATAATCATCATTTGCGATCATTTTCAAATAGATCTCCAATTGTTTAGGGGTTCTATAGCCAGGAACTGATTGTATCAGATCACCATTGTCCTTGAAGAATACCAGACTGGGATAGCCACTTATTCGCAAAGCGTCGGCAAAGAAGTGGGTGGCATTTCTGCCTTTCCTTCCAGGTTGGTAGTTCGGATTGGTATAGGTAAAATCCTGATAGGTGATCTCTTCCGTACCTTCGGCATTAAACTTGACAGCATAGAAATTTTCATTGACAAAATCGATCACATCCTTATTACTAAAGGTATTCTTGTCTAATAGTTTACAGGGGCCACACCATTTGGTATAAACATCCATAAAGATCTTTTTGGGTTTTTCCTGCTGTGCTGCTAGGGCTTCATTCATGGTCATCCATTGTATCTCTTCCTGGGCAATCCCTTGAAAAGTGATCAATAATACTATGAAGAATATAAATTTTTTCATTTTAAATAATTTATCTTGAACTTATCAAATTCCATTCCAAATATAATTATATAAAGTCATTGGATTTATCGTGTTAGTTGTCTGATAAAATATGCCTAAATGCTATTTCACACCCCTCATCAGGCGTTTAATTGGTTTATTTAAACTTAAGATCAACAATCCAGCTGCAAACGGTACGACGGTAAAGATCAAAAAGAAGCCCGAAAAGCTGTATTCTTTTGCAATAGCATCGGAAAATTCTGCTAAAATCCCAGCTAATTTGTTGGCCAAACCTGTAAAAATATACCAGATACCAAACATGAATCCCATCATCCTGGCGGGTACCAATTTACTCACATAGGATAATCCCACCGGAGAAATAGATAATTCCCCCATGGTATGAAACAAATAAGCTAATATCAGCCATACCATGCTAACCGAAGCAGTTTGAGCACCTGCCGGTATTGAGGATGATCCTATAACTAACATTAAAAATCCCAGTGCCAATAAGGTCAAACCACCAAAGAATTTTTGAGGTCCTGAAAAATTATTCCGCTCCCAGAATTTTGAATACAATGGAGCAAGAGAAACTATAAATAATGGGTTTAGAATTTGAAACCAGGTCACGTCTACTTCTAAATTGTTTCCCGAAACTTTATCATAGACCCTGTAAAGAACTAAAAGCCATATTATTAAAAAACTAATTGAAGTAAATAGTATGGTCAAAGTGTATTTTTTGTAAATCGCTTTTGCCAATTTTACGATCACCCATGTGAGCACCAACATGGGTGCTATCGATA
>JAHEHC010000072.1 GCA_024644805.1 Flavobacterium sp. | reverse complement strand
TTCAGTGAAAATATCGAGCTATTACAAGCCGAAGAAGTCAAAGGATACACCGTAGAAAATCCAGAGAATGTCCCTGTTCAAAGATCAGATGTTTATCCCTGTTTCAGAGAATTCATGTTTAATTTTGGCAGTGATTCATTTAAGAAAAAATATAACCTATTTGACCTGACCAATGAATCAAAATATGAGAATATCTACTACGAACAGAATAGAAGTCTTGTGGTGGTCGATCTGGATGAAATTATTGAGGAATTGATCACGGATAACCAATCAAAATTCGAAAGAGAAAAAAAAATAAGATGATAATAGATCTACGAAGTGATACCGTAACAAAGCCCACAGAAGGGATGATGGATGCGATCATGCAAGCCAGGACCGGTGACGATGTTTTCAAAGAAGATCCAACAGCAAATGAATTGGAGCAGCGATTCTGTGATCTTTTTGGAATGGACTATGCCCTGTTCTTTCCAACTGGGACCATGGCCAATCAGGCTGCTATCAAGCTGCATACACAACCAGGAGATCAGATCATTTGTGATACCTGGTCTCATATTTTCAATTATGAAGCAGGTGGTGCAGCATTCAATAGTGGGGTGTCGTGTAAGTTGATTGATGGTCATCGTGGAATGATCACAGCCGAACAGGTTGAACGATCTATCAATCCACCAGATTTCTATCACAGTCCGTTGACAAAACTGGTCGAATTGGAGAACACAACAAATAAAGGTGGAGGAGCCTGTTATGATCTCAATGAGATTAAAAGGATCAAAAAGGTATGTGACACCCATGGCTTATCATTTCATTTGGATGGTGCCCGATTGATGAATGCCTTGGTCGCTAAGGGAGAAGACCCAAAGGACTATGGAAGTATCTTCGATACGATCTCGGTTTGTCTGAGCAAAGGATTGGGAACTCCATTAGGAACGGTACTTATGGGCAATAAAGAAATCATGGAGAAGTCCATTCGGATCAGAAAGATCTTTGGAGGGGGAATGCGTCAAATCGGATTTATGGCAGCCGCGGGAATATATGCTCTGGATCATCATGTGGATAGGATGAAGGAGGACCATCAAAGAGCCTCAGAGATCGCATCTATTTTAAAAGGATTGGATTTTATCCATGAGGTTGAACCTACGGAAACAAATATTGTGATCTTCTATCTTATCGATGGTATTCCAGAGAATCGTTTTATGAATGACCTATCGAATAAAAATATTAGGATCAGTAGTATGGGAGAAGGTAAATTGCGTATTGTAACGCATCTTGATTATACCTCTGAAATGCATGATCGATTTCGAGAAGTTTTAACTCAATATAGTCCTTGATCTATTTGAACAGGTCCATACCCGGAATATTGGGCATCCCTTCTTTAGCAACGGCGGCAATCTCGGTCTCGTTTACCTGAGTGGCTCTTGAAATGGCTTTGTTGATCGTTAAAATAAGATAGTCTTCCAATTGTTCTTTTTCTTGCAGTAATTGATCGTCAATAGCAATACTCTTAAGTTCACGATTGGCTGTTATCGTTACATTTAATAGTCCGTCATGACTCTTTTCATCTATCAGAACAGTATCCAGCCTCCTTTTTGTAGCCTCTACTTTTTCTTGGGTTTCTTTAAGTTTTCCCATCATTCCTTTAAAATCTCCAAACATAATTTTATTTTGCCTTCAAAATTACTAATTTGCTGGAATTAGTCAAATTTTTCATATGAAGAGTATTGTGTTTGTTTCAATCTTATCGTTTATTTTTGCGGCTTCATGTATAACCAATACCAAAGACCCTGAAATATCAAATCAAATGAATATAATTCCCCCAAAAGCCGATAAGATCGACAAACATTTCGAGATGCATAACGATATACGCATCGATCCTTATTACTGGCTCAATGACAGAGATAATGTTGAAGTGATCGATTATCTGGAAAGGGAGAATGATTATTATGAAAAGATGACGGCCCATACCAAGGAATTTAAAGAGGAATTATTTGAGGAGATGAAAGGGCGTATCAAGGAAGATGATGAATCGGTACCTTATCGCTACAATGGGTATTTTTACATAACCCGATTTGAAAAAGACAAGGATTATCCAATCTACTTGAGAAAAAAAGAAGAGCCTAATGCAGTGGAGGAGATACTCTTCGATGTAAATAAAATGGCTGAAGGACATTCCTATTATAAATTAACTGGTATAAGTATCAGTCCTGATAATAAATATGTCTCTTTTGGTGTCGATACACTAAGTCGAAGAAAATACACTTTGTATATCAAAGACCTTGAAACGGGACAATTGTTCGATGAAACTATACCGCTAACGACTGGAGGGGCTATTTGGGCAAATGATAATACCACGCTGTTCTACACCCGTAAAAATGAAGACACTCTGCGTTCCAATAGAATCTTTAGACATGAATTAGGCAACGATCCTGATAATGATGTATTGGTATATGAAGAGGAGGATGAGACCTTTAGTTGTTTTATCTATAAGACCAAATCAAAAAAATATCTTGTAATTGGAAGTTATAGTACTTTATCGAACGAATACAGGATATTGGAGGCCAACCGGCCCTATGGTGAATTTAAGATCTTTCAGCCTAGGATCAGGGGTTTGGAATACAGCATTTCCCATTATAACAATAGTTTTTACATGCTCACCAATTTCGATAATGCTAAAAATTTCAAGCTAATGAAGACTTCTTCTGATAATACCGGTGTCGAATACTGGGAGGATGTAATTCCTCATCGAGAGAATGTACTGCTTGAGGATGTGGAAATCTTTAAAGACTATCTGGTAGTGAGTGAGCGTTACAACGGACTTAATAGATTGCGAATTATCAGGTGGGATAATACTTCCGATTACTATATTCCATTTGAAAGTGAGACCTATACTGCCTATACACAAAGAAATTTGGAGTTTGACACAAACATATTGCGCTATAGCTATAATTCTTTGACAACACCTCCCTCTGTGATCGATTTCAACATGGAAACACATGAGAAAACAATATTGAAGGAGACCGAGGTCCTGGGCGGAAAATTCGATAAGAATAATTACCAATCAGAACGCTTGTGGGCAACAGCAGAAGACGGAACAAAAGTTCCGGTTTCAATAGTCTACAAAAAAGGGATCAAGAAAAATGGTAAATCACCATTATTGATGTATGCTTATGGTTCGTATGGCAGTACCATAGACCCTTATTTTTCGAGTGTACGGTTGAGTTTATTGGATCGAGGATTCATATACGCTATAGCCCATGTTCGCGGCGGGGAGTATTTGGGCAGGGCGTGGTATGATAACGGGAAATTGCTGAAAAAGAAGAATACGTTTACCGATTTTATTGATGTTTCAAAATTTTTGATCCATGAAGGATATACTTCAAAGAGTCATTTATATGCCTATGGAGGTTCGGCAGGGGGGCTATTGATGGGTGCGATCATAAATATGGAGCCTGAGTTGTATCATGGTGTGATAGCCGCTGTTCCCTTTGTGGATGTGGTGACAACCATGCTGGATGAAAGTATCCCACTTACAACAGGTGAATATGATGAATGGGGTAATCCAAACGATCCTGAGTTATATGAATATATCAGAAGCTACTCACCTTATGACAATGTAGAAAAAAAAGGATATCCAAATATGTTGGTAACCACCGGATTACATGATTCACAAGTTCAATATTGGGAACCGGCAAAATGGGTGGCAAAGCTTAGAGATTATAAGACCGATGATCGTATTCTATTGCTTCACACAAACATGGACACGGGTCATAGCGGGGCTTCCGGAAGATTTGAGTCCTTAAAGGAAACAGCCATGAAGTATGCATTTTTATTAGATTTAGAAGGAATAAATGAATAATTAATATATTTACCGTAACTTTGTACGGTTTAAAATTTGGCTTTGGGCCATAGTTTTTTTATAACTAAAACCCTCTTTATGAAAGAAGAATTACAAGCCCACAACAATGTGTTGGAACTTATAGGCAACACACCATTGATAAAGCTTAATAATATTACTTCAAATTTTAAAGGAAAATTCTTCGCGAAAGTAGAGGGATTTAACCCGGGGCACTCAACAAAAGATCGTATTGCACTTTATATAATTGAAGAAGCTGAACGGACAGGAATTCTTAAACCTGGTGACACCATCGTTGAGACGACCAGTGGAAACACAGGTTTCAGTCTTGCTATGGTAAGCATAATCAAAGGATATGAATGTATTTTGGCTGTTAGCTCGAAGTCATCTGCCGATAAGATCGATATGCTTAAATCCATGGGAGCAAAGGTATATGTTTGTCCGGCACACGTTAGTGCCGATGATCCTCGTTCCTATTATCAGGTAGCTAAAAAGATACATAGTGAGATCAAAGGATCGGTCTATATCAACCAATATTTTAATGAATTGAATATTGATGCCCATTATAAGACTACCGGACCTGAGATTTGGAAACAAACCCAGGGCAAGATCACCCATTTGGTGGCTTGTAGTGGAACCGGAGGAACTATTTCCGGAATTGCACGATTTCTGAAAGAACAAAATAAAGATATCAGAGTGATCGGTATAGATGCTTATGGTTCAGTATTGAAAAAATACCACGAGACCAAAGTATTTGATGAAGATGAGATCTACCCATATAGGATTGAAGGATTGGGCAAGAATCTGATCCCTACCGCAACCGATTTCGATAGTATTGACAAATTCGTTAAAGTAACTGACGAGGGCAGTGCACATACGGCACGTGAGATCGCCAAGAAAGAAGGATTGTTTGTTGGCTATACCAGTGGTGCTGCTACTGAAGGTCTCAAGCAACTGGATGAGGAAAATGAATTCAATGATGATAGTGTAGTCGTTGTCGTATTTCCCGACCATGGATCTCGTTATATGAGTAAGGTATTCAACGATAAATGGATGGAACAACAGGGATTCTTCGATTCTAAGAATACCGAATCAGTTGCTGTCGAATTTATCAAATAATTATTCAAAAAATTAATAAAATAGCTGTTACAGACCTGTTTGTAGCAGCTTTTTCTTTTATACTAATTCAGGCAAAACTATGCGGAATCCTGATTAAAATGAGTATTTTTGTCGCATATTAGAACTGTTTAAACTATGACCAAAGATCTGTTTGAAAAAATTTATAAGAATAAGGGGCCTTTAGGAAAATGGGCAGACCTTGCTGAAGGGTATTTTATATTTCCAAAGCTTGAAGGTCCAATTTCCAATAGGATGAAATTTCAAGGCAAGGAAGTCATTACATGGAGTATAAATGATTATTTAGGTTTGGCCAACCATCCCGAAGTGCGAAAAGCAGATGCTGAAGCAGGAGAGAAATATGGTTCGGCATATCCCATGGGAGCAAGGATGATGAGTGGACATACCGATCTGCACGAGCAACTTCAGAACGAACTGGCTGATTTTGTTAACAAGGAAGCATCCTATCTTTTGAATTTTGGATATCAGGGAATGGTATCTACCATAGATGCACTGGTCTCTAAGGACGATGTGATCGTCTATGATGTGGATGCCCATGCCTGTATTATCGACGGAGTGCGCCTGCATTTGGGAAAACGATTTACCTATAAACATAATGATCTGGTAAGTATTGAAAAGAATCTTCAACGAGCCACGAAAGTTGCAAAAGAGAGTGGAGGAGGGATCCTGGTAATTTCAGAGGGTGTTTTCGGAATGAGAGGTGAACAAGGAAAATTGAAGGAGATCGTAGCTTTGAAAAAGAAGTATAATTTCAGATTGTTTGTAGATGATGCCCACGGATTTGGAACATTGGGTAAGACTGGTGCGGGTGCAGGAGAAGAACAAGGAGTTCAGAAGGATATTGATGTTTATTTTGCAACTTTTGCAAAATCGATGGCCAGTACCGGAGCATTCATAGCAGCTGATGAAGAAATAATCAATTACCTAAAATACAATCTTCGATCCCAGATGTTTGCAAAATCCTTGCAAATGCAGTTGGTAGAAGGTGCTCTCAAGCGTCTTGATATGTTGAGAAATATGCCGGAACTGAAAGAAAAACTTTGGGATAATGTGAATGCATTGCAACAGGGACTTAAAGAACGAGGGTTTGATATTGGGACCACACAAAGTTGTGTCACACCGGTTTATTTGAAAGGATCCATTCCTGAGGCCATGGTATTGGTAAAAGATCTAAGAGAGAACCATGGCGTATTTTGTTCGATTGTTGTATACCCGGTAATTCCTAAAGGATTGATCCTATTAAGAATGATCCCGACAGCTTCACATACTATGGAAGATATCAATGAGACACTCAATGCTTTTTCTTCAATAAGAGAACGTCTCGAGAACGGAACCTATAAGCGTTTATCTGCTTCAGTAGCAGCCGCTATGGGTGAGTAAGATCACTTGGGTTCAATGATCAGGAAGACGGCTGTGCTGTCTCCTACATTTAATACTTCATGCCATTCGGTACCCTCACTGTAAAAATGACTATTACTGGGTACATCTACATCTTTCGTACCAGTTTCATCGGTAATCCTAAATGTACTACCCGATAACGTAACCCCAAAATGCGGATCATGATAATGTCTTTCATGGCCAATTCCGGGGGCAAATGTGCATCTAAGCACACGTACTTTATCATTGTCTTCAATGAGTTCACAGACCTTAGACCCTTCCCAACCGGCCATTAATGGATCTGGAAGTTCGGGTTTGTTGGTACATGAACATAAAATCAAATAAAGCAGGCTAATAAGTACTATCGCCCACAGGTAGTTGTATTTCATAAGAATTATAGGTTTTTTCTAAAGGTACTTCTTTCTTTATGCTGGATCGGACTGTAATCTTTCCAAAGCTGCTGTACAGCCGTATTTTCGATCAATTCAGGATTGGTCTCTGTTTGCCTGATCCCTTTGCTGGCAAAAAGATCTCCCATTTCCTGGAAGATAAGTGCAGTCACTCCTTTTCCTTGGTATTTCGGATCAATCCCGATAAGATAGAATGCTGCGGTATCATTTTTTTTCTGAGCTTGAAGTAAATAGTACCAGCCTATTGGAAATAATCTGCCGTTTGCTTTTTTCAGAGCTTTTGAGAATGATGGCATAACCACAGAAAATGCGATCAACTTTCCTTCTTCATTGACAATGCAAGTGATATAGTCGGGATGTATGAAATTAAAATACTTCTCTTTATAATGCTCTATCTGATATTGTTGAATTGGCACAAAGGTCTGCAGTGAGTTATAGGTCTTGTTCAGCAGGTCGAACATTTCATCCACATAGGGCAGGATATCTTTCTTGTTCCTGAATCGTACGACCTCCAACTTATACCTGCTTTTGATAAGTGTTGCAAATTTGATGACCTTGTCAGTGGGTTCAGAGGGATTCTGCAATTTGAATTCAACCCAGGTAGCTTGCTTATCAAACCCCAATTCTTCAAAATGTTTTGCATAATACGGATAGTGATACCAGGTGATCATGGTATTCATCTCTTCAAACCCTTTGGTAAGGATGCCGGCCTTTTCCATATTGGAAAAACCAACAGGTCCTTCCATATACTCGAGTTGGTTTGACAATCCGATCTCTTTTACTTTTTCCAAAAGGGCTTTGGTCACTTGGATATCATTTATCATATCCAGCCACCCGAAACGTACTTTCTTCTTTTGAAGATCATTGATCTCCAAATGATTGATGATAACTGCGATCCTTCCAGCAATTTTTCCATCTTTATAGGCCAAGAAGTAGGAGGCCTCAGCATTTTTAAATACCGGGTTCTTTTCAGAATCCAGGGTCTCCATTTCATCACTTATAAGAGGAGGGACCCAGTATTTGCACCCTTTATACAATTGAAAAGGAAACGTGACAAACTTTTTAAGATCCTTTTTGGTGGTTATTTGTTTTACAGTAATCATTGGTCTTAACTATCACCCTCCATCGCCTTCATTGTCATCAAAATCATCTTTGCGTTTATTTCGTTTTTTCTTTTTCTTCTTACTTCCTTTCTCAGCTTTTCTTTTTTCTCTTCCCGCCTTTCCTTTTTCTTCGATGTATTCATCTTCATCATGCATATCAAATCGGTAGGCAACACCCACTCTTCCATAGAAAAGTGATGGAGTGTCCTTGAAGTTTATCAGCAGTGATGCATCGACGTGAAAATTATTATTGATCAAAATAGCCGTACCTCCACGAAGCAGTTGGTCGGCGTAGAAATCACTCTTTATTCCCTGATTCTCAATAAAAACAGAGAACCAATCGGTGGGTGTATGAGTGAGTGTGACTATATATCCATAGGAGGGAAAGTCGGTAGTAACCCGATCTACAACAATATTGGTAACAAATACCCATCCGCCAATCCAGTTATTTTGTGTAGACAGCACAACTTTTGGGCTGATCGTACTCTCCGGTTCCGGTGTAAATGGGTTATCGGCAAAATCGAAATTAGCTCCGACATACAATGAGATTGCCGGGATCAGATCTTCCCATTGAAATTTATTATTTTTCTTCCAACTGTATAGATTTGGACCTTCCAACTCCCTTTTTCGGTAGGGATCATAGAATAAATACTTGGCACCTATGGTATTGGACTTGAAATTGCTTTGTCTATAATCTGTATTGAATCCTCCAATGGTCTGGGTCGTATTATTGGATTGATAGGTTCCAAAAACGCTGATCTCCAATTCTTCTTTGAAAATACCATAACGAACTCCATAATCCATGACAAAGGCATTGGTCTCGGTATTTAGCAGATTGTGCTTCTCTGTTCCCATTCCCAACCCGGCTTCAAACTGCAACACTTTTTTCCCAACCGAGAATGCCCCTTGAGAGAAACCCGGTCTGTTCGAATTCAAAAGATCGGTATACTGTGCAGTGGCAATGCTAAAGCTTATCAACATTAAGTATAGGATGGAGCATTTTTTAGTCCTCATGGATTGTTCGGTTTAGTTCAAAGATATAAGAAATTATCATTTATTTAATAGTTGAATTTCTTCTTTTTGAATAGCATTAATTACTTTTGAAAAATTTCAACGATCACTATGGTTTTTCTGAAAACGTTATTAATCATACTTCTGGTATATTATGGTTTAAAGATTTTATTTAGACTGTTGAAGCCCTATCTGATGAAGTATATTGCCAAGAAAGCCGGACAACGATTCGAGCAGACCTTCGGACACAACCCCTATGATGCGAATACTCAGAAAAGAAAATCGAAGGATAAAGAAGGCAGTGTGAGCATCGATCAAATACCCACTAAGAAAAAGGGATCGAAATCCGATGTAGGAGAATATGTGGATTACGAAGAAATTGATTAATTTTCTACCTTTATAATTCTTTCAAACTTATGCTGCACCTTAAGAAGTATCTAGTTCATATAATAGCAATTGTCCTGTTCATCATTGCATCCTTGGCTTACTTTTATCCGGTTCTGCAAGGGAAGAAGATCTATCAGAGTGATATCGTCCAGTATACCGGGATGTCTAAGCAACAAAACGATTTCAGAGCAAATACCGGTGAGGAGACCTACTGGACCGATGCAGCTTTTGGCGGAATGCCCACCTATCAATTGGGAGCGAAGTATCCCCATAATTATATAAAGAAATTAGACCTGACCCTTCGTTTTTTGCCTCGTCCGGCAGATTATCTATTTCTATATTTCATGGGTATCTACATACTGCTCCTAATCATGAAAGTGGAATATAGGTTAGCGATCATTGGGGCTTTGGCTTTTGGATTTTCAACCTATCTAATAATAATATTGGGAGTGGGGCATAATGCTAAGGCGCATGCGATCGCTTATATGCCATTGGTAATTGGAGGTGTGATCCTAACATTACGAGAACATTATATCAAAGGATTTCTGCTATTTACTGTTTCGATGGCCCTTGAGATCATGGCCAATCATTATCAGATGACCTATTATTTGCTGTTTGTTGTAGTCATCATTGGAATCGTCTACCTTATCGATTCAGTTAAAAAGAAAATGATTCCAAATTACCTGAAAGCGATTGGTTTGATGCTTATAGGTGTCGTTTTATCATTGGGAATGAATGCGACCAATCTGTTGGCAACTAAAGAATATGCCGATGTTTCCACGCGAGGCAAGAGTGAGCTTACCATAAATCCAGATGGGTCCCCTAAAATAGCCAGTAATGGACTGGATTATGATTACATCACAGAATATAGCTATGGTATAGCTGAATCTTTCAATTTATTGGTGCCACGATTTATGGGAGGAGGTACCTCGGAGCCTTTTCCAGAGAAATCGGAAACCATAGAGGCTTTGTATAAAATGGGTGTCTCTGAGAACGATGCCAATCGATTGCTGAATGGTATCACCATGTATTGGGGAGAACAACCCATCATTGCAGCACCAGCGTATATAGGAGCTGTGATCATTTTCTTGAGCATATTCGCGTTGTATTTTGTCAAAGGAAAAACAAGGTGGTGGATCGTTGGAGCCTTCCTGATCAGCTTATTGCTTTCCTGGGGTAAGAATTTTAGCATTCTGACCGATCTGTTCATAGATTATGTGCCTTTGTACAATAAATTCAGGGCCGTATCGTCTATCCAGGTGATCATAGAGCTGGTCTTGCCGGTCTTGGCTGTGATCGGATTGCATACCTTCTTCAACTCCAAGGATCAACAGGATGAAAAACGCAGGGCCTTATACTGGAGTGGAGGTATCACAGGAGGTTTCCTGGTCCTTTTCTTGCTTTTTGGTTCCAGCTTATTCAATTTCAGCAGCCCATACGATTCCTATTATATAGATGAACTGGGCATGCCATTCATCGATGCGGTTAGAGAGGATCGGATGAAGTTATTTACTTCAGACACCATTCGTTCATTGGCATTCATTTTGGTATGTTGCATTGCCTTATGGTTGTACCTCAGGGGTAACTTAAAAAGAAATTTTACACTTGCCATTATTGCAGTACTGATCGTGGTGGATCTGGTGGGTGTCGATCGTCGTTATGTGAACGACCAGGCGTTTAGAATGGCCAGAGAAGTAGATCAACCTTTTAGAATGTATGAAGCTGATAAGGAGATATTGAAAGACACAGAGCGGTTTAGGGTGTTTGATGTTAC
>JAHEHC010000010.1 GCA_024644805.1 Flavobacterium sp. | reverse complement strand
TAAATATTGCTGGACAAATAGTTCAAACCAGAAGGCATAGTAATACCAATTCAATTGGGGTGAACATGTCATCATTAGCCTCTGGTCTTTACATCTTACAAGTATCATCAGACAGTAAAGTATTTACTACAAAAATTGTAAAAGAATAAATCGAAATACGGCCTTTCTATTTTGATAGAAAGGCCGCTTTTTCAAAATAGAACACATTATGAAAAAAATCATTTTTTCCTTATTATTTTCCATACTGAGCGTAGCGAGCTATTCTCAAGTCACCACCTTGGAGGAGGGATTTGAAAGTTGGCCACTTACCGATTGGGAGATCTATTTACTAGGAGACGCTCTTGACGGATGGAGAGAAGACTTTGAAGGGATTTCTCATAGCGGAGCCCATTCTGCTTATAGCTCAATAGACAATAGTCAATGCGACAACTGGTTGGTGACCCCACAGATCAATGTTGAATCCAATTCCTATGAATTGAAATTTTGGGATTATCACAAATCAATTGATTATTATGATAAAGCATCTGTTTTGATTTCAACAGGAAGTGGCGACCCTTCCGATGGAGACTATGTTGAAGTTTATTCAACACCTACTCCTTTGAATTTAGAAATATGGGAAGAGAGAGTGATCGATCTAAGTTCGTATAATGGACAATTGATCTATGTGGCATTCAGGTATGAGGGAACCTGGCATCAATGGTATTTGGATGATGTAACAGTTAGCCCCGACACCTATACTGATGGAGCATTAACTGAAATTGTTAACCCTGTAGGAGTATCTGAAACCCCGGGAGTGGAAGATATTATAATAACGTTAACCAATCAGGGAACGACCACCATTCAAGATATTGATATAGACTGGGAAGTAAATAGTGCTTCTCAACCCACTTATAGTGCTAGCTCACTAAATTTAGCTCCGGGGAACAGTATTGATGTTACCATAGGCAACTATGATTTTAATGCCGATGGTAATTATGATATTAGTGCACTTCTCACGCTCGCGAATGATTTTGATTCCGGGAATAACTTAATTGAATGGACCTATACGGTTTCTGCATTTAAGGATATTAGCGTATCATGGGTTACTCCCGAAGGGATGATCCCCAGCTCAGGAATTCAAGATATAACCGTAACAGTTGAGAATACAGGTATAAATACCATAGATTTATTAACGATAGACTGGTCTGTCGATGGAGCACCTCAAACCTCATATGATACCACTACTCTAAATCTTTTGCCTTCAGAAAGCACCGAAATTTTAATTGGTCAGTTTAACTTCACTTCTGGAGTCTTTGAAATTGATGTAACATTAGATGCAATAGGGGATATTAATTCTGATAATGACACCTATATATCAATAGTTGCAGTCGATACATTTTGGGAAAGCTTTGAAGGCAATGTATTTCCGCCTGAGAACTGGAGTATCGTTTTTGGAGTAAAAGACAACAGCAATTTTGGAAATCCTTTCCATGGAGATAAATATTATAGTGCTTTACCGGACACCAATTTTTTTGGTTCGGTGTCTGACACTATTTATACGCCAAGACTGGAAATTGAAAATGGAGATACTTTTAGTTTTTATATTAAAACCGATAATTTTTTACCGGCAACCCATAACTTGGTTTCAAAAGATCCCATTACCGGAAATGTAACGGTTATTCAGAGTATTAACTCTACTCCTAATGTTTGGCAACAAATAACAGTAAATATCTCTGCTGCACAAGGAATTAAGCACATTGGAATTTCAAGTGTGAATAGTGGAGGTCCAGGCCATTCAAAATTTGATCTGTTTACCTCAACAGCAGATCTTCATTTATTTGACCATGATATGGCCATTAAGAATGGCGACCTCTACTTTTTAGCGAAAGATGGTGTTTCAGAAAGCTTTCCTTGTGTCATTAAGAATGAAGGAGCACTTCCTATAATTGGAGCCGATTATACCATAAAATTAATGGCTGCACCTGGTGTGCAATTGGCATCAGTAAGCGGTGTTAATCTTGAATCATGGGAAGAAACAACTGTTAACATAAATCACACGTTCAATGGAATCGATTCACATCGACTTTATTTTGAAATAGAATATGCCTCGGATGAGAACTTAGGCAATAATAGTTTTAGAGAAGCGAATGTTCATGTAGTTCCCAGTACGTCCATACTGGATGCAATGGGACCAAAAAATGATATCAATTTGAATTTTCCCTTTAACTCAAATGGGGACACTCAAACCTTGGGTGAAGATGATATTTCACAGACATTATATCTAAACAGTGATTTTGAAAACCCAGGCGAGATCTACGGAATGATCTATTCGTACGATAATCTTTTGGAGGCCGATTATATCCAACATCTTCCGTTAAAGGTTTGGATCGTACAAACTCAATTGGATGAACTAAGTGGAGGATATGTGCCATATAGCGAGTTGGTATTGGTCTTTGATGGAGAAATTGAAGTACTACCCGGATTTAACAGACAGGTTTATATACCATTCGATCAACCAGTAGCTTATACCGGTATCGATAATATTGTAATTCAAGATTACCAATACGATCCAGAATGGCCACCTTCAATCATGCGATTTTACGGGACTAATTTGGCAGCTGGACCTACAAGGACTATACGGCATTTTAATGTGTTTGATCTGGATCCTGAAAATCCACCATCCGATCCCCTTCAAATGGAAGATTATGCATTTACCCAATTTGTCATAAACCCTGCGTCCAATTCGTCAATTGTTAGCGGCACAGTATATGGTACCGGAGGGATCCCCTTAGAAGATGCAACTGTATTTATTGATGGTACTTCCATTACAACTCAAACCAATAGCAATGGCGATTATCAACTTCCTGCATTGCCTTATGGTGAATATGATATCACTGCCACCATTTTCGAATATAATGATCTAACCATCACTACAACATTAGATACTCCAACCAAAACATTGGACTTTAATTTAATTGAACGTGCACAGGTGGAAATAAGCGGAAGAGTTGTGGGAAGTAATAATATCGCAATCCCACTGGAGGATGTTCAAATAGAATTGGCAGGATATGTCAGCGATAATACTACCAGCGATAACCTTGGGGAGTTTTTATTCTCAAGTGTGTATGGTAATGCCGAATATGATATCACATTCAGTCTTTATGGTTATTATGACAAGGTGGTTACAGTATCGGTAATCGACAGCAATATATCTTTAGGAGATGTCGAATTGGATCAGGAATTCATCAGTCCTTTCGATGTTGAAGTGTCGGCTTCTAATGATATAACAGTTAGTTGGAAGGATCCTTTGCTAAGCAATAAAGAGAAATTACAAAATGATTTTGATGTGAACTCATATAGTTTTACAAACGAACCCAATGAAGATGTTTGGCTTGGAAATATATTTACCATAACAGAAATAACGACCTTAACCGATGTTGAGATCAGAACCGATATTTATTCAAATGCGGTCGATTTTGTTTCCATTGATGTATTTGATGTGGCTACAGAAGAGATCATAGCCTCCAGTGAACCGTTCTTGATAATGCAGGATTCCCTAATGAACATAAATATTCCCAATATTGTGGTGTATGACGACATAGCCGTTGCAATTCATTGGCAAAATAATCCAGCAAGCACCAATTCATTGGTTATTGATTATTCAGATCCGGCCATACCGAATACAGCCATTATAAAATATCCGAGTGAACCAATTACGCTATTATCAGAATTTATAGGAACACCGGATGCTTCATTCCATGTTCGAATAAACACGCTGGATGACGGGACTCCAATTACAAATAATGAGGTGTTAACCTATAATGTTCTTAGAGGACTGGCAAGTGAGTTTCCGAACACATCGAATTGGGAATTGCTGAATAGTAGTCCGCTTACCGATAATTCATATGTCGATATCGATTGGACGAATACCGATCCTTCTGAGATCTATCGATATGCTGTTGAGACGATCTATACTGAAGAAATTTCAGAAGTCACTTTTTCAAATACAATTGATGGAAGTGTCTTAGGAGTATCGGATGTTGTTAGTGAAAATTCTGTTGTGCTATATCCAATACCAACAAGAGAGTATCTCAATATATATTTTGGCAACAATCTCCCTACAATTACCTCTATTGAAATAAATGATGTATTAGGGCGGTTTATCGAGAATGTACCGATTGATATGTCAAATAATACAATCGTTAAGAATATATCAAATTTACAAACCGGAGTTTATTTTTTAAAGATCAATAACGGTGATAAATCATTGGTCAAAAGGTTTGTGGTTGGCAGATAATTTTAGTTAGTAAATTAGTTTTTTTACCTAATGAATAATTAAGATGTTGATTGTACTGTTAAAAAGTGCATGAAAAAGAAAAAGCCATCCTTCGGGATGGCTTTTTTCATTTGATTGGTACATTAATCCATTATTGTTTTTTAGTAATGGACATATTGATCATGATTGCCATAAGCAACCAGATGATAAAAGTGTCTCCATGAGACATCTCATAGGTCGATCCGGCCAATTTTGCTACAAATATGAAAAGATAGACAACAATTGGGGATAAGATCAAACAAATTAAGAGACGGGAAATGGTTTTTTTGTAATCCATGAGTTAATTATTTAAGGGTTATTGTGAATTCATTTCGGGAGGAATAGGTGCTGGGACAAGATTATTCACCGGTTTTATACTTTTTAAGTATGCAAAAACAGCTTTAAGATCATCATCGGTCATGTTAGCATATACAAACCAAGGCATAGGAGGAAGAAGATCACGACCATTTTCCATTCCTTTGTACTTTCCTTTTCTTATTGCTGTAAAAAATTGTTCTTCGGTCCATGACCCAATTCCATCATCATCTGGGGTTAGATTTGCTGAAAATGAGGTTCCCCAAGGTCCAGTGGCAGAGGTAAGCCCCATATTGAATAGAATATACGATTTAGCTGTTTCTTTGTCGTATGGAGAAAGCGTTTCATCGGCTGGATGACCAGATAATAATCGCTCTGGATCAGGCATAGGGCCCTTATCGGTCATGATCTTAGGGGAATGACAGTCGTGACAACCCGATGTTGAAACAATATATTCCCCTCTTTTTATAAGGTCTTCTTTTTCTGTTTGGGGATTTTCGTAGTCACTTTTCTCTTTATTGTTTTCTGTAGTCGAATTGCATGAGTAAAAGAGAAAACCCATGAAAACGATGAGTACGATTTTAGATTTCATAATGTTGTTTAGTTAGTTTAGTTTGTTAAATATAATGAAAATTAGACAATTGTATTTTGCTTTTCAGGATTGAAGCAAACCAGTGTTTTGTGAGAAGATTATTTTTATATGTAGATTTACAGCTCAAAAAAACGACCATGAAAGTTAATTTATCTCTACTGATATTCCTATTCTCAGTTTCACTACTTGCTCAGATCCCTTGCGAAAGTGGTATGGCCGGACCCTTTGAATGTAACGGTTATGATATGCTGTCTCAGATTACTTTGGCCACCATGAACTCCACTAGAGCAAATGATTGCTGGGGATGGACCGATCCACAGGATGGGAAGGAATATGCCATTGTTTGTCTGATCGAGGGAACCGCATTTATCGATATATCCGACCCGATAAACCCAATATATCTGGGCAAGTTGCCCACCGAGAACAGCAGCAGTACCTGGAGGGATGCCAAGACCTATAATAATTACGCTTTTATCGTGAGTGAAGATCCGGGGCATGGAATGCAGATCTTCGATTTGACACGCCTACGCAATGTGAATAATCCTCCGGTGACCTTTACAAATGACGCTCATTACAACGGATTTGGAAGTGCTCATAATATTGTGATCAATGAAGAAACCGGATATGCCTATGGAGTAGGAACCGACATGAACAGCGGGGGCCCACATTTTATCAATATTCAGGACCCATTGAATCCTGTATTTGAAGGAAGTCATACTGCCGATGGCTATAGCCATGATGCACAAGTGGTCATTTATAACGGACCTGATTCTGATTACACCGGCCGGGAGATCCTGTTTGGAAGCAATCAAAATTATGTGGTTATCATTGATGTAACCGACAAAGGAAATCCACAGAACATTTCAACCATCGATTATAACAATGTGAACTACACCCATCAGGGATGGCTTACTGAAGATCATCGTTACTTCCTGTTAGGCGATGAGGCCGATGAGATCAATCTCGGATTCAATACCAGGACCATAGTCTTTGATTTTGAGGACCTGGATAATCCTCAATTGCATTTTGAGTATTACGGTACAACAGCGGCCACCGATCATAATGGGTATGTGAAAGACAACAAATTCTATCTTTCCAATAATGCCGCCGGACTTCGGGTAATGGACGTAGAAGACATCGCATCCGGGAATATGAACGAAACAGGATTTTTTGATAGTTATCTCGATGATAACAATGCCGGATATAACGGAGCCTGGAACGTCTATCCTTTCTTTGATAGTGGCAATATTGTGATCAGTGATCGGACCCAGGGATTTATTTTGGTAACACCATCGAATCTATCGGTTAATGACAATGAGTTGGATCAGGCGGTCTCAATTTTTCCAATTCCGGCTACAGAAAGGGTAACGATTTCTTCTGGATTGAATGAGATGAATTCGATTGATGTTTATAATATATATGGCCAGCTAATACATTCTATCGATAGAATTGAGGCTAAATCCATTTCAATGGATATCTCCACTTTTTCCGATGGAATATATTTTATGACCATTGATGATTTGATCACTAAAAAATTCATAAAAAAATAAAACAATCTCATGTCCGATTTTTGGTTCTACTTTGTAATTGTAATTGTCTTATTACACTTTATTGTGGGCTTCGGGTATCTGATTAAAAAATTGTCACCAAAAAAAGGGGATAAAGAAAGTTCCTCTGAGAAGTAACATTTTTTTAGATAACTCGTCGTTTGATAAAATCAATAGACCACTAAGATTTATCTGCATAAAACCATCTATAATGATTGTAAGAAACCTGTATCTCCTAATTGTTTGTTTACTCATTGGTGTTTTAGCTTCGGCCCAACAATTTTCAGCTAAGGTTATCGATGCCAAATCGGGTGAACCAATTCCTTTTGCGACCATTCAAACCGGTAAGAACCAAGGGGTGATCACCAACGAAGAAGGCGTATTCTCATTTATTCTGAAAGAAGGAAAACCCATACCGGATTCAATACATGTGTCATCTATGGGATATGAACGAATAGGAATTTCCATGAACGAACCACTCGAAAATGTGATCTACCTGAACCCAAAACCCTTTGAGCTCAGCGAGGTCTTTCTCAGCAACAAGGAATTTACTGCAGAGGAGATCATTGAAAAAGTGAAGGAACGTCTCGATGAGAATTATTCGGTCGATCTCACTAAGAAGAGGATGTTCTTTCGCGAGACCGAACTCAATAGCATGGATCAATTCGATTTTGGCTTCAAAGAATCTACCATCGAAGAACTCAATGAAGAGTTAATGGACAGTATCTCCAGGCTTATACCTAAGAATTCTTCCTATTACAAGGAAGCAGTTGGCGATTTCTATGGAGATTACAGCAATTACAAACTTACCATCAATAAGGCAGCCGAACTATACGATAAGAATAAGGACGTTTCTTTCGAAGGGGTTGAGAAGAGATTGGAACGCATCTTCAAGGAGAATGTCAAGCCCGATTCATATCTAAAGATCAAATCAGGAATTTTCGGAACGAAAGTTCAATTGGATTCCTTGGCTAAAGAAGATGAGAATGCAAAAGCGTTCATTGAAGAATCGTCCGAACACGATAAGCATTTCCAACAGGATGTGAAAGACGGCATTTCTGAGATCTACGAGCAATTGTTCTTCCATGATGATTCCAACATCGATGTGTTGGAAAAATCGAATCGTTACCGATTTTCACTGGATAATTACACATTCATCAATGGTATGCCGGTCTATATTATCTCATTTTCTCCAAAAGGTAAGAAAGATTTTAAAGGGACTATGTATGTGAATACCGAAGATTTTGCCATTGTTCGCATGGACTTTGACAATGTTAGGCCGATTAAGAAATTCAGCTTGTTTGGGATTACTTTTAGACATACGGTTTTAAAAGGAAAGATGTTATTTGCAAAGGATGAGCATAAAGGATACAGTCCAAGGTATATCGAATTGGAGAATGGTGTTTTCTTTGGTTTGGACCGACCTTTAAAGGTCATCGAAAAGAACAAACACGTTAAAGGTAGAAGAAAACAGAATGAACTTTCCCTGGATCTTAAGATACAAATGAATCACCTGGTCAAATATGAATGGGTGGTGTTCGAATCGGAAGCCATCACCAAAAGTGAATATGATCAAGCCGAGGAGAACAAAAAAGTGAAAGCCACCTATATGTCGCAATACGACCCGGAATTCTGGAAGGAATATACCATCATGGAGCCCAATGCGGCCATCCGATCCTTCAAGGTGATCGAATAAATAGTCAATCCTTTTTCACCAGTAAATAGTAATCATTATCCAAAGGCAAGTATCCCTGATCGTATAGATAGTAATACACAGAGCCTGCCTTGGTGGTATAGATCTGGGTGAAGTAGTTGAAATTGAACCCCATGCTCAACAGCTTATCTTTTGTGGTCTTCGTTTTATCTTTGGTGTTCAATGTTTCCAGAATGCGATAGTTCTTTCGCAGTCTATTATTGACCGTTCGGATGAGATTCTTACTGTCTTTATTTAAGGCATTGTTATAGGCATTTCTGCAGGCATCACTACAAAACTTCTTGTCGGCCCTTCCTATGATCCGATCGTTGCATTCTAGGCATTTCCGCTCTTCAGCCATACGGGTTAGTTTTTGGATTTCTCTTTTTTATTTGCGAGATGGAATCGGTATAAGGCTTCAATTTTGAAAAAGACCCCACCGGTTATATCAGGGTTCAGTTGAGTTCGATCGTCTCCAAAATTGAAGGCCGATATTCTAACATCCACCTTATCTCCTTCTGAATATACTTCGCTCTCATAGGAGGAGTATCCTATCTTGGCACGAAGTAAAATGCTGTTTTGCAAAGCATTGAACTGAATATAACTTGAAAATTCCAACGGATTTTGTTCAACATAGGTGGTAGGGTCTGCATCCAGATGAAAACTTCTTCCGATACCAAAATAATCGATTCCCAATGTTGTTTTTCCAAGGCTATAATTGACATCTGCTGAAATAGGCAGAGAGAGATTCATTTCAAAAAGATCATTCGGACTGGTGTAATACAGCCCAACTACGGGGGTAAAAAAGAACCCAAATGCTTCAGTCGATCCGTAGGCACCAAACTTATAAATTAGATTATCAGATTGTTGATATTTCAATATACCAAATCCACCAAAATAGAGATCATCACCAGATAATTTCTTATAATCGGAAGCCAGTTTCGGTAAAAAGACCAAAGTGCTGCTCCATTTCTCTGAATGCGTTGTAGCAATTCCAAATTTCAACATAAGGCTATACAGATGGGTAATCTCCGCACCTGGGAATAGCGGTAATTGGTGGGTGTTCAGATTGACCCCTGTGATAAGGGCATATTTCTCATTCAATACAACAGGAAAGTTGAGGTCAGTAAAGAAAGATTGTCCATCAGCATTTTCCCCAGTTTCTTTAAAGGAGGCACTAAATGTATTGGAATATCCTAAAGTGACCAGATCCACATAGTCCTGTCCAAGACCAAGCAAAGGAATGAAAAACACAAAAACGACTATTCTTTTCAATGGCGAAAAAGTTACAGTTATAAAGGTATAAAAAGAATTAAAACATAGGATACGTTTAAAAAAACAAGTTATATTTGCTCAAAATTCAAACCCATGAGAATATTAAGAAAATTATTTGTCTTTTCATTTATCTTTTTGCTTTTTGCCTGTAAGAGCGACGATGATGGAAACCAATTCCTACTAAATTATGAGAATCTATCTGGATTGTATGATCTGGTTTATTTTAACGGAAATATTGAAACAACAGTAGAGATTCAGGGAATCCCTGTAACTGCAGTGACCACTATTGTTGGTGACACCTTTCAGGTAGACGCTAACTTTAACCAAAATGGGACTTATTCCATTGAAGGTGAATATAGGCTCACAATTACTACAACTGCGGGCGGGAATACCGAGACCGATACCGAGATCGTTGTTGTGGATGACACAGGCAGCTATTCGATAAATGCCAATGCAGAAACCGTTACGATCACCAGTGATTTGGATGAATTCAACGGAACTTTTGATGTTACGCTTTTCAACGAGACCCAATTGAGGTTGGTCCAGGAAGAATCGACAGTTGTCGATGGAGCCACTATAGATTCAATTATTGAACTGCGATTCGTCAGACAGTAATTAAATTAAAGAAAAATTTAAAAACCCTGTTTGACAAAAACAGGGTTTTTTTGTTTAAAGGCATGGCTAAATTTTAAAGGAATTAAGCATTGTCTAATGTCAACAATTTCTTAATTTCGCAACGATCTTGAAAAAGGGTGTCTAAAAGGCAGAAAACAAGATAATTAATGAGTAATAAATTCAAGGAATATAAAGGATTGGATCTCTCCAAATTGGCTGAGGAAATACTTGATTTTTGGAAAAAAGAAACCATTTTCAATAAAAGTATCGACAATCGGGACGGAGCTGAACCCTATGTATTCTTTGAAGGCCCCCCCTCCGCAAATGGACTTCCGGGAATTCATCATGTATTGGCCAGAGCCATCAAGGACATCTTCCCCAGATATAAGACCATGAAAGGGTATCAGGTAAAACGTAAGGCGGGCTGGGATACTCACGGTTTACCTATTGAACTCGGTGTTGAAAAGGAATTGGGGATCACTAAGGAGGATATCGGAAAGAAGATCTCAATTGAAGAATATAACGAGGCCTGTAAGAAGGCCGTGATGCGCTATACCGATGTATGGAACGATCTCACCGTGCGCATCGGCTACTGGGTGAATATGGACGATCCCTATATTACCTATAAATCCAAGTACATGGAAACGGTATGGTGGATTTTAAAGCAGATCTATGACAAGGGATTGCTGTATAAAGGATACACCATCCAGCCCTATTCACCGAAAGCAGGCACCGGATTGAGTTCCCATGAGCTGAATCAACCGGGGACCTATCAGGATATCACCGATACCACAGTAGTGGCACAATTCAAGGCGATACCCGGAACATTGCCTTCTCAATTGCAAGGTATAGGAGATATTCATCTTCTTGCCTGGACCACGACTCCCTGGACCTTACCGTCTAATACGGCATTGACCGTAGGAAAGAAGATCGATTATGTTTTGGTGAAGACCTTCAATCAATATACGTTTGAACCCATACAGGTGATCCTGGCAAAAGACTTGTTCGAAAAACAATTTGCTGGTAAATTCAAAATAGCAGAATCTGATGAGGATATGGAAAAGTATCACCATTCAAAAGAAGATTCGAAGATCAAAACAGGAAAGATCCCATATCAATTGGTTGGTGAGTTCAAAGGGAAAGTGTTATTGGGAATACGATATGAACAATTGCTTCCTTATACCTTGCCTTATGAAAACCCCGAAAATGCATTTAGGGTCATTGCAGGAGATTTTGTCACCACCGAAGATGGTACAGGGATCGTACATACAGCTCCGACCTTTGGAGCAGACGATGCCAAAGTAGCCAAGGAAGCAACACCGGAAATTCCTCCTATGTTGGTTAAGGATGAAAATGATAAACTGGTTCCACTGGTAGACCTTCAAGGGCGATTCAGACCCGAAATGAAGGAACATGCCGGGAAGTATGTTAAGAATGAATATTATGATGAGGGTCACGCTCCCGATAAATCGGTGGATGTGGAACTGGCCATACAAATGAAGATCGAGAACAAGGCCTTTAAGGTTGAAAAATACCGACACAGTTATCCAAATTGCTGGAGAACCGATAAACCCATACTGTATTATCCATTGGACTCCTGGTTCATCAAGGTGACCGATTTCAAAGACAGGATGTATGAACTCAATCTGGGGATCAATTGGAAACCCAAGGCGACCGGAGAGGGCCGATTCGGAAACTGGCTGGCCAATGCCAACGATTGGAACTTATCCAGATCACGATATTGGGGGATCCCATTACCCATCTGGAGAACGGAAGATGGTAAAGAAGAGAAAGCAATTGGATCGGTCGAAGAAATGAAGGCCGAAATGCAAAAAGCTGTTGATGCCGGTTTGATGAGTCATGATATCTATGATGGTTTTGAGGTTGGAAACTTTTCAGAAGCCAATTATGAAAAGGTCGACCTGCACAAGAATATTGTCGATGAGATCATATTGGTTTCAGATAGCGGAAAACCCATGAAACGGGAAGCCGATCTTATCGATGTTTGGTTCGATAGCGGAAGCATGCCCTACGCACAATGGCATTATCCATTTGAGAATAAGGAATTGGTTGATTCTATTTGGAGAAAGGCCGATTTTATAGCTGAAGGAGTCGATCAGACCAGGGGATGGTTCTACACCCTGCATGCGATAGCGACCATGATATTTGATGATGTGGCCTATAAGAATGTGGTCTCTAATGGGTTGGTGCTGGACAAGAATGGCCAGAAGATGTCCAAACGATTGGGCAACGCTGAAGATCCTTTCGAGATCATTGATCAGTACGGACCGGATGCCACACGATGGTATATGGTGAGCAATGCCAACCCCTGGGATAATTTGAAATTCGATAAAGATGGTATCTCGGAAGTGAGGAATAAGTTCTTCGGAACTCTCTATAACACCTATAGTTTTTTCAGTTTGTATGCCAATTTGGATCAATTCAACTATGAGGAGGAAGATATCCCACTGAATGAGCGTCCTGAGATCGATCGATGGATCCTTTCTGAGTTGAATACATTGATCAAAAAGGTGGATGCCTATTATAGCGACTATGAACCAACAAAGGCGACCAGGGCCATATCCTATTTTGTACAGGAAAATCTAAGCAATTGGTTTGTACGATTGAGCAGAAGACGTTTTTGGAAGGGATCCTACGGAAAGGATAAGATATCTGCCTATCAAACGCTCTATAAATGTTTGTTGATCATCTCTAAGATCGCAGCACCTGTAGCTCCTTTCTTTATGGAACGCCTGTATCGTGATCTGATGAACGGAACTGTTAAAAAAGGAGAAATATCTGTTCATTTGAGTAACTTTCCGAAATTTGATTCGTCATATGTCGATAATGGGCTGGAACATAAAATGCAAAAGGCCCAAACAATATCTTCTTTGGTTTTGTCGTTACGACAGCGAGAGAAGATAAAAGTCCGCCAGCCATTACAAAAGATCATGATACCGGTCTTGGATTCGGTGGAACGAGATGAGATCCTGGCAGTTTCTGAACTGATCAAGTCGGAAGTGAATGTTAAGGAGATCGATCTGATCGATGAGGATTCCGGAATATTGGTAAAACAGATAAAACCCGATTTCAAAAAATTAGGCCCACATTTCGGAAAGGATATGAAGCAAGTGGCCCAGGCGATCAATCAATTTGGGCAGGAAGAGATCTCCGTCTTAGAGCGAGAAGGAGAGATCGAAATAGAGATCAATTCTGAAAAAACAAGCTTATCCATTGATGATGTGATCATAAGCTCTCAGGATATTGAAGGTTGGTTGGTGGCCAACAGCGATCATATTACTGTCGCATTGGACGTGACCATCACTCCTGAATTAAAGAATGAAGGAATAGCGCGGGAATTGATCAATCGAATTCAGAATATCCGTAAAGAATCTGGATTTGAAGTCATGGATCGGGTGGATATCCACATTCAGGAGGATTTAAAATTAGAAGATGCTGTAAAGCAGAATATAGAATATATAAAACGTGAAACCCTAACAGAAGTGCTGCAATTTGAAAAGGAAATCAGCAATGGTACAGAAATAGAATTTGATGATATTGCAACCAAGTTGAGCATAAAAAAACATTAATACGATGAGCAAGGAACTTAAAGTGAAGTATTCGGATAAAGAGCTGGAAGAATTCAGACAAATTATCACTGAGAAAATAAAAAAAGCACAGATCCAGTTAGACCTGATTGAAAGCGCCTACAGAAACGACAGCAATAATGGTACTGACGATACCTCTCCTACATTTAAAGCCTTCGATGAAGGGAGTGAAGTGATGAGCAAAGAAGCCAACTCCCAATTGGCGATCCGTCAGGAGAAATTCATACGCGATCTTAAAAATGCATTGATCAGAATTGAGAACAAGACCTACGGAATTTGCCGTGTTACAAAAAAACTGATCAACAAGGATCGGCTAAAATTGGTGCCTCATGCTACCTTGAGCATCGAGGCCAAAAATATGCAGAAATAGTTCTGAGCCTTATTTTCATATCGATCACGAATACAGACCTTGTTTTTTAATGATGACCTTTAAAAAAGCTACTCTTATTATTGTTTTGATCCTGCTGGTCGATCAGATCACGAAGATCTATATAAAGACCCATTTCACGTTGGGGGAAGAGATCAAGGTCTTTGATTGGTTTCGAATCTTGTTTGTTGAGAATGAAGGCATGGCATGGGGAGCTAAGATCCCTGGAAAATACGGAAAGCTAATCTTAACCATTTTCAGATTACTGGCCATTATTGGAATTGGCTATTGGCTATGGGATTCAATAAAAAAGAAGGCCCCAAAAGTTCTGATCGTAGCGGTATGCTTGATCTTTGCAGGAGCCTTTGGAAATATTATCGACTCGGTTTTTTATGGAATGGTTTTCGATGCCAGTGAGCACCAAGTTGCTTCATTCTTACCCGATGGCGGAGGTTATGGAACCCTTTTTCACGGGAAAGTCGTGGATATGCTCTATTTTCCACTCTGGAAAGGGTATTTACCCGAATGGATCCCTTTTAAAGGAGGCGATTATTTCGCATTCTTTGAACCGGTATTCAATATCGCCGATACCGCTATCAGCACCGGAGTTGGGATGTTGATCGTTTTCAGCAAGAAAGCATTTCCAAAAAAGCCCAAAGAAGATTGATCATTCGGTTGGGGCTAAAAGATTGAAAGGATAATAAGGGATATTCCTTAATATCCAATACAATACAGCCAATCCAAAATACCCATAGATAAATATTTTGCTATAGAAGAACCCGACACGGTATCGTGTTTCGAAGATATAATTCCATACGGTAACCCCAAGACCATATACAATTATTGGTATGCTTAAAACCATGAATGGATTCATCCTAAAAGCGGCAACGAAATTAAAATGCAGTAATTGATGGATCGCCCTTTGGGAACCGCATCCCGGGCAATAATATCCGGACACATATCTGAACGGACAAGGAATGAATAATGAATTTCCGGAAGGATTGTAAGAACGATATATAATAAAAAAGCCCCCAAGGATGGTAACAATGAGGGCTATTTTCAAAAGTTTTTTAGAATCCACCTGCTGCTACGCCAACGGCTACTAAAATGAAGTATATAATAACGAAGAAAAGACCGATCCCGGCTCCCCATAGAGAGTACTTTTTAGCATCAGCAGCTGCTTTCTCAGCTCCTGCATGATCCCCTTGAGCCCAAAGTTCTTTTACTTTAGTCGACTTGATTATTGCTACAATACCTAATGGCAGACAGCATAATACGGTACATAAAATTGCCCAAACCAGATTGTTATCCGGAGGAGTTCCTGCTTGATTGTTAGTTGTTTCCATATTTGTTGATTGGTTTTAAAATTTAAAAATCAGACTTAAAGATAGGGTGTTTTTTTAAAATTGATGAAATTTTACGGAATTATCTAATGCAAAATCACATCGGAAAAAACAAAATTCATCCAATTTAGGTGATATCCTCAATCTCTTCCGAATCCAAGGTAGTAGAATCTTTGGTGGAGATGTGAAATATCGCATCGCCCTGATGGACAATTGGAGCCTGATTGATGTTCAGGATATGGCCATCGTTTGGTGCCAATACCTTGAATCTCATTTTGCCATACGGATCGGTGATCGTACCAAGCAGATCACCTTTATTGACAAAATTATTGCTGTTTATCCTCAGATGGAGCAATCCGCTTTTCTGCGCCCTGAGCCACCGACTCTTTTCTATAACCACTGTATTGGATAAGGCGACCGGGACTTTGAATTTAGTATCCAACATGCCCAGATGATCTAAGAATCGAATAACACCCGATACGCCAAATCGGATGATCTTTTTGTTGCTGTCTAATGATTTTCCTCCCTCGAAAAGAACGATCGGTTTTCCAATTTTTCCACAATAGGATCTATAGGATTTATTGATATTCCTCGAATACACCGTATAAGGAGCGTTGAAGATCTTAGCCAGTTGAAGGAGTTGTTCATCATCGGGCTTGATCCTAACCTGAGCTGCATTGAACCTACTGGCCCCTCCGGTATGGAAATCGAGACAATAATCGGCATGAGGCAATATCTTTTTGGTAAAATGATAGGCCACTCTACTGGCCAGGGATCCGGTTCTGGTTCCCGGGAACCTTCTATTTAGATCTCGACCATCCGGAAAATCCCGACTGGCATTAAGAAATCCGAATATATTTAAAATGGGGATGCAAATGATGGTGCCCTTTTTAGGCTTGTTGATCTTACGAGCGATCAATTGCCTTACGATCTCCACTCCATTGATCTCATCGCCATGAATGGCTGCGGTGATCAATATAATGGGTCCCGGTTTTTTCGCACGCTCAATGATAATTGGGATCTCAATCTTAGTTGAGGTGTACAGCTTGGCCATATTGAAATCGATGGTCATGCTTTCACCTGGTCTTATTTGCTTTCCCAGTATCTCAAGTATACCTTCATCTTTTTTCTTTATGCTCATCGTTTGTTCCTTTCGATATAACTTATAATATTCCCTGAAATATTCTTCCCTGTTGTATTCTCAATACCTTCAAGCCCGGGAGTAGAATTGACCTCCAATACTAACGGTCCTTTATGGGATTGCAGAATATCAACACCACAAACGCCAAGGCGTAATGCTTTTGCAGCTCTTAAAGCGATATTCTCTTCCTCAAAGGAAAGGGAAATATTCTCTGAAGATCCTCCACGATGCAAATTGGAACGGAAATCACCATCCTTACATTCCCTTCTCATCGAGGCAACAACCTTTCCATCCACTACGATGATCCTGATATCGGTTCCCTTTGATTCGGCGATATATTCTTGTAACAGGAACTTCACACCAGCAGTTTTTAAGGCTTCTATGGTAGACAAGGCATTGATATAACTCTCGGCTAAGATCACCCCATTACCATGAGTGGCCTCCAAGATCTTTATGATTATCGGGTATTTTTTAAAATTGGACAGCAGGAATTCCGTATTGGAGGAGGTGCCTAAAACGGAATTGGGAACTGGAACATTTGCGTTAACCAGCAATTGCAAGCAGGTCCATTTATCTCTGGATTGCAGAATTCCATATTCAGAAACGGTCGAAAAAACCCCCATGGCATTGAAATGCCTGACCAATGACGAACCATAATACGTATAGGAAGCACCAATTCGTGGTATGATGGCATGCAGATCATCGACCAGTTCGTCATGATAGAGCACAATGGGCTTCCCATCTTCAATCACGAGTTTACAATGGGAAGGATGCATGACCTCCATAACATGATTCCTAGCAGTCCCTGCTTTTAAGAGACTCTGTGTTGAATAAAGGTTCTCACCTCGTGATAGGATAGCTATATTCATGTATGCGATTCGTTTTGCTAATTTAATAAAAAGGAATTAGTGTTTAAGGGTATAATTATAAAGCTGTTTCATTGAAGGTGTTTGTGCTTCTTTTTTTATAAAACATCAA
The DNA here is from genome assembly GCA_024644805.1 of Flavobacterium sp. Taxonomy (GTDB): domain Bacteria; phylum Bacteroidota; class Bacteroidia; order Flavobacteriales; family Flavobacteriaceae; genus Marifrigoribacter. The sequence goes on along the minus strand of JAHEHC010000010.1, from coordinate 15,677 downwards.
GTATATTTGAGGTATGTCAAATTCCTCAGTCAGACTTCAATCCTCAACGCTACCCGACAAACCTGGGGTCTATCAATATTATGACAAAGAAGGAAAATTATTATATGTCGGTAAGGCTAATAATCTCAAGAAACGGGTGTCCTCCTATTTCAATAAACAACAGGATAACGGACGCACGCGCCTGTTGGTAAAAAAGATTCATACCATTAAGCATATCGTAGTAGCGACAGAAACAGACGCCTTATTGCTTGAGAATAACTTGATCAAGAAATACCAGCCCCGTTACAATGTGATGCTGAAGGACGATAAGACCTACCCCTGGATCTGTATCAAGAATGAACGATTTCCAAGAGTGTTCTCAACCAGAAGAATGATCAAAGATGGATCGGAGTATTTTGGCCCTTATACCAGTATGAAGACCGTTCATACTTTGCTCGATCTGATCAATAGCCTTTATCCATTAAGGAATTGCAACTATGATCTCTCTGAAAAGAACATAGCCAACGAAAAGTATAAGATCTGTCTTGAATATCATCTTGGTAATTGTTTGGGGGCTTGTGAAGGATTGCAGTCAGAAAGTGATTATACTAACAGTATAGACGCCATACGGCAATTGTTGAAAGGAAATCTAAAAGCTTCATTGGATCATTTTAAAAAGGAGATGAAATTGTTCTCAACCGATCTTCAATTTGAAAAAGCCCAGCGAATAAAGGAGAAGATCGATGTCCTTGAGAATTATCAGGCCAAATCGACCATTGTGAATCCGAAGATCAATAATGTCGATGTTTTTTCCATCGTTTCCGATGAGGATTATGCCTATGTGAATTATTTACAAATCTCATTTGGCGCTATAATCCGATCCCATACCCTTGAACTGAGGAAGAAACTGGATGAGAACGATCATGATATTCTTCAATTGGCCATCATAGAATTAAGACAGCGCTTCCAATCCGAATGTAAGGAGATCTACGTCCCATTCGATCTTTACGCAGGAGAAAATATCAATGTACATGTCCCCAAGGCAGGAGAGAAGAAAAAGATATTGGATCTGTCCGAACGCAATGCCAAATACTTCAGGATGGAGCGATTCAAACAGGTTAAGATCACCGATCCCAACAGACATGAGAACAGGATAATGGCCCAAATGAAGAATGATCTTAGGCTGAACAAAGAGCCCAGGCATATTGAGTGTTTTGACAATAGCAATATACATGGAACCAATCCCGTGGCTGCTTGTGTGGTGTTCAAGAACGGTAAGCCCCAAAAGAAAGAATACCGGAAATTCAATATCAAGACCGTAGAGGGACCGGATGACTATGCTTCCATGGAAGAGGTGGTCTACAGAAGATATAAAAGAATGTTGAACGAGAAGCAACCATTACCACAACTCATCATCATTGATGGAGGGAAGGGACAACTTTCCTCTTCTTTGAAAAGTTTGGAGAAATTGGACCTGCGAGGTAAAATAGCCATTATTGGTATTGCTAAACGTTTGGAGGAGATCTTTTACCCGGATGACCCCATACCCTTATATCTGGATAAGAGATCTGAAACTTTGAGGATCATTCAACAACTCAGAAATGAGGCCCATCGATTTGGAATATCATTTCATAGAAACAAAAGAAGCAAAGAAGCATTGAACACTTCTCTGGAAACCATTCCAGGGATTGGTGAAAAGACCGTTATAGAATTGCTGAAACATTTTAAAAGTCTGAAAAGAATTAAAAAAGCAGGATTTGACGATCTTGCTGAAGTGATCGGATCAAATCGTGCAAGAAAAGTAGTCACTCATTTTCAACAAATACCATGAAGTGGATCATACTCATAGGGTTTTTACTTTTTTCCGTCTTTGGGATTTCTCAAGAAAGGCCAGAGGAGGATATTAAAGTGGGTTTGGTTTTGAGCGGGGGGGGAGCAAAGGGCTTAGCCCATATCGGAGCCCTGAAAGTAATTGAGGAGTCTGGTGTAAGAATAGACTATATTGGCGGAACCAGTATGGGAGCTGTTATTGGAGCATTGTATGCCTCAGGATATACTGCTACACAACTGGATTCGATATTCCGGACATTGGATTTCAACACTCTGATCCAAGACGATATTCCCAGAAGAGCCAAGACCTATTTTGAACGGGATCAGTCCGAAAAATATGCATTGACACTACCCTTCGATAAGTTTCAAGTAAAATTCCCTTCTGCGCTCTCCAAAGGGCAGAATCTGTATAATTTGTTTTCCAAATTAACATCTCATGTGAATACTGTTGAAGATTTCAACGAATTACCCATTCCTTTTTTCTGCGTAGCCACCAATATTGAATCCGGGAGAGAGGCCATTTTGGATAAAGGATATCTACCCCAGGCAATAAAGGCCAGTGGCGCCATTCCCACCCTTTTCAGTCCGGTTGAAATCAACGATTCGTTATATATTGATGGAGGAGTAGTTAACAATTATCCGGTCGATGAGGTAAAGGCTATGGGGGCCGATATCATTATTGGGATCGATGTTCAGGACACCTTGAAAATGAGAGAAGAATTGAAGTCTGCTTTTGATATTTTGGTTCAAACGAACAATTACAGGACCATTGATATTATGGTTGAAAAAAGAAAGAAAACCGATCTATACATTCACCCAAAGATCAAGGAATATAACGTTGTTTCTTTCAATGAGGGCAGTAAGATCATCCAGACCGGTGTCGATGAAGCACGCCTTTATAAAAACGAATTGTTGGCCATTGCAAAAAGACAAAAACCACTTATCAGAGAGACCATTGAGAAGCATTTCAGTGACTCCTTGTACATCAAGCAAGTGAATATAGATGGCAATAAGAACTATACCAGAGCCTATGTTATGGGGAAGTTGAAATTACGTAGTCCCGCAGCAACCTCCTATAAAAGATTCAGTGAGGGCGTTAATAATTTGTCGGCTACTGGGAATTTTCAGGATATCAATTATAGATTCCAAAAAGATGAACTTGATGCAACCACAGTATCGTTCAATCTAAGGGAAAGCGATTCGAAATTACTGCTTCGTCTGGGGGCTCATTATGATAACCTCTATAAAACAGCTGCTTTGGTGAATATTACCCGTAAGCGAATCATAACCAACAACGATATTGCTTCTTTAGATGTGATGGTGGGTGATAATACGAGGTATGATTTCAATTATTATATCGATAAGGGATTCTATTGGAGTGTTGGGCTGAATTCCAGATACAATACCTTCGATAAGAATGTTTCGGTTGAATTCATTTATGAGGATGATATACCTGATGATGCATTGGCCTTGAATCAGATCGATTTCAATTTCAGGGATCTTACCAATCAGATCTTTGTTCAAACCCTTTTTAGAAGGAGTTATTTATTGAGAATGGGACTGGAACACAAATGGCTGCAGTATTACACCAATACCATTGGTATAGACGAGAATAACAATCCCAGGACGGTTTTTGAGGACACCAATTACTTCAGTACCTACGGAACATTATTATTCGACACCTATGATAATAAGTACTTCCCAAAGAAAGGATTCTATTTTGAAGGCGATTTCCATTTGTACTTGTTCTCTAATGGGATGTACGAAGAAATCGATCAATATTCCATAGCAAAAGCCAGGTTGGGTTTTGCAAAAAGATTGCTTAAAAATCTTTCTATGGTCATATCCAGTGAAGGCGGGGTTAAGATCGGAGGATCTACCATAGAGTCGTTGGATTTCTTCTTAGGCGGATATGGTTTCAAACGCATTAATAATAATATCCCATTTGTAGGTTATGATGCATTGGAACTAAGAGGCGATACCTATGTGAAATCGATCTTGGATCTGAATTATGAGTTTCATCCGAGGGCCTATATCAATTTCTCAGTGAACATAGCCAATGTGGGTGATAGATTGTTCACCACCAGCCAGTGGATCGATGGCATCGATTATACAGGATATGCCATTGGTGCAAGTATGGATACATTTATAGGCCCAATTGAAGCAAAATATTCCTATTCTCCGGAGCGGGATGAAGGCGAATGGTATGTGAGTGTTGGCTTTAGGTTTTAGTGTTTTCAAAAAAACTGAATAACGGCAAATTTTTACGATATTTGTTAAATGGCAGTGACCTCTTGGAAATATTTATGGAATCAATATTTTACTTCGACCCCATTGGTCAATAGTAATCGATTCTGGGAGAAAAGAAGAACTAAGAGACATCCGGAATAAATCTCTTTCACTTCAAGAAATGAGATCAATTTAAATTAAATCAACAACTATGTCACGATACTATTCATTAGGGAAGATACCCCCAAAAAGACATACCACTTTTGAGAAATCTGAAGGAGGCCTCTATCAGGAAGAATTATTTGGAACTGCCGGATTTGCCGGGATGTCCTCATTGATCTATCACATACATCCTCCAACAGTGGTTTCAGAGGTAAAACGACTTGGAGATGTTGCCCCGATAATCGCCATTGAGAAGAATATGAAAGCCATGAGCTTTCAAGGGTTCTCCCTTCCTGCAGAAGATGATTTCCTGAAAAGCAGGAAGACCCTTTTTGCCAATAGTGACCTGCATATTGGATTGGCAGCACCTAAAGGATTCTCAAAAGAGTATTTCTATAGAAATTCCGACGCCGATGAAATGTTGTTCATACACATTGGAAGTGGAACTTTAAGGACCATGTATGGGGATTTGGATTTCAAATACGGGGATTATCTGATCATACCTAAAGGAACCACTTACCAGATCGATTTTAATACCGAAGATAATAGACTGCTCTATATAGAATCATTGAGCGCCATCACAACACCAAAACGATACCGAAACAATTATGGTCAGTTCTTAGAGCATTCTCCCTATTGTGAAAGGGACTTTAGAATGCCAAAGGACCTGAAGGCGCATGATGAAGTAGGAGAATTCAGGGTATTATCGAAGAAACAAGGTGTGATGTGGGAGTATACTCATAAGTATCATCCATTCGATGTTGTTGGCTGGGATGGATTCAATTATCCGTATGCCTTTTCAATTCATGATTTTGAACCCATAACGGGAAGGATCCATATGCCACCGCCGATTCATCAGCAATGGGAAGCAGCTGGATTTGTAGTGTGTAGTTTTGTGCCAAGACTTTATGACTATCATCCTAAGGCCGTTCCCGCGCCGTATCATCATAGCAATATAGATTCGGAAGAGTTGCTGTATTATGTAGATGGGGATTTTATGAGCAGGAACAATATTGAAAAAGGACAGATCACCCTGCATCCGGGAGGGATCCCACACGGACCGCATCCTGGAGCCATAGAGAGAAGTGTCGGCAAAAAGAGCACAGAAGAGTTAGCGGTGATGATCGATCCGTTCAGACCGGTATCAATAACAGAAGAAGCATTAAAACTTGAAGTCGATGATTATTACAAATCATGGATATAATAATATTTTAAAATTTTAACTATGAGTAATTTAACGAACATAAAGGATTTCAACTACAGTCTGGAGAAGATCTTTCCTGAGGCTGATGATTTCCTACCGATAATGGGAACCGATTATGTAGAGTTCTATGTTGGAAATGCCAAGCAAGCAGCCCATTTTTACAAGACCGCATTAGGATTTCAATCTCTTGCTTATGCAGGATTGGAGACCGGACTTAAGGACAGGACCAGCTATGTGGTGGTACAGGATAAGATCCGTTTGGTTTTTACCACACCCATGCCCGGCACAAAGAACGATGAGATATTCAAGCACCTCACAAAACACGGTGACGGAGTTAAGGTAATCGCTTTATGGGTTGAGGATGCCAGAAAATCCTGGGAGGAGACCACCAAGAGAGGAGCAAGATCCTATTTCGAGCCCCGAGTAGAAAAGGACGATGACGGTGAGATTGTACGTTCAGGGATCCATACTTATGGAGACACGGTCCATATCTTTGTTGAACGAAAGAATTATAATGGAATATTCATGCCGAATTTTGAGAAATGGGATTCCCATTATAACCCTCCTGGTTGCGGTCTGAAATACATAGATCACATGGTAGGAAATGTAGATTGGGGAGAGATGAATACTTGGGCAAAGTTCTATAATGAAGTCATGGGATTTGCAAATTTGATCACTTTTGATGATAAGGATATCTCGACCGAATATACTGCCTTGATGAGTAAGGTAATGACCAATGGAAATGGTAGGATTAAATTCCCGATAAATGAGCCTGCAAAAGGAAAAAAGAAGTCACAGATCGAAGAGTATATCGATTTCTACAGCGGACCAGGTTGTCAGCATATCGCTGTAGCCACCAATGATATCGTATTTACGGTAAGTGAGATGAAAAAACGAGGAGTCGAATTCCTATATGTTCCCGGAACCTATTATGACACGGTTTCGGATCGGGTTGGTGAGATCGCTGAGGATATGGAGACACTTAAGAAACATGGTATCATGGTAGATAGAGATGATGAGGGTTATTTACTTCAGATCTTCACCAAACCTTTGACCGACCGACCAACATTATTCTTTGAGATCATTCAAAGAAAAGGAGCTCAATCCTTTGGAAAAGGTAATTTCCAAGCGCTCTTTGAATCGATCGAAGCCGAGCAGGCGAGAAGAGGAACTTTATAATACCGGATTGTAACGTTTTAATAAATGCTATCGACATATCGATAGCATTTATTATTTTTGGAATGGATGTTGCTTTACCTGGAGGTATAGTAATAAACCCTACTTATGAAAAATATTTTCTTAGTTGTCTTATTCTGTAATGTTTTCCTGATCTCTGCTCAAAAAAAAGCATATGACGATGGCGAGTGGTTAAACTATAGGGTTCATTATGGATTTATAACCGCGGGCCATGCTGTATTGGAGATCGACGAAACCCGTCTGAATGGAAGAGTGGTCTATCATGTAAAAGGCGAAGGAAAAACAGTTGGTATTTCTAAATGGTTCTTCAATGTTGAGGATTACTATCAGACCTACATAGACAAGGAGAATGAGGTCCCAATCAGGTTTATAAGGAAGATTGACGAAGGGGGCTATACCAAGGACATACAGATCGATTTCAATCATCAAACTGGAAAAGCTCTGGTTCATAATAAAAAGCATAAGACCAAAGATTATCTTCCCTTTCCTGAGGACGCACAGGACATGGTGTCCTCACTTTATTATCTTAGAAACAATCTGGATATCGATCAATTGGAAGATGGTGAGGAGATCGATATGAATATGTTCTTTGATAAAGAGAATTATAAATTTAAGCTAAAATTCTTGGGAAGAGAGATCATAAGAACTAAATTTGGCAAAGTAGCCTGTCTTGTCTTTAGACCGTATGTACAATCGGGTCGTGTGTTTAAAGAAAAGGAAAGTCTGACCGTGTGGATCAGCGATGATGATAACAAGATTCCATTGGTGGTAAAAGCCGATTTGGCCGTTGGATCATTAAAGGCATCATTGGAAGAATTCAAGGGGCTGAAACACTCTTTTAAAATTGTAGTAGATTAGATATGGATAAAAATCCTGAAACCGAAAAGCTCCTCAATCAACTTGAAAAGAAGTATCGTGAAATTGGTCAGGATGTTGAAACCCATTTAGAAGGACTGTTATATAGTGAACCCCTGACCTATTGGGATTATATACAGACCGATGCCTTGTTGAACCTTCAGATCCAAAGAACCGATCAACCCGATGAGATGGTCTTTATCATGTACCATCAGGTCAATGAGCTATTATTTAAAATGATCCTCTGGGAAATAAGTCAGGTGGCCCATCATGAAAACTTGACCGCTAAATTCTTTTCCAGCAGATTGATGCGGATCAGCCGGTATTTTGATATGCTCACTTCTTCTTTTTCCATCATGCAGGAAGGCATGGAGATCGAACAATATCTCAAGTTCAGAAATACCTTAACCCCCGCAAGTGGTTTCCAAAGTGCTCAATACAGAAAGGTAGAATTTGCGTCTACCGATCTGATCAATTTGATCGATGCACGGTATCGCGAAACGATCGATCGTGATACTCCCTATGAACATGCTTTAGAGCATCTCTATTGGCAGGCTGCAGGGAAAGACTATAAGACCGGGAAAAAATCCTACTTATTGAAGGTTTTTGAGGAAAAATATAAAAATGAGTTCGTAGCATTCACACAGGAATACAATACGATAAACCTTTATGCCAAGTTCAAGGAACTGCCTGAGGAGGTTAAAAAAGCCCCGGAACTGATACGAGCTATGAGACATTACGATTACACTGTGAATATCACCTGGGTGATGGCCCATTATCATGCAGCAAAGCACTATTTGTCTGGCGGAAACTCTGATGAGGCCATTGAAGCAACAGGAGGTAGTGACTGGAAAAAATACATGCACCCAAAATACCAACGAAGAATATTTTTCCCCGATCTCTGGTCTGAAGACGAGCTAAGGAATTGGGGTAATGATGTTTGATTAAAAAATTAGATTGACCTTGACCAAATTACACTTTCTACTCCCATTGATTTTTTTGCTTTTTGCCTGTAGCAACGTTGAAAAAGGCAATGACGATGAGGCCGGAACTATTCAAAAGGCAAAATTTGAATATGGATATGACCTCAATGATTTCATCGTGATCCGAGATACCATTCGGTCTGGAGATACCTTTGGCGCTATTTTGGATGCCAATCATGTTTCCCAGGCCGAGATATATGAAGTGGTATCTAAGATCAAGGACAGTTTTGATGTGAGACGGGTTAAGATCGGCAACCCATATGTATTACTGAATTCAAAGGACAGTATCGACAAAACCCAGGTCTTTATCTATGAGAAGAACAAAGTGGATTATGCTGTGGTGGATATCAGAGACTGCATCTTTACATTCAACGATAAGAAACCCACTACGATAATTGAGAAGACCGCATCAGGCACTATCACCAGTTCCCTTTCTGAAACCATGGAAGAACAGCACCTGAGTCCGTATATGACCGATCGTCTGGCCAGTATCTATGCCTGGACCATCGATTTCTTCAGGTTGCAACCCAACGATAGATTTAAAGTGGTCTATACCGAAAAGTTCATCAACGATACCATTCCGGCAGGGCTGGATGAGATCAAGGCGGTGTATTTCGAACACCGGGGCAAGCCATTATATGCCTTTAGGTTCATGGCCGACTCCACAATGGGAATTCACGATTACTACGATGACGAGGCCAATAACCTGAGAAGAGCCTTCTTGAAGGCTCCGGTTAAGTTCAGTCGCATTTCTTCGCGATACAACTTAAAACGCAGGATCAAATATTATGGGTATAAGGTGAGGCCCCATAAAGGCACCGATTTTGCAGCTCCGATCGGAACACCCATCTTGGCTACAGCCGATGGGACCATTACCAAATCTGAGCGGAAAAGAGGCAATGGAAATTATGTGAAGATCAGACATAATGCAACCTATGATACCCAATACTTACATATGAAGAAAAGAAATGTGAGGGTGGGTGATTATGTTAGGCAAGGTGATGTCATTGGATGGGTAGGTATGACAGGTAATACGGGAGGTCCTCATGTGTGTTATCGTTTTTGGAAAAATGGAAGACAAGTAGACCCATTTACCTTGGATTTACCGGCATCAGAGCCTTTAGAAGAGTCTTTAAAACCAAAATTTTTCGATTTTATTGAGGGTAGAAAATTGCAGCTGGATGGTATTTCTTTCTAACTATTTACAAATAAGGTTGTTAATAAGATTGGGATAAAATAGGGCACAAATTTTTGATAACAATTAATTTACATAGTATTTTGCTTGGAAATCGAACAAAACATAGTAGTTTTGCATTAACCAAAAACAATTATTTATGATGAAAAAAATTACTTATTTTTTAGTAGCTTCCTTTATGTTTCTTGGTGCAGCAACATTTGCACAAGGAACCATTTCAGGAACTGTATCGGATGCTAATTTAGGCGGTCCATTATCAGGAGCTAATGTTATAGAGAAAGGGACCACCAATGGTGCCATCTCTGATTTTGACGGGAATTTCACGTTGAATGTATCAAGCAATAGCGGAATGGTAACAATTTCTTATCTTGGTTACACTACAAAAAGTGTATCTTTTACCTTATCGAATGGCTCAGCAAACCTGGGAACCATTACGCTGATGGTAGACGCTGATGCTCTCGAGGAAGTCGTGATCATAGGATCTGGAGTTATTGATTTGGCTGAAGATCGTAAGACACCGGTAGCGGTATCTACCATTACAAAGAGCGAGATCGAATCTAAAGTTGTAGGAAACGTAGAAATTACTCAGGCATTGAAAAACACGCCTTCTGCGTATATCTCAGGAAATTCCGGATTTGGTGATTCTCAGTTCTATCTTCGTGGATTTGACCAAACCAACATTGGTGTTCTATTGAACGGTCAACCGGTGAACGGTATGGAAGATGGAAGAGTGTATTGGTCTAACTGGGCTGGTATAGCCGATATCGCTAATGCGATCCAGGTACAACGTGGACTTGGTGCTTCCAAGTTAGCCATTTCCTCAGTAGGGGGTACAACAAACATTATAATGAAAGCAGCTGAAAGAGAGCAAGGTGGTTTTGTACGTTTCTTAGGTGCAAACGACAGCTATATGAAAGGAACTGCTGCTTACAACTCCGGTCTTAGCGAAAGCGGTTGGGCATTTTCTGTACTGGTCGATTACTGGCAAGCACATAGAAAATGGGCAAAAGGTACTTACGGACAAGGTCAGAATTACTTTATCTCCGTTGGGTACAAACCAAATGATTCACACAGCTTGAACTTCTTACTTACCGGTGCACCTCAGTTGCATGGTCAGAAATGGAGTCAGTCTAAAGATGTCATTGCAGCCGATCCTAAGTATAACCAACACTGGGGATACTATGAAGGAAATGGTGTGAATGGCGGGAACATTACTTCAGAAAGACAAAATTATTATCACAAACCGGTAGCCAACCTGAACTGGGACTGGACCATGAGTGAAGATTCTGAATTATCAACCGTATTGTATGCGTCTGTTGGACGTGGAGGTGGAACCGGACCAAGAGGAGCTTCTCCTATAAGAACTGAAGATCCAGATGGTGACGGACCACTTAGAGGCCAGATCGATTATGCAGCAAATGTAGATTTGAATACTCAGATTGGTATTGGAAATGATGATGACAATGAATTGGGCGATGGTTACATCCGTCGTTCATCTGTAAACAATCACCAATGGTTTGGTATCGTATCTAACTTCAATCATGATTTCTCAGATCGTTTTTCTGCGAATGTTGGGGTTGATGCTCGAAACTATACCGGAGATCACTTCCGTCAGGTAGCCAATTTCTATGGACTTTCAGGATGGAGCAATGACCGACCAGATGATGCAGTTGTCACCAATGCCTACGATGCAAATCCATGGGCGTCAATATCAAATTTTGCTGATGAAGGAGATCGTATCAACTATGATTACTCTGAAACCATTAACTATGTAGGTGGATTTGGACAATTAGAATATAGCGACGGCAAATTCTCGATCTTTGCACAGGGGTCAGTTTCAACACAGTCTTACGAGCGTGAAGACCGATTTGCTGAAGAAACTTCAGATAAAGAGACTCGTGATGGATACAACATTAAAGGTGGTGTTTCTTATACCATTGCTGAAGATCATAAGATCTTCCTTAATGGAGGTTATTATTCAAGACAACCATTCCTGGACGGTATATTCTCTTTTGCAGGATCGAATGCCGATGTTATCAAGCCTGATGTAGAAAATGAGATCATCAGAAGTTTTGAGGCAGGATATCACATGAAGTGCGATAGCGGATTCACTGCTAATTTCAATGCTTATGTAACCGACTGGTCCAACAGGACTATTTCCTATGTTGATGATGATTACATTGTAGGTGATGAAGAAGAGGGTGTTGAAGCGTCTGTTTTACAAAGAGGAATCCGACAGTATCATACTGGTGCTGAATTCGATTTCAGTTGGAAAGCACATTCATTGTTTACACTTAATGGATTCATGTCAGCAGGTAGCTGGGTGTATAAAGGAACATCTACAACTACAGTATTTGATGTGGATACTCAGGAAGAAATAGATGTATTAAATGATGTAAACCGTAACGGGGTAAAAGTTTCTACCGCTCCGCAATTCACTACTGGATTGGGAGTAATTGTAAATATCATGGAAGGTTTGACTGTTGACGGAGGAATCAACTACCGCGCGAACCACTACGAATTTACCGATGCCGGTACTTCCGCAATTGGTTATGAACCAATGAAGTTAAAGCCTTATTCTACAACAGATGCGGGTCTTACTTATAAGTTTAACTTTGGTTCACAAGATTTGACCTTCAGAGCAAACGTTTATAATGTATTTGATTATATCGGAATTCAAAACTCTGATGCATTTGGTTACTTTATTGAAAATGGAAGAACATTCAATGGTTCATTGAAATATAACTTCTAATCTGATACAATAGATTTATTATTAAAACGTCCTGATTCCGATCAGGACGTTTTTTTTATTATTTATTCCTACATTTGAGACCATAATCATTTAATCTAAAAACATCATGTATACGACCATTCAATTCCTACATTCCTATTGGGGCTATTTGACCCTGCTGATCATCATTCTGGCTACCATCAATTCCTTTATGGGAATCGCCTCTAAAAGAGGATTTGGAGATAAGGATAGCAGGATCTCTGTATTTGCACTTATCGTCACGCATATCCAGGTCATAATTGGTCTTATCCTGTATTTTGTCTCTCCCAATGCCCTGAATGCCATTCAGACCAACGGAATGGGTGAGGTGATGAAGGACGCTATGCTCCGTTTATTTAGCGTAGAGCACCCATTGATCATGTTAGTTGCTGTGGTATTGATCACCATTGGCTATACGAAACACAAGAAAAAACAAACTTCCAAAACCAAGTTCAAGACCATCGCTATATTCTATACCATAGCTTTGATTTTGGTGCTTAGCCGAATTCCCTGGGCCCAGTGGTTTGATTGATCAATCCTTCTTTTCTTTGATCAGGTAGACATATACCGGGAAATGATCGCTATATCCCTCCTCTGAATCGGTGTTGAATCTAAAGGGGTATCGGTTATATTGACCTTCCTTTTGTTTTAAATAAGATTTGTTAAAAACCCCGGCTTTGTAATAACGATAACTTGAGAAATCCCTTTTTAACAATTCAGAGGAAAGAATAATTTGATCAAACAGATTCCATCCATCTCTCCAGGCCAATGTTCCGATTCCTTTAGAATGCATTTTTTCCATCGGGTTGAATAGTTCTTTCATAGAAACATCATCTTTCTTACCCAATGTCTTTAAATGTTTTTTGATACTTATATTGGTTGGGTCGTCATTGAAATCACCCATAGTAATGATCTTAGCATAGGGTTCTGAACTGAATAAAGAGTCGATAATTCTCCTATTCAATTGGGCTGCTTTTATTCTTTTTGAACGACTCTGCACCTCCCCACCTCTCCTTGATGGCCAGTGGTTGATGATCAAATGAATTTTCTCACCATCCAACATTCCGGATACCAGCAATTGATCTCTGGTGAAAATTCGAATGGATGGTTCCTGATCATTAAAGAGGTACAATTCAAAGTTTTTGTAATAGGTGGGAGTAAATACATTTTTTCGATAGAGGAGGGCAACATCAATTCCTCTTCGGTCGGGAGATTCTAAATGAATAATTCCATAGTTATAAGTCTGCAATTTTTTCTGAGCTATTAGGTCTTCTAAGACCTTTCTGTTTTCAATTTCGCAAACACCAATTAGTATTGGTGGTTTGCCAGATAGATCCCTGCCAATCTCCGAGATCACAGTTGAAATATTTATGAGCTTGGATCGGTATTTTTCTTCAGTCCATTGATATTTTCCGGTCGGTGTTCGATCATCATCAAAAGTCAGCGGGTCGTTTTCCGTATCAAAAAGATTTTCAAGATTGTAAAACGCAAGGGTAATGATATAGTACTCTTTAGTTTCTTGGGCGGATAGATAATTATAAGAGTGGATCAGTAAGGGTATTAAAAAATATACTCGCCTCATGGGAATTTAATTAAAATGAGTTTGTATAATTTTTATCTGGGAAGAATTTCAAAAGTAATAATTATCCGTTAATTTTTGTATATTTGATTATACCTCCTGTAAAAAATTCCCCTTTTTCATTTTTTGATCATGATAAAACAAATAGCATTTGTTTTATATCTTGTATTTGGAGGGTTTTTGAATATCATTTCCCAAACAACAGTAATAAAAGGGAGGGTCATAGATTCCAACTCTAATGAACCTATTGCAGAAGCTATAGTTCAGATTTCCTCAAAGTCATTTTTAACACAAACCAAAAGTGATGGAAAGTTCTTCTTATCTGATGAAACGATTCCAAAAGGCGAACAGGTCTTGGTGATCAGCAAAGAGAATTATACGACTTTAAGAATTCCAATTACGATCTATAATAATAAATCGATTAATCTGGATCCGATACTTCTTGAGATTGATAGCAGGACATTGGAAACACAGTTTAGAGTTATATCTATCACAGACGATATGATTGATGATGAATCGGGAATTACACATTCCATATCGGGATTGCTCCAAGCGTCAAATGATGTTTTCTCAAAGGCTGCAGCTTATGATTTTAGTGCCACATTCTTTAAACCAAGAGGGTTGGACAATTCCTATAGATCTCTATCGATCAATGGTATTGAAATGAATAAAATGTACGATGGCAGGCCTCAATGGGGAGATTGGGGAGGTTTAAATGATGTTCAACGGATAAGAAATCGATCCAACGGAATAACTGCTAATAAATTCTCATTCGGGGGTATATCCGGTACTACAAATATCAGTATGCGTACATCGGATTACAGACCAGGAGGAAAGCTTTCATACGCCATGGCAAACAGGTCTTATAAAGGAAGGATCATGGCGAGTTACATCAATGGTCTGAATACTAATGGCTGGGGTTATATGGTTGCTGTTTCAAGAAGATTTGGCGAAAGCGGATTTAAAGATGGTACTTTATACAATGCAAATTCATTTTTTATATCCGTTGAAAAGAAATTCGACCTCAAACATTCCCTAAATGTTACGGGACTTTATACCCCTGTTATAAGAGGTAGAAGTGCATCCATTACAAAGGAGGCTTATGGTCTAAAAGGGATAAAATACAATCCTAATTGGGGACTTCAGAACGATCGGATTAGGAACAGTAAAATAATGGAGGTCAAAGAACCCTTATTTATGATCAATCATTATTATTCCATTTCAGATAAGACCCAACTAAACACCAATATAGCGCTTCAAACAGGTAGCATAGGGTCGACTCGATTGGAGTATGGAAACCATAGGAGTCCTTTTGCAAACTACTATCAGAGAATGCCAAGTTATTTTTTGAGACATGATGTTGTTACTCCTTATAATTATTATCAGGCCTATTTAGCCGAACAGGAACTTTTAAAGAACGGCCAGCTGGACTGGAGTTCTTTATACGATGCCAATAGAAATACATCAAATTTACTGTCTGCCTATGTTATGCAAAAGGATGTTATTGAGGATCGATTGATCATTGGGAATTCAATTTTAAGAAGCGAATTATCTGAATCTATCACCATTAATGCATCACTCCAATTGAAGAAACTTAAAAGTGAAAGATATGCTGAAATCAATGATCTTTTGGGAGGTGAAGGTTATTTGGACGTAGATTATTTTTCAATAAATGATTATGGAGTTGAAGGGGA
>JAHEHC010000009.1 GCA_024644805.1 Flavobacterium sp. | reverse complement strand
GATAGAAAAACGAGGAATAATGATAATTTTCTCATAATTTTGATGTGTTAATAAGTGAAACAATTGTATTTGATTTATTTATTTTCATTAAAGAGTGTCAGGGCTGTGACACTCTTTTTTTTATGGAAATTTCTCGTGGAGAAGTCTTTTCAGGAAAATCATAGCTTGAAATATTAGTGTTTAATGAACCTTTGAATGATGTGGATGTTGGGTTCAACAATGAACCTTATGATATATATACCCTGATTTAACATGGATACATTAAGTTGATAGAGGGTGGAAGCAATTTCTTTTTGAATGATTCTTTGCCCAATTAAATTAAAGACCTCGATCTGATCGATTGGTGTCGAAGCATGAATATTCAAAAGTTGGTCCGTAGGATTTGGGAACAGGGTTATTATTGGTAGCTGAATGTCCTTCATTCCTAAATTACATTCATTGGTAAACTGAACCTGATGACCAACCTGTACCATGATGAAGTTGGCAAGATCGGAACTGACATCATCTAAACATACCGTTTCCAAAAGAGGTAGGTTTTCAAAATTGCAGGATTGAGTGCCGCCGGAAATGATCAGATTTTCATTGGTTCCATTATTGAGGTCTATGTATTCAAGTAAGGAATTGTTCTTACAATCCAGCGTGATCATTTGATGATTATTGCTGAAGTCCAGATCAGACAATATGTTGTTCCTGCAATAAACAAACCTTAGGGCGGTATTGACCGTAACATCCATTTCATCGATCTCATTATTATCGATGATCAGGCCAATTAGCAGGGGATTATTGGTTAGATCAAGTTCCGTCAATGAATTTCCCTGTACATATAGAAATCGCAATAGTGGATTTTGACTGGTGTCCAATGAGTTGAGCTGACCAAAATTACTCTGTAAGAATTCCAGATTGTAGTTGTTGTTGAGGTTTATGGATTCAAACAAATTTCCGGAAGCTGATAGAGTTCTTAATGACACATTATTGGATAGGTCCAATTCGGTGATCAAATTATAATTGCAATTCAACGTACTGATGTTAACAAAGGATTCAATTCCGGTTAGATCCTCTATCTGACCAGGTTCCGAACTGGTCCCACTTACGTCGAGTGTACCATTGAATTCTTCGGCCTCACTCTCTTGAATTTCGCCATCCTCATTGGTGTCAATCACTGGAACGTGATCGATCAATCGGTCTTTAAAATGTTGGTCTGGAATGTCAACAATTTGTGAATTCAGAATGTTGAACATACCTAATACGATAAAATAAATTGTAATTGATTTCTTCATAAGCTGTTGATTTAGATAAATAAATATTTTCAGCAATAAGAAACCAGGTTCTGGGATTTTCTTTCTTTATAGTAGGGTGATTTTCAGAAAGAATTGTTGGAGAGTAATCAATATATCAAGATGAACACTTGATGGGATAAATTTAGAAGTAGTAATTAAATGTCACAAACGGAATGTGTCCAGATTCTTTAATTTGGACTAAAAAAAAATGTCGATTCATCAAGAATCGACATTTAAATACTTTTAAAAATTTTTCGAAATTTATTCGGTGCCGCCATCCGAATTGGTGTCGTTTCCAGTTGTTGTTTCTGGAATTACATTTTGAATGGCATCTTCATCCAAGGTCTTGGATTCGGTATTGCCCAATCCGCTCATAATGGATATGTTTGAAAGTAAGATCAATGCAAGTAATAGGGTAGCCAGGGTCCAGGTACTCTTATCCAGAAAATCGGTCGTTTTCTTGACCCCACCCAATTGTTGGGTTCCGCCACCTCCAAAAGATGAGGATAACCCTCCTCCTTTAGGATTTTGAACCATTACAACGATGACCAGTAAAAATGCTACGAATATTATCAGTATTATAAAAATGGTGTACGTGCTCATATCTCGTCTGTATTAATCAATTTTTCTATTGCCCTAATTTGGTCTGCAAAGAAACCACTTTTTTCGGGATATTTCAAAATTAAAATGTGATAAGCTTGAAGTGCTTTTTTATAGTTCTTCTGTTGCAGATATACCTTGGCTAAAGTTTCGGTCATCAATGAGTTAGGAGTCTCGGTGAACGGAGCTGCTAAATTCTCATTTGATGCCTTTGTCTTATCATCCTTTGATTGTGTTTTGTCCTGGATGAGAAGCTTTGGATTATCCTGTATGAACTTATCGATCAAGTTTAAATTATAATTCTTTTTTTCTGCAACAGATGGTTTTATAGTCTCCCTTTGGATTGGTGTGGCCTTTGTTAATTTTAGCCATTCATTGAACGAATGCGGATCTTCTTTTGTGAAATCCAAAGGAGAATCGATACCCAAAGTTTTCTTTACTTCCTGAGTTTCCTCAGTGATCTTCTTAATCGATTCAACCTTTCTGGAAAACAGATCAGGATTCAATATGGCTTCCGCTTTTTTGATCTCCTTCTTCAATTGATCGGCAATCTCCTTACTCACCTTTTCGGTGATATTCTCCGAGATCACATGGATCTCCCTGACCGAATCATCATGCTGTTGGATCACTTCCGAGATTTCATCCTGAATAAAATGTTCAGAGGTGATATATTCAAAGAGAATATTCCGGTCGGTGGTATAAGCAGCGGTATTCTTTAAAGCATCATTGTAAAGGAAACTATTGGAATTCTTATACCCTTTTAACTGGAGTGCCCTGGCCGATTGGAAATATGGGTATTTTTTTAATACCATATCCAGCTCACTCAGGTGTTCCGAAGTGATCTTTTGTGGGTTGGCCAACAGATAGGTGTAGGTATTCGTATTCATAATTAGTTTACCAATTGGCTAAAGTTGTATTGAAAATATCCTGGGAAATTCGTTCAAAGATCGTATTCACCGCATCTTCAAGATTCGATCCGGTAAGTTGTGAGCTTCCGGCATAATCGTAATAGAAGGAAAATCGTCTCTCCAAATCCTTTTCCGCATCCTGTGTATTGATGAATCTGACGTTTATGCTTATTGTAAGTCTGTTTTGGGCTGCTGAGTTCTGTGAAGTAGCCGTGATGGGAGCAACATAATATTCAGTGATTTCACCTTCGTAGATCAGGTCGCCGCCATTTGTGACCAGATCCAAACTTGTTTGATTAAGGATCAGGTCCTGAAGCTGTATGGTGAATTCCCTGTCCAATCCGGGTTCGACAATAGGGGCATTGTTCTTGAAAAAATTGACCTGATAGGTCTTTGTCGAAGAATAGTCTATATCGGCTCCTGTAAATGAATAAGCACCACAACCTATTAGGGTCGTCGAAGCAAGCAGGGTTATTATAATATATTTGACTGTTTTCATATAGTTAGTGACCGGTGGATGAAGTTACAAATTATATTGTTTTATCTTACGATATAATGTTCTTTCTGAGATTCCCAGTTCATCGGCAGCATCTTTTCTTTTTCCATTGTATTTTTCCAAGGATTTCTTAATGAGCTCAAGTTCTTTCTCCTGAATGGAAAGGCTTTCTTCCTCTTCGATATCTTCTGCATATTGGTATTTATCGCCTGAGGTGTTTTTCGGAATATTCAGAACTTCTACATCATTTTCATGAGTTACCTCAGTTTTTTCAATAATATCGTCATCCATTTCCTGGGTGTCGGAATGCAATTTGTTGATGATGGTGGCATGCTCTTCCTTAACCTTTGACATGTTTCCGGATTTCATCAACTCGAGTGTCAATTTCTTGACATCATTGAGGTCTCGTTTCATATCGAACAATACCTTATACAACAATTCCCTTTCATTGCTGAAATCACTTTCCTTTTTACTGGAATTGATCACGGCAGGGAGATTGCTGCCCACATCCTGCAAGTAACTTCTTAGTGTTTCTTGGGTTATGTTCCTGTCCTTTTCCAAAACCGAGATCTGTTCAGCAACATTTCTAAGCTGCCGGATATTTCCACCCCAGTGGTATTTTAGTAACAGGTCATGGGCCCCATCATCCAGTCGGATAGTAGGCATCTTGTATTTCTGAGCAAAATCGGACGCAAATTTTCTAAACAACAAGTGGATGTCTTCCGAGCGATTTCTTAAAGGAGGAAGGCATATCTCAATAGTGCTTAAACGATAGTAGAGATCTTCCCTGAACTTTCCCTTATTAATGGCATCGGCCATATCGATATTGGTAGCAGCAACGATCCTAACATCGGTTTTTTGCGTTTTGGAGGAACCCACCTTCAGGAATTCACCATTCTCCAGTACCCGTAATAGTCGAACCTGGGTCGGAAGGGGTAATTCTCCAACTTCATCCAAGAAAATAGTACCACCATCGGCCACTTCAAAATATCCGTTACGTGTCGTGGTGGCCCCGGTAAATGCTCCTTTTTCATGGCCGAACAATTCACTGTCTATAGTTCCTTCAGGAATGGCACCACAATTCACCGCAATATACTTTCCATGTTTTCGGTGTGATAAGGAGTGTATGATCTTTGGGATACTCTCTTTTCCCACACCGCTTTCGCCTGTCACAAGTACCGATATATCAGTAGGGGCCACTTGAATAGCCTTTTCGATTACACGGTTGAGCTTGGGGTCATTGCCAATGATCCCGAATCGTTGTTTTATAGCTTGAATGTTTTCCATAGTTATTCGTAAATTATATCAATTTCATGTTGGTAATCAAGTGTTGAATAATAGGCCTCATAGGGGAGGTGGTTATTTTGCTCACAATTAACACCATAACTGATATCAAAACCTATATAATCTGACGCATATGAGTAACTGGTTAAAAAAGATTTGCTTGTACTTGCTTTTTCGATTTGCCAATACCAATTTAGAATATCATCATTCAATAAGTAATTAATATAGATATTATTCATTGATGCTAAGGAAGGATTCAATGTTGTCGTGTTACTGTAACTAAAAGTTTGATTGAGCCAATTGTTCTCGTTGAGATCGTAGAACTCTTCGGTATCTGGATCATACCCTAAAATAGTTGTATTTATACTCTGAAGATTTTCAAAATTGATATCATAAGTATATACGTTACTGTCGTATAGCCAATCGGAACCTATTTGATAAAATGATTCCAATAAGGTCACTTTTTGATAAACAGGATCTAAGGTAATTTTACTTTTGAACTGGCCTGCCGGTTCAGATCCGTCATGTGTTATAATTGTGTTATCAATAAAATCAACATCAATGACAGTTACATTTCCATTTTCGTTGATGGTCACTTCAGTGATCACTCCACCCATGTATTCATAAGTTGTAATTGAATTGAATGCTGAGTCATTTATTTCAACCATGATCAAATTATTAGAAGTGTCGTACTCAAAATTGGAAAGTGTTTGTCCACTTTGATCAACAGTCTTTATATAACGGGATCCCTGATGATCGAAAAAATGTTTTCTAAATGGGGTCTGGTCAGATACAATAAACCAAATTTGGTTTAGGTGATCGCCACTTCCATAAAAATCAGACCCATCAAGTGGATCGGTTTCTTGATCTATTTCTTCCCCGTTGGTCTTACAATCCCCATCACAATCTTCTTCAAACCAATTTGGATTTGGATCTACAGTTTGCATTGAAATCATAAGGTCACACCAGTCAAAGGGATCGGTGCCATTGCTATCATTTGAGTTATTTCCATCTGGATCGAGTTCATCACCATTAACAACGCCATCGCCATCACAATCGATTAATCGCCATTCAACTGTTGTGATTGAGAAATCTTGATGAAGTGGATTATAATCACATGCTGACCTTGGATTTGTCTGATTGGGGCCAAGTGTGCCATCACCATTTGGGTCCAACTCTTTTCCATTGGAAACCCCATCACCATCACAATCCAAATTTCGCCATGCTTCAGAAGTTCTCGAAAATATTTGACTGTCGGAATTATATTGACAAGGGGCATTTGGGTTAGTTCCATCACGTTCTTCCTGTACGGTTTCTACACCATCTCCATCCGGGTCAACAAAATTCTCATTAGTGATGATGATCTGATCCCCGTCTTTGGAACAGCCCACTAAAACTGAAATTATCACTAAAAAAAATAGATTTTTTTTCATTATAATCAGAATTAATTGTTTTCTGAAATTCCCTCAGCTTCTCCAATAAGTGTGGCACTGGTACAGTCATTGATCTTCACCAATACAAAATCCCCCGGTTTGTAATGTTCCTTAGGAAATACCGCAACCGTATTTTGCTGTGTTCGTCCACTCCAATGTTGATCACTTTTCTTGGATTCTTTCTCAATAAGGACTTCCACCGTTTTGCCTAAAAACTCTTTGGTTCTATAGGCACTGTGTTTTTGTTGCAGATCGACTATCTCAGTTAGACGCCTTTTCTTGACCTCCATGGGAATGTCGTCTTCGATCTTTCTGGCAGCTAATGTTCCGGGTCTTTCGGAATAGACAAACATGAATCCAAAGCTGTATTTCACATAATCCATGAGGCTCATGGTGTCCTGATGATCTTCTTCAGTCTCAGTCGGAAACCCGGTAATGATATCCTGTGAGATAGCACAATCTGGTATGATCTCCCATATTCTATCGATGAGTTGCATATACTCCTCTCGGGTATGCTGACGGTTCATCAGATCCAAAATACGAGAACTTCCACTCTGTACCGGTAGATGAATATAATTGCAAATGTTGGGATATTTTGCCATCGCATGCAGCACATCTTCAGTCATATCCTGAGGATTGGAAGTGGAGAAACGTAATCGCATCTTGGGTTGTTCCTCGGCGACCATGGACAATAATTGTGCGAAATTCACCGAAGTGGCCTTCTGAATATCAGACGCATTCTTAAAATCCTTTTTGAGTCCACCGCCATACCAAAGATAACTATCCACATTCTGACCCAGCAGAGTGACCTCCTTATACCCTTTTTCATGAAGTTCATTGACCTCTTTAAGTATGCTTTGTGGGTCTCTACTGCGTTCCCTTCCTCTTGTGAAAGGAACTACACAGAAGGTGCACATATTGTCACATCCTCTGGTGATACTAACAAAGGCAGTCACGCCATATCCCCCCAGGCGAACCGGTGAGATATCCCCGTAGGTCTCATCTTTGGAAAGAATAACATTCACGGCATCTCGTCCTTCATCGACTTCTTTAATGAGGTTGGGAAGATCTTTATAGGCATCGGGTCCAACCACAAGGTCCACGATCTTTTCCTCATCGAGGAATTTGCTTTTAAGTCGCTCGGCCATGCATCCCAATACACCCACTTTCATGGAGGGATTGATCTTTTTAACTGCATTGTATTTTTCCAGCCGCTTTCTAATGGTCTGCTCGGCTTTGTCTCTTATGGAACAGGTATTGACCAGAACCAGGTCAGCTTCTTCCAGTAAATTCGTGGTGTTGAATCCTTCCTTGGTCAGGATTGAGGCAACGATCTCGCTGTCGCTGAAATTCATCTGACAACCATAACTCTCAATGAACAATTTACGCTCATTGCCTTTTTTGGCTTTCAGAATCAAAGCTTCACCTTGTTTGTTCTCGTCTATGATCTTTTCCATCTACTTTTTGTCAGATTTCTTTACAGGAGCTTCAATGAGCTCAATTTATATGCCTGTTTCAAAAATTCAAAGCAAAGATACAATTTAATTGAAGTTTATGACAAAGTGGCAGATTACTTTTTCTTAACTTTGTATACTAATGGTATACTAATCAATTGAAATCATAATGAAAACAGATATATTTCAAAAAATTGAATCTTCTTCAAAACCGGATTTTAGTGATATTCTAACCAAGAGTTTCGATCTATTTAAAAAGGTTTGGGAAACGGCCTTGTATCATGCATTGATCCTCATAGCCATTGTAATTCCTTTAATAATGGTGGTATATACTCCAATTATTATCATGATGGGTAAACAGGGGAGATACAATTCCTATGGATACTATGAATCCTGGGAACCCTCCGTCATGCTGATCGTAATATACAGTATCGTAGTCTTTGCACTGGTTTTTGTGGTCCAGGCCATCTCATTGGGCATCATAGCTCACTTCTTCAGAGCATTGAAGAAGGCCGATTTGGATTCTGACGAGGATATAGGTGGGTATTTTGTTTATTTGAAGGGGGAGAATCTTTCTAAAGTACTTCTAATTTCAATTGCTACTTTTTTAATCTCCATTGCAGCGGTCTTATTGTGTTACCTGCCCATTTTTTATGTGATGGTCCCATTGCAAATCATACAGGTGATGTTCGCCTTCAATGAAAAATTATCGATAAATGATCTGATCAAGGCGAGTTTTAAACTGGGACATAAGTACTGGTTGATCGCATTTGGCCTGATCATCCTATCATCATTCATTGCACAATTGGGAGTACTACTTTGTGTTGTTGGGGTTTTTGTTACCGCATTTTTTGTTCATCTACCTATGTATTACTTCTATAAGGACACGATTGGATTTGATGGTGAAGCAGCTGTTTCAGATACCGATGAATGGTCCTGATTTTACGAAGCTGACAACCGACATCTGATCTAAAACTTCTCGTATTAAATAGCGATTTAAAAAAATCATATACTTTTGTAGCCCAAACAAAAATCATTATGATCAAAAATTTAGTGATTGTTGAATCACCTGCTAAAGCGAAGACCATTGAGAAATTTCTAGGTAAAGATTTTAAAGTTGCGTCCAGTTTTGGACACATTTCTGATCTTCCTTCCAAAGAGCTTGGAGTAGACGTGGATGGTGATTTCACACCTAAATATATAGTACCTAACGACAAGAAGAAAATCGTTAAGGATCTAAGAATCTTGTCGAAAAAAGCCGAAAAGGTTTGGCTGGCCAGTGATGAGGATCGAGAAGGAGAGGCTATTGCCTGGCATTTGTCTGAAACCCTGAAATTAAATAAGGAAAACACCAAACGGATCGTATTTCACGAGATCACAAAATCGGCCATTCAAACCGCAATTGAGAATCCAAGGGACATCAATTACGATCTGGTAGATGCACAACAAGCCCGAAGGGTATTGGATAGATTGGTAGGATATGAGCTTTCACCGGTACTATGGAGAAAGGTAAAAGGTGGATTGTCCGCAGGTCGTGTTCAGTCGGTGGCAGTGCGATTGATCGTGGAAAGGGAAAGACAGATCGAGCAATTTGTAGCAGCTCCTTCCTATAGAGTTGTTGCAGAATTCACCAACGAAAAGGGACAACGTTTTAAAGCGGCCCTTCCAAAAAACTTCAACACCTCAGAAGAGGCTGAAACATTTTTAAAGAAGAACATCGGAGCATCCTATTCGATCTCTGATCTTACTAAGAAGCCTGCTAAGAAATCACCTGCACCTCCTTTTACCACATCGACACTTCAACAGGAGGCCTCAAGAAAACTTTATTTTTCAGTAGGGAAGACCATGACGATTGCGCAGCGATTGTACGAGGCAGGTCTTATCACTTATATGAGAACCGATAGTGTGAACTTGTCGAATGAGGCTAAGAATGCGGCCAAACAAGCAATAGCAGATTCATTTGGCAAGGAGTATAGCCATCCAAGAAATTACCGGGGAAGATCTAAGGGAGCACAAGAAGCACATGAAGCGATCCGGCCAACAAATATGTTCAATTCGAGTATTGAAGGAGAATATGATCAAGTCCGTTTGTACGACCTCATTTGGAAGAGGACCATTGCTTCACAGATGAGTGACGCTCAATTGGAGCGAACCAGTGTTAATATAAAAATAGGGTCTGCATCAACCGTTAAAGAACAATTTGTTGCAAAAGGGGAAATGATAAAATTCGAAGGATTCTTAAAGGTCTATCTTGAAGGGTCCGATCTGGAAGATGAAGAACAGGAGGGCATGCTACCAAACTTAAATGTTGGAGATGCATTGATCAGGAATTATATCACTGCAACCGAACGATTCACAAAACCTCCCTATAGGTATACAGAAGCTTCATTGGTAAAGAAAATGGAGGAATTGGGTATTGGACGACCGTCTACTTATGCACCGACAATCTCTACTATCATCAACAGAAATTATGTAGAGAAAGGATCTATCGAAGGTCAGGAAAGAGCGTATGTACAATTTGTGTTGGAAGATCAGATTCAAAAGAAACAGCTAACAGAAATGGTAGGATCGGATAAAGGAAAGTTGGTTCCTACCGATATCGGTATGATCGTCAATGATTTTCTGGTTGCCAACTTTTCATCGATCCTGGATTACAATTTTACGGCTAAGGTCGAAGAGGACTTTGATAACATAGCAGAAGGGAAGATCGCTTGGGCTGAAATCTTAAAGGACTTCTATCAGAAATTTCACCCACAGGTAGAGGATGTTACCGAGAATGCCGATCGTGAAAGTGGAGAAAGAGTCCTGGGTAAGGATCCTCAAACCGGAAAAGTGGTATTGGTACGACTGGGAAGATTTGGTCCGATGGCCCAGATCGGAGAACCTGACGATGAAGAAAAACAATTCGCAAGTCTCCGACCAGATCAGCAACTGCATCAAATCACTTTTGAAGAGGTGATGGATCTCTTTAAGCTTCCAAAAATGTTAGGAACTCATGATGGATTGGAAGTAGAGGTTAATAATGGGCGATTTGGACCCTATATCAAATATGATAAAAAGTTCATTTCATTACCTAAAGGAATGGATCCGCTTGAAATGGATATGGATCATGCTGTTCAACTGATCGATGAAAAGAAAAAGGCAGATGCACCTATATATGTATATGAGGAGATGCCGGTGCAAAAGGGAAAAGGTCGATTTGGGCCTTTTATCAAATGGAACAACATGTTCATCAATGTGAATAGGAAATATGATTTTGATAATCTTTCAGATGAGGATGTAATAGAATTGATCGAGGCTAAAAAACAGAAGGAGATCGATAAATTGATCAATGAATGGCCAGATGAAGGAATTCGACTTGAGAAAGCAAGGTGGGGACGGTTTAACCTGATCAAGGGTAAAGTCAAGGTCGAATTGCCTAAAACAACAAAAGCCGATAAGATAACTTTAGAACAGGCTAAGGAACTCATCGAGAAGAATTCTGCTAAAAAGAGAAAGTCAACAGTTAAGAAAAAATCATGATAGATTTTTTAAAACCCGTATCCAAGTCAGTAATAGCACATAAAGAGGTCTTACCTCAAGGAGTATTGGGAAAGCAGATCATATCCTATTCAAAAGCAGGTGATCTCCCATCGATCGATTCGGTTAAATTTGCCATTATTGGAGTTAATGAGAATAGGAGGGACACCAATTATATTGGTGAAGAGATAGCATTCGACCCCATAAGGAGGGCACTTTATTCTTTGTATCCTGGAAACTGGAACCATGGTATCGTTGATCTTGGAGACATAGACAAGGGTGAAACGGTCGATGACACCTATTTTGCCTTGAAGTCGGTTATTTCTTCGTTATTGGATCATTCGATCATTCCGATTGTATTGGGTGGAGGTCAGGATCTGGTCTATGCACAATATCGCTCCTATGATACTAAAAGTAGAATGGTGAATATCACCAATATCGACAGCAGGTTCGATCTTGGAGATGCCGATCTACCCATCACCAATAAATCATATTTAGGAAAGATCATAGTCGATAAACCCTATAATCTTTTCAACTACAGCAATATTGGGTATCAGTCGTTCTATAATGCTCCGGGCGAGATCGCCTTATTGGAGAAATTGTATTTCGACGGTCACAGATTGGGTGAGGTGACTTCAGACCTGACCATGGTCGAACCGATTATGAGAAATTCGGACTTGGTGACTTTGGACATTGATGCAATAAAAAGCAATGAATTAAGTTATAAAAACAAGAGGAATCCCAATGGATTTGATAGCCGGGAAATTTGTACTATAGCAAGGTATGCCGGAATCAGTAACAGGGTTTCATCGTTTGGAATTTATGAGTTGAATGATTTTGAGGAATCAGAAACAGCTGCAATGCTGATAGCACAGGTGATCTGGTATTTCATCGAGGGCGTGAATTTTAGGATTGACGATGAGGATTTTGGTAATGAATCGTTATATACCACGTATAAAGTGCCAATTGATAATGAGATCCTCAAATTCAAAAAAAGCAACAAAACAGAACGTTGGTGGATTGAGTTGCCTTTTATTTCAAATGTTAATAATAAATTAAAAAGAAAAACGTTATTACCATGCACTTATGGCGATTATTTGGGTGCATGTAATCAGGAAATTCCTGAAAGGTGGTTTAAAGCCCGCCAAAAAAATGAAGTATAACCAAACAAACTAAGTATTTTCGAGCAAGGGGTTTTTTTAGAAAAATGTTGTTTTTTAAAAAATTTATGGATAGGTTTACGCCCTGAATCTCGTTAATTTAACCTAAATACCTATGAAGAAGCTTATTGCATTCACTGCGATTGTTGCCATTTTAAGTAGTTGTAACTCTGGAGATAGAGGTGAGCTAGTCGGAACAAAAGGAAAGAAATGGCATCCCGAAAAACCTTATGGAATGACATTGGTGCCTGGTGGAGCCTTTATAATGGGTAAATCAGACGATGACTTTGTCGCTGTTAACGATGCACCGACTAAAACCGTAACGGTACGTTCATTCTATATGGATGAAACTGAGATCACCAATTCGGAATACCGTCAATTCGTAGAGTGGGTTAGAGATTCTACAGTAAGACTAAAATTGGCTATTCTAGCCGATGAGGTTGGTTCAACCCCAGGAGACGATGGAATTGGCGAATTTGCTTTTGTGGATCAGGAAAATGAGGAAATGACCCCCTATGAACAGTATATGTATGATAATTACTATGGTATGGGTGAAGATTTCTATGCCGGAAGAAAGATCAATAACGATATAGATCTGATCTGGGACACATCCGAATATCCCGATGAATATTATAGTGAAGTGATGGACACCATGTACATCCCTGCTGAGGAGGCGTATAATGGACAGCGTACCATCGATGTGGATAAGCTGATCTTCCAATATTCGTATATGGATATTGAAGCTGCTGCAAATAATAGAGATAAAAGGAGGAAAGACTTCATCATCAAGGAACAATTAAAGATCTATCCAGACACCACTGTTTGGATCAGAGATTTCAACTATTCCTATAATGAACCCATGCATAATGATTATTTCTGGCATCAGGCCTATGGTGAATACCCTGTAGTAGGGGTAAGCTGGAAACAAGCAAAGGCATTCTGTGCTTGGAGGACCTTGTATAAGAATTCATATCAAAAATCCAGAAGACGACAGCATGTGAATTCATTCAGACTTCCAAGTGAGGCCGAATGGGAATATGCAGCACGTGGTGGTCTGGAATCTGCTACATTCC
Source organism: Flavobacterium sp. (assembly GCA_024644805.1). Classification (GTDB taxonomy): domain Bacteria; phylum Bacteroidota; class Bacteroidia; order Flavobacteriales; family Flavobacteriaceae; genus Marifrigoribacter. The sequence continues at coordinate 20,332 of JAHEHC010000009.1, read as the reverse complement.
CTTGGGGTGGACCTTATGCTAAAAATGACCGAGGTTGTTTTATGGCCAATTTCAAGCCCCTAAGAGGAGATTATGCAGCAGATCAGGCATTGTATACGGTTGAGGCAGATGCATACGATCCTAACGATTTTAACTTGTACAACATGGCAGGAAATGTATCGGAATGGGTAGCATCTTCATACGATCCCTCTTCTTATGAATATTCATCAAATATGAACCCGAATGTGAACGATCAAATGAATAAGAGAAAGGTAGTTCGTGGAGGTTCATGGAAAGATGTTGCTTATTTTCTTCAGGTAAGTACCAGAGATTATGAATATGCTGATTCTGCAAGGAGTTATATTGGATTCAGAACGGTACAAGATTATATGGGTACCGACGTAGTATTAAATGAGAAATTTGGCGACGCCCGATAATCTATTAGAAATAAAACAAACTTAACTTAACAAAACAATTGAATTATGGCACAATCAAGACAATCTAAAAAACTGTTTAACATGGCTTACGGCCTTGGAGCTTCTGTGGTTATTCTAGGAGCTTTATTTAAAATTCTTCACTGGGAATTAGGACCATTGAATGGAGGTTTATTATTAGCAATTGGACTTATTACTGAAGCTATCATTTTCGCAATATCTGCATTCGAACCGGTAGATGACGATCTAGATTGGTCATTGGTCTATCCTGAATTAGCTGGTGGATTGGGAGATGAAAAAGAAAGCCCAAAAGATGCTCAGGGAATATTATCTAAGAAATTGGATGAAATGCTTAAAGATGCAAGAATCGATTCTGAATTGATGGGAAGCCTAAGTGAGAGCATCAAATCGTTTGAAGGTGCTGCAAAAGGGATGACCCCAACAGCAGACGCAATGAACGCTACAAGAAAATACAGTGAGGAAATGGCGTTGGCTGCAGCCCAAATGGAGTCATTGAACAGTTTGTATAAAGTACAAGTTGAATCAACCAGCCGTCAGGCAGAAGTGAATGAACAAGTTGCCGAAAACGCATCTCAGCTTAAACAACAAATGGAGCACTTGGCCAGTAACCTTTCTTCATTGAACGGTGTTTATGGTGGTATGCTATCTGCAATGAGCAACAAAGGCTAATCAAATAGTTTTTCGAAGTAAATAATTATTAATTCGTAAAAAGAAAATACAATGGCTCAAGGAAAACTATCTCCCCGGCAACGAATGATCAATTTGATGTATTTGATATTCATCGCGATGCTGGCTTTAAATATATCTGTAGAAGTATTGTCTGCTTTTGGAGTTATGAATGAAAAACTCACAAAAGCGAATGTGGCAACTACTGAAAGAAATCTTGCCTTCATGGATGGGTTGGCAGCAAAGGTCACTGAACAACCTGCAAAATACCAACCACTATTAGATAAAGCTCAAGAGGTGAGTTCGCTATCCAACGATCTGGATACTTATCTGGAGAACATCAAGAACGAGATGATGGAAACTGTCAAAGTAGATGACAGAAATAACTTTGAAGTTCAAGATAAATCCGATTATCTGGATCAACTTTTCTTTGTCGGTGATAAACTGAAGGAAGGTGGAGTAGATTTTTTAGATAAGATAAACACGTACCATAATGGTATGACAGCCATCCTGGGTTCTGACTATCCTGAGATCAAATCAGCATTGGACGCCAATTTCTCTACCGAGAAGGTAGAAAGGATCGTTGATGGAAAGAAAGTTGATTGGCTAAACTATAATTTTGAAGGAGTTCCATTAATTGCTTCTAAGACCAAGCTGACCCAAATGCAATCCGATATTAGAACTACTCAAAACGAGCTTTTATCAACTATGCTTTCGGGGCAATTAACCTCAGAGGTTTCCATGACCAACTATAAAGCCATAGTGGTGCCAGATAAAACGGCTTTCTTTAGTGGTGAAAACTTTAAAGGTCGAGTTGTATTAGGGCGTTTCGATAATACGTTAAGTTTTGACAAAGTGATCATCAATGGAAAAGAGGTGGATAGTAATGTGTCCGGACAAGTTGCTTTGGATTTCCCTGCCGGGAATGTCGGAGAACAAGAACTAGTTGGAGAACTTCAATTCAAAGAAGGAGACTCAATCGTTTCCATTCCAATTGAAAGTTCCTACGCTGTAATACCAAGACCTAATGCTGCTGTAATATCAGCCGATAAAATGAATGTGGTATATCGTGGTGTGGTAAACCCCATGACAATCTCCATTCCAGGTGTTGGAAGTGTAAATGCCAATGCCCCTGGATTAAGTCCTGCAGGTGGAGGTGGTAAATATAATATGAATGTGACCACAGTCCCGGGTCGTGAGGTTACCATAAATGTAAGTGGTAAACTGCCTGGAGGCATGACAGTTTCTGATAGCAAAACCTTTAGGATCAAAGATATCCCACGTCCAACCGGAACCATTCGTGGTGAAGATGGAAATGGGGGCGCAGTGAGAATGCAACGTCAGGGACTTGAAATTTCAACAGTTGGTGCAGCATTGATCGACTTTGATTTTGACCTAAGATTGGAAGTTACTGGATTTAGCTTTAAGGTGGCAGGACAACCTACAGTGAAAGTAAGTGGTAGTAAATTGAATTCACAAGCAATTGGAGCCCTTAAGCGTGCAAAAAGAGGAGGTACTGTACAAATATTTGATATCAGCGCGAGAATAGCCAGTAATTCAGCATATAAATTACCTAGAATTTCCCCGGTTATCATTGAGCTGACAAACTAAACAAGTTGTATAAACGTAGAATAAAATCTATTGAATATGAATTTTAATAAAGTAGTGATATGTGTTTTTGGCCTTTTGATGATAGGATCTGGAGCTACAGCCCAAATCAATATCCTTAATGCCAAAACTCCTGAAGAGATCGGAGTAAAGACCCAAGAGCAGTTGGCCTATGATAACGATCAACCTCTTCCCTATGGATATGTCGATGAAAGAGATGTTTTGTGGTCTAAAACTACTTGGGAGATTATTGATCTTGATGAGAGAGTCAATTTTCCTTTGTATTATCCAATTGACACCAATAATATTGGAACTGAAAGACGTTCCCTCTATGATGCAATAGTGAAGAATATTAAAAATGGGAAGATTGAACATGTTTATGCCGATTCATATTTTACAGAGAAAAGAACCCTAAAGGATATTGAAGCTTCATTGGTGTATAGTGACACTACCGACCTAGGTATATCACAATACAATGCCGGTGAAGAGATCGATCCTCAATATATCAGAAGATTCAATTTGGATGCAGGTGATATCGAAGAATGGAGAATTCGCGGTTACTGGTATCTGGATAAAAGACATGGTGAACTAAAATACCGTTTGTTGGGATTAGCCCCGGTAGCTAATGAAGCACGTTCAAAAGCCTTTCCAGATGATAACCTGGACACCAAGGTTGAACTATTTTGGGTGTGGTATCCCTCAGCAAGAGAAGTACTACATGAAGCCAAAGCATTCAACAGAAGGAATACGTCACAGCCTATTTCATTTGACCATCTTTTAAATGCAAGAAGGTTTAATGCATTAGTCTACAAACAAGATAATGTTCTTGGTGATAGAGGCGTGAACGAATACATAAATGATAATGCACTCATGCAATTGATGGAATCAGACAGGATCAGAGAGCAGATCAGAAATATAGAGATCGATCTTTGGAATTATTAATGAATTCATAAGAACAGAATATACAAAGCCCTGAAGTTGATCCTTCGGGGTTTTATTTTTATAGAGATGCAGGAAGTAGATTATATTGTTGTAGGCCAGGGGATCGCCGGATTAAGCTTTTGCGAACAATTGAGAGATCACAATAAGAGCTTCATCGTTTACGATCATTCTGAGAAAGGGGCAACATTGACCTCTGCTGGTGTATTAAACCCAACAGTTCTTAAACGTTTTACAAGAGTTTGGAATGCTGAAAAACATCTGGAAGAAGCCAAACAATTATATTCACGTCTCGCTAAAGAATTAAATCTTTCATTTTTTACAGAGATTCCAATATTGCGTCGGATCAATTCCGTAGAGGAACAAAATAATTGGACTGTAAAGAGCGATAAAAGAGAAATGGAACCATTTCTTTCCCCAGAGATCATAGATAATGATAATCCAAATATAAATGCTCCATTTGGTTTTGGAAAAGTGCTTGGAACCGGTAGAATTGATACCCATGTCATGATAAATGCTTATAAAGAGCTTCTGCAAGAAAAACAATGTTTAAGGGAGGAGTATTTCGAGCATTCATTATTGGTTGAAAATAAAGATCATGTAACGTATAAGACTATTAGAGCCGATCATATCGTGTTTGCAGAAGGACCTAAAGTAATTCATAATCCTTACTTTCAAAAAGACCAGCTGATCAGCAATAAAGGAGAATATCTGATCATCCATGCACCAAAGCTGAAACTGGATTCAATATTGAAAGCATCCATTTTTATTATTCCAATAGGAGATGATCACTATAAGATTGGGGCTACCTATAGCCATGGGGACTATACAAGCAATCCCACAACTGGAGCAAGGGAAGAACTTATCAGTAAATTATCGGATATCATTTCATGTCCCTACCAGATCAAGGATCAAGTAGCAGGTATTCGACCTACTACTAGGGACAGAAGACCGCTTCTTGGGCCCATTGAATCGAATTCCAGAATTTCCTTCTTCAACGGACTGGGAACCAGAGGGATCATTGCAGCACCTTCACTTTCAAAGCAATTATTCAACTTTCTGGAAAACGGAATTGAACTGCCAGAAGAAATGGATATCAGAAGAAATCTTAATTAGTGGATCGGATATTTCCGTTTTGATTACTTAAAAAATAACCATATTTGCAAAAAACAATCCATGTTAAATATCCATAACCTTACTGTATCATTTCAAGGGGAAGACCTATTCTCTGGGATCACCTTTCAGTTAAGGCAAGGGGATCGAGTGGGACTCATTGGTAAAAATGGGGCAGGAAAGACCACCCTGCTTAGAATAATTCAGGGTGAACAGGAATATGATGCCGGGCAAATAGCTATGGATAAGGAGCTTGCAATTGGTTTTTTAAAGCAGGATATCGATTTTGAACACGGAAAAACAGTTTTGGAGGAGTCCTATAAGGCTTTTGAAGATTTATTGGACATGGAGGACAAGATCGATACGATCAATGCTCAGCTAAGCGATAGGGATGATTATGATAGTGATAGTTATCACCAACTGATGATCGATCTAAATGATATTCAACATCAATATGAGATCCATGGGGGCTATTTGTACCAAGGTGAGACCGAAAGAGTGTTGAAAGGCCTGGGATTTGAAAAAGAGGATTTTAATAAATCGACTTCGGTATTCTCCGGGGGCTGGCGAATGCGTATCGAATTGGCCAAGATCCTTTTGCAAAACAACGATATTCTTTTATTGGATGAGCCTACCAACCACTTGGATATCGAATCGATAATTTGGCTGGAAGAATTCCTAAAGAATTATCTCGGTGCAGTAGTGGTCGTTTCTCACGACAAGATGTTCCTGGATAATATTACCAACCGGACTATCGAAATATCGCTGGGTAAGATATATGACTATAAGAAACCCTATTCCACCTATTTAAAATACCGTGAAGAGATCAGAGAACAACAACTGGCTGCTCAAAAGAACCAACAAAAACATATTGAGCATACCGAAAAGCTGATCGAGAAATTTCGAGCCAAGGCATCGAAAGCCACCATGGCTCAGTCCTTGATAAAAAAGTTGGATCGCCTGGATCGAATTGAAGTGGACGAAGATGATCAAAGTGTGATGTCTATTCACTTTCCTATTTCTGTAGTACCGGGCAAGGTGGTGATTAATGCAGAAAAGATCACTAAAAAATACGATGATCTCACCGTACTCAAGGAAATTGACCTGTTGGTTGAAAGAAATAGTAAGATCGCATTTGTAGGTCAGAACGGTCAAGGGAAATCCACATTGGCAAAATGTGTTGTTGGGGAGGTTCCATTTAGTGGTGAAATGGTCTTGGGACATAATGTACAAATTGGGTATTTTGCTCAAGATCAGGTGGATTATCTGGATGGTAGCAAAACGGTGCTTGACACGATGATAGATGCCGCTAATGAAAGTAACCGAAGTAAAGTGAGAGATATGCTGGGAGCTTTCTTATTTCGAGGAGATGATGTAGATAAATATGTCAGGGTTTTATCGGGGGGTGAGCGCAATAGATTGGCACTGGCAAAACTGCTTCTGCAACCCTTTAATGTACTGATCATGGATGAACCCACCAATCATCTGGACATACAGTCCAAAAATGTATTAAAGAAAGCGCTTAATAATTACGAAGGGACCTTGATATTGGTTTCTCACGACAGGAGTTTTTTGCAGGGATTGACCAAAAAGATCTATGAGTTCAAGGATCATAAGATTAAGGAATATCTGGGAGATATCGATTATTTCCTGGAACAGCGTAATATTCAGAATCTTAGAGAAGCAGAAAAAAGATCGGTTCAAAAAACATCTGAGGATTCAACTGCATCTTCTAATAGGCAATCCTATGAAGATCAGAAGCGTTTGAAATCTTTGAAGAACAAACTGAGTAAATTGGAAAGTTCGATCTCATCATCGGAAAAGGAGTTAAAGGATATAGATCTTGAACTGTCCATAAACTACGAGAAGACCATAGCTCAGGAGAATTTCTTTGATCGATATCATCTAAAGAAAGAGGGTCTTGAATCCCTTATGAAGGAGTGGGAATCGTTAACCCAACAAATAGAGGATTTTGAGAATTGACTTAAGGCTTAAAGTAATTTTCGAAAAAATATCTTGTATAAATTTAAATCCGTTGTATCTTTGCCGTCCTATATCGCGGGGTAGAGCAGTATCCTTCGATAGGCTCAGGACAGGGTACCTACAGAATGAGCATTTAAAAAAGGAAAAAAGTCGTTTCATTTCGGCTTCAAACATACATCGCGGGGTAGAGCAGTAGGTAGCTCGTCGGGCTCATAACCCGAAGGTCGCAAGTTCGAGTCTTGCCCCCGCTACAAAGAAAACCTCTTGAGAAATCAAGAGGTTTTTTTATTTTGGAAACAAATGATGCTTGCATCAATTTGTGAACAAAATAAAAGAATCATTGCAAGGCAATGAAGGTTTTCTTTGTGAAGTTACCCCAATTCAAGTCCAACGACTGAGCATAGCGAAGGAGTTAATCTTGCCTAACTATATGGAAACAAATGATGCTTGCATCAATTCAAGTCCAACGATCGTCCGAAGCCTTTTTAAGGCGAAGGATGGGAGTTAATCTTGCCTTTTTATTCCAAAACAAATATTGAATGTAATAATTTGCTATCTTTCGGCTACTTCGGAAAATCATAGATGATTCTCTGCAACGAACCATTCACAAAACCGTTGTGTATAATATAAATAAGCATAGCTAATGAGAAAAGAAGAAGAATTAGATGATTATTTAAACATCCATTATATACATAGAAGTAATTGGTTGAGAGCTGCTGTACTTGGTGCTAATGATGGAATCCTATCGACTGCGAGTATCGCAATTGGAGTTGCTGCCGCAAGTGACATTCGAGAACCAGTTATTTTGGCAACATTAGCAGGACTAGTTGCTGGTGCTTTATCTATGGCAGCTGGAGAATATGTTTCTGTAAGTTCACAAACAGATGTTGAAAAAGCTGACATTGAACGTGAAAAACAAGAATTGAATGAAATGCCAGAAATTGAATTACAACGTCTAACGGAGATTTATGAAAAAAGAGGGCTGAAAAAAGAAACTGCCTTAACAGTAGCTAAAGAATTAACTGAACACGATGCACTAGGAACACACATAAGAGATGAATTGGGAATTAATGAAATTAGCCAAGCTAGACCTATTCAAGCTGCGTTTGCTTCTGGAACAGCATTTACTGTTGGAGGATTACTTCCTTTTTTTGTTACACTATTGCTTCCTTTAAAGAATATAGAATATTCACTTTATGGATTTGCGTTGTTCTTTCTTATAATTTTAGGAGCATTGGCAGCTAGGACAGGAGGTTCAAGTATTGTAAAAGCAATTATCCGAATCACTTTTTGGGGAACTGTCGCAATGGGACTGACGGCTTTAGTTGGGTATATATTTAATGTCAATGTTGGATAGATATGAAAGAGAAAAATATTCTTCCACTTAAAGAATTTGAAAAACTAGCATTAATGTTTATTATTTTCTTTATGGTCATAATCTCTATTACGAATATTAAAAATCATCAATAAGCTTAATATGGATCATAAAGCAGGATATGTAAACATCATCGGGAATCCCAATGTGGGAAAAAGCACCCTTATGAATGCCTTTGTTGGCGAACGGCTATCGATCATCACGTCAAAGGCACAGACCACCCGGCATCGCATTCTTGGTATCGTGAATGGAGATGATTTCCAGATGGTACTCAGTGATACTCCCGGGATCATAAAACCGGCCTATGAGCTACAGGAGAGCATGATGGGCTTTGTTCGATCGGCTTTTGAGGATGCCGATGTATTGCTTTACCTGATCGAATTGGGCGAAAAGGAACTTAAAGAGGAATCGTTCTTTGAAAAGATCAAAAATGCCAAGATTCCGATACTATTGTTGATCAATAAGATCGATAAAGGGAATGAAAAGATGCTACAAGAAGCTCTGGAATTATGGCAGGTAAAACTCCCCAATGCAGAGATCTTTGCTATCTCGGCTCTCGAGAATTTTGGTGTTCAAGAGGTGTTCCAGCGTATCGTCGAACTCCTGCCACAATCCCCTCCTTTCTACCCAAAGGATCAACTCACCGATAAACCGGAACGGTTCTTTGTGAATGAGATCATTCGTGAAAAGATACTCATGCATTATAAGAAGGAGATCCCCTATTCCGTTGAGATCGATACCGAGGAATTCTTTGAAGAGGAAAAACTGTTGAGGATCAGGAGTATCATCATGGTGGAGCGGGAATCCCAAAAAGGGATCATCATAGGACATAAGGGAAATGCCATAAAACGGGTGGGTGTAGAAGCTAGGAAAGACTTAGAGGCATTCTTTGGAAAGCAGGTATTTATCGAGCTCAGGGTAAAGGTGAACAAAGACTGGCGAAGCAATGAGAATCAGTTAAAACGATTTGGATATAATGGATAGATGGTTAGAAGTTGGAAGTCAAAAGTTAGAAGCCAGAAGTTGGAATCAAGAAGATAGCAATTCGTAACTCAAAATCTCAACAAATCACCGATTACTCAACTCCCAGAGTTTCCTTCATAAAATTATAGAGTTGATGCATTTCTGCATTCCCTTTGGCCTTTCCCATCCTACCTCCATAATAGAGTGCAAACCATATGAGGATCATGACTACCATCATGGCGATCTGGATCAGATAGGGATAATCTAACGACCAATTGGAATAGGCCCAGACCCCAAATCCGATAAATAGTCCGGCAACGATGAAATGAAAGAACATGAACATGGTCCAGACCGTAGGATTCGGTCCAAATAATCCACTTAATTTGCTGGAATGATCATCTACTGGGTCGATCTCCAAATGTAGCTGAGGAGACCAATAATGTTGTTTTACTTTGGGAATCTTAATGAAGACATGATGGTCAACACAGGTAACGATATAATCGGATTGCTCTGACTTCTTGTCTTTAAAGGCCTGGAGGGCTTTCTGATCATTGGTTTTCAGTTCCATTTTGAATCTTGGCCTTAAAACAACCTCATTACTTAAATGCATATATCGGTGGATTAGGTGATTAAAATACAGTTTTTTCTTCAATTACTAAACATTACCTTTGCAGCCAATAAAATGATATGAGTAATATAGTAGCTATAGTAGGGAGACCCAATGTTGGTAAATCTACCTTGTTCAATAGATTGATCCAAAGACGTGAGGCCATAGTCGATGCGATTAGTGGAGTTACCCGCGATCGTCATTATGGTAAGAGTGATTGGAACGGTAAGGAATTCTCTCTGATCGATACCGGTGGATATGTTCTGGGAAGTGACGATGTATTTGAGGCTGAGATCGACAAACAGGTTGAACTGGCAATCGATGAGGCCGATGCCATAATATTTATGACCGAGGTGGAAAGTGGCGTTACCGGGATGGATGAGGAGGTGGCCAATTTACTCAGAAAATCGAATAAACCCGTTTTCCTTGTAGTGAATAAAGTAGATAGTGCCAATAGGATGAATGATGCTGCTGAATTCTATTCTTTGGGCTTTGAGAAATACTATCCCATTTCAAGTATCAATGGAAGCGGGACAGGTGATCTGTTAGATGATCTGGTTGCCATTTTACCTGATGAGGAAGAAAAAGAAGAGGAAACCCTGCCTCGATTTGCTGTTGTGGGTAGACCCAATGCAGGCAAGTCTTCATTCATCAATGCTCTTATCGGAGAAGAACGCTATATCGTGACCGATGTAGCAGGAACAACTCGGGATAGTATCGATACCCATTATAATCGGTTTGGATTCGAATTCAAACTGGTGGATACTGCAGGAATCAGAAGGAAGAGCAAGGTAAAGGAAGATCTGGAATTCTATTCCGTGATGCGAAGTATCAGGGCAATAGAACATTGTGATGTTGTGGTCCTGATATTTGATGCCTCAAGAGGATTTGACGGGCAGGTTCAGAATATATTCTGGCTGGCCCATAAGAATAATAAAGGGATCATCATATTGGCCAACAAATGGGACCTGGTTGATAAGGATCAAAAGACCGTCAGGGAATATGAACAAATGATCCGCAAACAATGTGAGCCTTTTGATGATGTCCCCATTGTATTTATTTCTGTATTAACAAAACAACGAATCTATAAGGCCATTGAGACCGCTGTTGATGTCTATAAGAACAGAAGTAAGCGAATTAAGACCAGTTTACTCAATGATACCATGCTGCCGATAATACAAGCATTTCCTCCTCCATCCTACAAAGGAAAATATGTAAAGATCAAGTTTTGTACTCAACTGCCGACGCCGTATCCTAGTTTTGCTTTCTTTGCTAACTTACCCCAGTACGTAAAGGAAGCCTATAAACGCTTTTTAGAAAACAAACTGAGAGATAAATTCGATTTTACCGGAGTACCGATCACGATCTATATCAGGAAGAAGTAGGAAGTCAAAAGTCAGAAGCCGGAAGTCGGAAGTCAAAAGTCGGAAGTTGCCTGCCCGAACCAAAGGTGCGGGGAAGTCAGAAGTTGGATTTCAGAGGTCAAAAGCTGGAAGACTTATGTTAAATGGCACAATATTTTTTTTAATTTCAACTACCAAACTACCAAACTACCAAACTACCAAACTACCAAACTACCAAACTACCAAACTACCAAACTACCAAACTACCAAACTACCAAACTACATCACCAACTCCCGCTAGCACCACCACCACCGAAGCTTCCACCACCAAAACCGCCGCCAAAGCTACTACTGCCTCCACTATAGCTACTGCCGCTGGAACCACTGCTTCCGCCATAACTTCTATAACTGCCAGAACTACTATGAGTAACGGTATCCCATCCACTTCCACCTTTATATCCTTTTTTCCCGGCTATAACACCTATAATGATCAATAAGAAGAAAAAGAGTATGACTGCTAATATGATAATACCATCCCAGTTTCTGCTTAGATAATTGGAATTGTCGGGCTGATCCTCTTCTACAAATTCTCCCTGTAACATCTGGAATATCACATCCGTTCCCAGATCCAATCCTTCATAATAATTTCCTGATTTGAATTCCGGGATCATATAGTTGTTTATGATCCTTTCAGCCATACGGTCGGTGATCCGATATTCGATCCCATATCCCGTATTAATATCAATTGTTCGATCATCCTTGGCAAGGAGTATCAAGATACCATTATCCTCATCGGCTTGTCCGATTCCCCATTTCTCCCCCCAGTTGGCACCCACCATTGATATATCGTCTCCATTGGTAGTACCGATGATCGCAACAACTATTTGTGTTGAGGTGGTATCCGAATAGCGAACCAATTTGGACCTGAGATCATTTTTTTGTTGCGGGGTAAGTAGATCGATATAATCGTATACGGAGGTCTGTTGTTGAATAGGTGGAAGCTCCGGGATAACAAATTGAGCATCGACTGTTTTCGTGGAAAACAGGATCCCAACTATTAGGACCACCAGATGATATTTAAATAGGACCCTCATCATAGCGCATTCTTTGAAGAGATATCGTCTGAGATCTCATTGATATCATCGTCCTGAAAAGGAAAATATTTTTTCAATGCCAGACCGGAAACCAAGATCCCATCGATCAGGCCTTGTTTTATATCTCCTGTTGAAAAACCATTGATTATCCTATCCTTGGAATCGTTCCAAAATCCATTTGGGACAACTTCATCAATACCCTGGTCTCCAATGATGGCCATGGAACGATCCTTCACAGCAATATAGATCAAGACCCCATTCCTTAGATCGGTCTTGTTCATGCCCAAAGTATCAAAAACCTCGGCTGCCCGATCGATTGGATCTATCTTGGAACTTGATTCAAGATGGACCTTTATCTCTCCTGAAGTGTTTCTTTCTGCTTCTCGGATGGCCTCAATGATCTCATTCTCTTCTATGCTGCTCAGAAATTGACGAACTGTACTCATGGTATTCTGATGAATTAAAATCAGTTAAAATCAACCTGAGGTGCCTCATCGGTTCCTTCATTCGCCTCGAAATAATCCATCTCCTCAAATTTACCGATGAACATATTCAATACGTTATTGGGAAACGTTTGCAGGTGGACATTAAACGGTTTCACCATTTCGTTGAAGCGGTTGCGCTCTACATTGATGCGGTTCTCAGTTCGTTCCAATTCATTGATCAGTTCTTTGAAATTCTCATTGGCTTTCAGATCGGGATACCTTTCAAAGACAGCCAATAATCTTGCCAGTGCAGAAGTCAGTCCAGATTGAACTTCCTGAAATTGCTCCAGTTGTGCTGGAGTGATATTGCTCGGATCAATAGTGACCCCAGTTGCTTTACTTCTGGCCTCAATGACCATGGTAAGAGTCTCCTGCTCGAATTCGGCATAGCCCTTTGCCGTACTTACAATATTGGGAATTAGATCGGCTCTTCTCTGATAGGCACTTTCAACGTTGGCCCATTGTGAAGTTGCGTCCTCTCTTAATTGGATACCCTGATTGTAGAATTTAGGGCCCATGATAAAACCAGCAACTACCAAAATAAGGATAATTGCCAGGATGACATAAAGTAATTTTTTCATTATAGCTGGATTAAAGTTGGTCTCTGATCTTGTGTAATTCAGATTTAACAGACTCTAATTTACGGATTATTTCAAACCGATCGAGTGTTTTTTGCTTGTTTTCCTTTAAATGGATCTTTGCTCCATCAAGCGTAAATCCTCTTTCTTTGACCAGATAATAGATGATCTCCAGGTTCTTGACATCATCTGGAGTGAACTTCCTGTTTCCCTTTGCATTCTTTTTGGGCTTAAGGATATCGAATTCCTTTTCCCAGAAACGAATTAATGAAGTGTTCACATCGAATGCCTTGGCGATCTCTCCAATTCCATAATAGCGTTTATCGGGTAGATCGATATGCATTAGTCAAGAGATTGATTTTCCTGTTGTGCCGCTTTAAGAAGTTCGGCATATTCATCAGGACTTAAATTTCCATAGTAGAAATTTATCGGATTGATCCGCGCATCATCTTTAAAGATCTCATAATGGAGATGAGGTGCTTCAGATCGACCAGAACTGCCAACAAATCCAATAAGATCACCTCGTTTCACCTTTTGTCCTTTACGCACATTGTATTTATAGAGATGAGCATACAGGCTGATATAATTATAACCATGGTCTATTCGGATGTGCTTGCCGTATCCCGATGCCCGATTATCGGCCTGGATAACTACACCATCACCAGTTGCGTAAACCGGAGTTCCACGAGGAGCGGTGAAATCCATACCCCAATGTTTTTTTCTGGTTTTGGTGAATGGATCGGTACGATATCCATAGCCGGAAGCCATACGGGTAAGGTCTTCATTTCGTACCGGTTGGATTGCTGGGATCGAACTTAACAATTTTTCTTTATCCTCAGCCAAGACAGCGATCTCATCCAGTGATTTTGATTGAACAACGATCTGCTTGGTCAAGATGTCCAACCTCTTATGGGATGAAATGATCAGTTTTGAATTATCAAACCCTTCAAGGTTTTTATATCGGTTGATTCCTCCGAATCCCGCTTTCCTTTGCTCGTCCGGAATGGGGTTGGTCTCAAAATAAACCCGGTATAGGTTATTGTCTCGCTCCTGAATCTCGGATAATACCAAATCGGCTTGATCCATTTTCTTGTTCAGCAGTTCGAATTGCAGCTCAAGATTATTCAATTCCCTCTTTAAGGCCTTTTCCTTTGGGGTTTCAATATAAGGGAGATTCAAGAATATCAACAACAAAAGAAAACCACTGAGCAACATTCCCAGAAGACTTAAAAAGAAGATTCTGAATTTTCGTCCTTTTTTGGTTTCTATTTTCCGATAGGATAAGGTCTCACTATCGTAGTAATATTTTACTTTAGACATACGGTAAAAAGTCCTATTTTTGTTGGTTAATAGGTCGTGCTAATTATCCTGTAACGTTTTACAAATATAGAAATTGTTTGTTCGATAGCCTAATAGCACAATTTTAGATAAACTTTAACGAATGACATCCAAGGAAATACGATCCAAGTTTTTAGAATTCTTTGAATCAAAATCTCATACTATTGTTCCATCGGCGCCAATGGTCATCAAGAACGATCCTACACTGATGTTCACCAATGCCGGGATGAATCAGTTCAAGGAGTTTTTTTTAGGCAATAAGGCCATCAAGGACAAGAGAGTGGCAGATACTCAAAAATGCTTGCGGGTTAGTGGGAAACACAACGATCTGGAAGAAGTGGGGATGGATACCTATCATCATACCATGTTTGAGATGTTGGGCAATTGGAGCTTTGGAGATTATTTTAAAGAAGAGGCCATCAAGTGGGCCTGGGAATTACTCACCGATGTGTTTGAAATAGATAAAGATCAATTGTATGTCACTATTTTCGAAGGTGACAAATCGGAAGGCCTGGAAAGAGACCAGGATGCCTTTGATTTTTGGAAGGAATTGGTTCCTGAGGATCGCATTATAAATGGAAATAAGGATGACAACTTCTGGGAAATGGGCGATCAGGGTCCCTGTGGACCTTGTAGCGAGATCCATGTCGATATTCGATCGAAAGAAGAACGTTCTGAGGTACCGGGAATAGAATTGGTGAATCAGGATCACCCTGAAGTGGTTGAGATCTGGAATTTGGTTTTTATTCAGTTCAATAGAAAGGCCGATGGAAGTCTTGAAAAACTTCCCAAACAGCATATTGACACCGGCATGGGTTTCGAACGTTTATGTATGATCCTGCAAGGAAAGCAAAGCAACTACGATACCGATGTATTCACTCCACTAATAAGAGAGATTGAGGCAGTCACCCTGTCGGAATATGGCAAGGAGGAGAAGAAGGATATTGCCATTCGTGTGATCGCAGACCACGTTCGTGCAGTAGCCTTTTCGATCGCTGATGGACAATTACCCAGCAATACAGGAGCAGGCTATGTGATCAGAAGGATATTGAGAAGAGCGATTCGTTATGGGTTCACTTTTTTGGACACAAAAGAACCATTTATCTATCGATTGATCCATATTCTTAGTGATCAAATGGGAGATGCCTATCCTGAACTGATATCCGAGCTGAATTTGATCGAGAATGTGATCCGTGAGGAAGAGCATTCCTTTTTAAAGACCCTGGACCAGGGATTGATCCTTTTAGAACAACTTCTAGATAATTCCACCTCAAGAACGATCTCAGGCAAAAAAGCATTCGAACTTTTCGACACCTATGGATTCCCAATAGACCTCACCTCGTTAATTCTCAGAGAGCGAGGCTATGAACTTGATATTGCTGAATTTGAGAAAGAGCTCAAAAAACAAAAGGAGCGCTCCAGAGCTGCGACCAAGGTAGAAACAGGCGATTGGCATGTGTTATATGAGGATCCGGATGAAGAGTTCATTGGCTACGATTCCTTAGAGACCAACGTTAAGATTACACGATATCGAAGGATGGAAAGTCGGAAGGACGGTGAAATATACCAATTGGTATTTAATTTAACACCTTTCTATCCTGAGGGCGGTGGTCAAGTTGGTGATAAGGGGTATTTGGAAGCTCCAAATGGAGAAGTGGTCTATATTATCGATACCAAGAAGGAGAATAACCTGATCGTTCATTATGCCAAGAATCTTCCTCGACAAACGGATATGACCTTAAAGGCAATAGTAGATAGTAAATTTAGGAATCGTACAGCAGCCAATCATTCGGCTACTCATTTATTGCATCAGGCATTGCGAACTATTCTTGGTGAGCATGTCACCCAGAAAGGATCTATGGTCCACAGTAAATATATGAGATTTGATTTTTCCCATTTCAGTAAATTGTCTTCTGAAGAATTAAAGCAGGTTGAGGATTTTGTAAATGCCAGGATCAGAGAAGGGATCGAACTTGAGGAACATCGGAATATTCCCTATCAAAAGGCCATGGATGATGGAGCTATTGCTTTGTTTGGAGAAAAATACGGGGATTCGGTACGGGCGATCAAATTTGGCAAGTCCATGGAATTGTGCGGAGGAACCCATGTTCCTAATACCAAGGATATTTGGCATTTCATCATCACATCCGAAAGTGCAATTGCCTCCGGGATCAGAAGGATCGAAGCAGTGACCGGTGATCTTGCCAAGGAGATCTTCAAACAACGCAGTCACGAATACCTAAGATCACAGGAATTGCTGAACCATCCAAAAGATCAGGTCAAAGCCATTGAAAAATTACAGGAGGAGAATGTGCTTCTGAGAAAACAGATCCAGGGGTTCCAAAAGGATAAAGCAAAGAATTTGAAATCCGATCTCAAAAACGAGTTGTCCGATCACAATGGAATACAGTTCTTATCAAAAAAAGTGGATCTTGATGCAGCAGGAATGAAGGATCTGTCGTTTGAACTGGGCGGTGAGATAGATAATCTATTCTTGTTACTGGGTTCATCTCAAAACGGAAAGGCACTACTGTCCTGTTATATTTCAAAGGACCTTGTTTCTGACAAAAAAATGAATGCCGGAACCATTGTTAGAGAATTGGGGAAATACATCAAAGGTGGTGGAGGCGGACAACCATTTTTTGCAACTGCTGGCGGTAAAGACCCCAAAGGACTTGATGAGGCTCTGAGCAAGGGGAAAGATTATTTAGATTAAAATGATCCTGCATACACAAATACCCATTGAACCCAAGGATCCCAAGATCGATTTTAAATCAAAGGTATTACTTATAGGTTCGTGTTTTGTTGAGAATATTGGTTCGAAATTAGACTACCTTAAATTTGACACCCTTCAAAATCCATTTGGGATACTATTCCATCCAATAGCTATCGAAAGGATTATTTCAAGAGCGATAAACAATGAATTATTCACTGAGAGTGATATATTCTTTGAACAGGATCGATGGAATTGTTTTGAAGTTCATTCATCACTTAGCTTAACTGATAAGATTGAATACCTGAATTATATCAATGAAAGGCTGTCTGAACTTGCTGATTATTTAATTTCTGCGACTCATGTTGTTTTCACCTATGGTACATCGTGGGTGTATAGACAAGCTGAGAATGATATTCCAGTGGCCAATTGTTATAAATTGCCACAATCCAACTTCACTAAGGAATTGTTGGATGTCGATACGGTTGAGATTTCCATTATAAATACCGTAGAACTTATTAAAAAGGTGAATCCTGAAGCTGCTATAATAACAACGGTCTCACCAGTAAGACATGTAAAGGATGGAATTGTTGAGAACAATAGGAGTAAGGCTCATCTTATTTCAGCCCTTCATGCTGTGATTGAAAAAAGGAACAGGGTCTATTATTTCCCGTCGTATGAGATCATGATGGATGAATTACGGGATTATAGATTCTTTGAAATGGACATGATCCACCCAAATGAAACAGCGATCACAATCATTTGGGATAAATTCATCAAGACCTGGATATCAGACAATACAAATGAATTGCGCAAGGAGATCGAATCCATTCGATCGGCAATGAATCATCGTCCATTTGACTCTAATTCTAAGCAACATAGAGAGTTTTTAGAGAAATTAGAGCTTCGAATATCTTCACTTCAGGAGCAATATCCATTCATAAAATTCTAATATAAGGCATATGCCCTATTGTGAATTTTACTAAATTGGGACATCTTTGAAACCATATTATAAAATAACAATTATGAAAACTTCAACATTATTAAGAACAATGGCTCTTTTGATGATATTGACTTCCACGGCAATAGCACAAAAGGCCGAAGCACCGGATTACACCTATGATGTTGGTGCTAAGATCAACGAGATGAACCTCACTCAGGGAGGGACCATGGTCGTTGCTACAAACGATGGGCTAGTAGGTATTAAACCCGGATCCAATTCATTATTATTCAATTTCACCGACTACGGAAGAGTGAAACCTGAGGAACTCAATTTCATCCCCAATGCACCCTATGTGGTGGTTGGTCAGACCGGATTTGGTGGAATGAGAACAAAAACAGCAGTGATCGATTACATGTCGGGGAAGAAATTATTCAGCACCGAAGAGAATGGTTGGAAATTAATCTCTACCTGTGACGTGATGATGCCACAGAACAAATTGGTTGTTAGTGGACAAAGAAAAGCCAGTGATGATTATACCATGGCTGTAGCGATCTATGACCTGAATACTGGTGACCAGGAGAGTTTTGTCAAGCTTAAAGGATCTGAGACGGTGACAGGAAGACCATTATTATTATCAGATGGTTTGATCTTACCAACAGCTAAAAACCTTAAAAAGATTGATGTAACCAATGGAAATGTGATCTGGGACATCAAGGTGGATGATATCTCCAGAATGGTGGTCGATCAATCAGAGACTGAGATCTACGGATTGGAAGGAGTAAACGGAGGAAAGAACACCAAGATCCATAAGATCGATGTGAATGGAAAGTTATTATGGGAGGACCCCTATAAGGTAAAAGGATCTATAGTGAACTTTGAGATTCTGCCACAGGGATTGGCGATAGTCAGCAATGTGGATAATTCCGGAAAATCAGGCTTAGGCAAACTGGCTTCCTCCAGATCGGAATCCAAGATCGCTTTTTTGAGCGCTTCCAACGGAGAGGATCTCTGGGAAAAAGCACCAAAGACCAAAGGATATGTACAGCATTTCTATATTATGGATGATGGAATTCTATTTGGAATTTGGGAAGGAGGGATCAATAAGATCTCCTATGAAGGGAATACCCTGTTCAAAAAACCATTAAAGACCGGAGAGAATATCCTGACCATGGCAAATACCCCTCAGGGATTGATCTATATAACTTCTGAGGATGCCAACATTGTGAATCTCGAAACGGGTGAGCAGGTTTGGAAAAAGCCCTTGAAATATAAGAGAGCCGATGCGGTAAGCTCAACCTATGATGCTAAGAATGATCGTTATTTGATCAGTGCCGATGAAAAGCTGTTTGCCATAGATGCCAATTCCGGAGAATCATCTCTATTGACAGAATCTAATTTTGATGGTAAGGAAGACCCAACCGGAGTTGAAATTAGGGATGGAGGAATATTATTGACCTCCTCACAGAACATGATGATGTTGGATTGGGATGCAAGTGTAAATTGGCATGAATATTACAGAGCACCTGGGAAAAGTGCCTTTGGAGCTATAATGATGGGTGCTTTGGCAGTAGCATCTGCAGCTACCGCAACTGCTGCCTATGCCGAAGCAAATGCCAATAGGAATAAACTTGGGAACTACACCTCAAGAGGAGAGGCCTATGCCGACCTTGGTGATGCCATGTCGATGGCCACAGGAGCCTCAGTTGCTGAAATGCTTAGACGATTTAAAGCCACTTCTGCTACCGAAAACGCTCGTTTTGTGTTGACCAAATTGGATGATGGAGTTGGGCTTGTTAAGCTCAATAAGGATTCTGGCGCCATGGAAAAGGAGATCATCCTTCAGGACAAGAAGCCTGAATATCAAGTAGATGAATTTGGAGGTGTGTTGTATTACATGGCAAATAGCAGCACGATCTATGTTTATGATCTTAAAAAATAACTAGCTAACCTAGTTTGAATTGTAAAGGATAGTTAACCTTTACTTTTAAAAACCGTTCTAAATTTTTAGAACGGTTTATTTTTTATGGTCAACTACCTTATTTGTATAACCCCGTTGAATTAATTAATTTTAGTCCAAGGGCGAATTAGAACATTTTCAAATAAGCTCCAATGTTTAATACGAAAAGGAAATGGTTTTACTGAAATTAAAT
>JAHEHC010000008.1 GCA_024644805.1 Flavobacterium sp. | reverse complement strand
TATTCCTAAATAAGGCACAAACATAATTGTAGGACTTATCTTGCTTTATTTGAGGCATTTGTATTTTTTTATGTAATTTGGTTTACAACAATCACTAATCAATAAATATTAAACTAACTAAACATGAAAAAATTAATGTTTCTTGGGCTTGCACTGGTATTTGCAATGTCCTGCCAAAATTCAGAACCTCGATTTTTCACCAGCTCTCCTGAAATTAATGATTCTAAAGCTCTTGTTTCTGATTATGAAAATGGAAATTGGGAAAATTGGATGACCCATTATTCAGACACTGCAAAAATTTATCACAACACCTGGGAAAATGGATTATCTCCAGCCGAAACCCAAGAGAATCTAAAAGAGATTCTTTCCAATGTCTCCAACTACAAATTTGATGAAGAGCCCATTTTCTATGAGATGATCATTGATGATAATGGGAAAACATGGGTTAATTTCTGGGGTAATTGGAGAGCAAATCTAGCCGCTAACGGTCAAGAGTTGCAAATTCCCGTGCATCTTTCAATAAACTATGTTGACGGAAAGATTGTAGAGGAATATGGTTTTTATGATATTTCAAATTTTGTGGCTGCTCTTGGCGAAATTGAAGCTGCAAAAGCGAATGAGGTCTCATTGGAATCTCAATAGCAGAATTCTATTAAAAATATTTAGTCCCCCATTTTTAATTTAACCTGGTTTAATTAATACTAACTATTATTAACCAACTAATACAATTATTATGGAAAACCAATCAACTAAGTACAATGCCTTATTGTTTATTGTAGGGCTATTATTTATTATCTGGGGTGTGCTCGGATTAATGGACTCAAAGAATTATGCCTATTCCGGCTACAGTACCGATGGCAATAATACCATAATCCAGGTACGGGAAGGAAGTCCTTCTGAAGCAGCTGGACTGATGGTAGGAGATGTTATGAAAAGCTACGATGGGATCGCGGTTGAGGACACTAAATCATTTGCAAAGAGAGAAAGAACAGAAATTGGCGATGTAATAGATGTAGTGGTCGATCGAGATGGTGAGGAACAAACGCTAAGTATTACCTATTCTGAACTTCCCGCTAAAAATGCCTCATTGAATATGGCAGCATTTATCATGGGCTTACTATTTGTATTACTTGGATTGTTGGTTCATAACAAAAAGAAATCGGCTCTTTCACTTTCTTTCGCAATATTTTCTGTTTTCTTCGGATTCGTATGGTTCAATGGTCCCAATATTGAACCGGGATTCTTAGACCAATTGGTGAATAGTCTCAGTACGACTTTGGTTATGTTTGCAGTCGCAGCTATGGCTGGTTTTGCATTGAAATATCCTCCTAAGAGCTCATTCCTTGATGGGGGCTCCAGCAAATGGCTCTATGCCCCTGCTGCTGTTATCGTTGTGATCATTTGGATCTTGAACTTCAGTCAACCAGATAGTACCAGCACTCTAAACACAACGATGAGGTTGTTGTTTGGTGTGATCATCCTTTATTATTTTGGTATGGCCTTGATCACCTTGATCCGGAAATATGCAAAAGCCAGTACTGAAGAACGTTCAGCAAGTGGATTAAATCTGATGTTGATTGGAGTGGTATTGGGTATCCTTCCTTTTTTGATCAATTTCATCATCACACGTATTTCTCCAAGCACCATTTTACCAGGATCCGATTATCTGTTCCTAACATTTGCTTTTATCCCGATCTTCTTTGCCCTTGCATTGATGAAGATGAAAAAAGCAGAACCCATTGAATCATGATAACCTACAATCGTTGATTCAATAAGACTAACTAATCTAAAAAGGTTGGAACTTTAATGTTCCAACCTTTTTTATTCCTTTTTAAATTGAAATTGTATATTTAGCGATCAAAAAAAACATACAATATCCAATGAAATTCAATATCCTTACACTACTATTATTTTTAGGGTTTTGTTCGATGTATTCGCAAAGCGACATTGAGAAAGTCACTGAAACAGTTACTAAAAACAAAATTGAAGGGCATATATACTATCTTGCCGACGATCTTCTAAAAGGGAGAGAAACCGGAACCCCTGAAAACGATATTGCATCATCTTATTTGGCCAATACTTTAAGAAGCTATGGTGTTAAGCCTAATCCACAAAACGGAACCTATTATCAAAATGTGAACCTGGAAAAGGTAGTTCCTGATAATTTTTTCTTTATTTCCATCAACGGGGATGAATATAAATACAAGGTAGCTTTGAAAACTAAGAAGGTCAAAGCAGATGCTTTAGCTGAATATGTAGGTTATGGTCTTGAAGGAGACTATAAAGGCAAGAATTTATCCGAAAAATACGCTATAGTAAAAGCAGGTGGTCCTGAAACTAAGGATGCCCGAGGAGCTTTTAAACTTAGGGAAGCCAAAGAAGAGCTGGCAAAAAGAGCCGGAGCACTGGGGATCATTGAATTCATACAGACCGATTCTAAAACCTGGGGATTTATTGAACATAGATTCAAAGGAGATCGTATTGAATTGGCAGATCCAAACAGGGATGTTGACGATAAATACGGATTGGCACATATCTGGGTCTATGACGAATACGGCAGTTTTGCCTTAGATCTGTCTAAAGAAGAATCCCTGAGATTGAAAATTGTACTTGGAGGAGAAAAAAGAACCCCTATAACATCGCAGAATGTTATTGGACTGGTTGAGGGTACCGACCCAGAACTTAAAGATGAATTTATTATCTATTCGGCCCATTATGACCATGTAGGTATAGGTTCTCCAGATGAAACTGGAGATATTATATACAATGGTGCTCGAGATAACGCTGTTGGAACCACTACTGTTCTCAGTATGGCAGAGAATCTAGCAGCCTACCCCACCAAACGATCTGCACTTTTTATCCTATTTACTGCAGAGGAGAATGGTTTACTGGGAAGTGAATATTATGTAGAAAATCCTGTTGTTCCATTGGATCAAGTTGTATTTTGTTTTAACAGTGATAATGGAGGATATAATAACACCTCGCTATCCACTATAATCGGACTTGATAGAACTACTGCATCATCAAATATAAAAAGGGCGGTATCTGAATCCGGGCTTACTGCTATAGAAGATCCTGCTCCGGATCAAAACCTATTTGAACGTAGTGATAATTTACATTTTGCGAAAATGGGAATTCCTTCACCAACATTCTCTATGGGTTTCTCTTCCTTTGATGGTGATGTTACTAAATATTATCATAAACCTGGGGATGAAGCTGATACATTGGATTATGATTATCTCTTGAAATTCTTTAGATCCTATGTGCTGTCTGGTAGGTATATTGCCAATGACCCAACCACTCCATTTTGGGTGCCTGGAGATAAATATGAAGAGAAGGGCAAAGAATTGTATAAAAGATAGCCGCTGTTTTAATCAAAAAAATAAAAAACCATCAGATATCTGATGGTTTTTTTATGAGCAAAAAAAGGTAAAGCCGGTAATTAAAGTAGTAACAATAACCAATCAAACATCTATTATGATAAAAACATTTACAATAAAAGACTATAATTACCGGCTTAACAAAACAAACAATGTTCAAATATTTTAAAATGATTCTAGGGTTAGTTCAATTAGAAAGTCCATTTTAATAAAACCAACCCTGTATTAAATCATCTCTTTTTCCTTTTCATAGATAAAATATTTTTAAGAACATGCTTTTCTTTAAAAAGCCCAAGGATTGCTTTTGGTGAAGTTGACAATTAAAAATGTATCAATCATTAAATGCCAACCAGTCACCAAAAACAAAAACTAACTAAACAACTTTCTTTTTCATAGATAAAATATTGTTCTTCCTCGGACTCTATATTATTTAACAGTCTGATGATGGTTCCCTACTTAATATAAGTACATCAACTGTGTTTAGGTCATTAACTCGTTCCATACCCATTATTTCCATACTGGCTTCAATGATCAGCCAATCGTTATTCAATTCATTCAAGGGGTAGGTCTCAAAATTCAAATTCAAATAATAAACATCATTGATCTCCACGGTATTCCATTCTCCATAATAATTCACATTGCCATCAGAGATCAGGACTGTTTTATTTTCAAAGAACGATAATGCATAATCGCAATAGTTGGTCGTATTGTTCTCACCACTGAAAAAATATCCAACATACCAGCTTCCATTGGTCAAATAACTCTTTATAACCTCATCATCGATCGTATCGTTGCATCCGTTCAGTAGGTCTTCCAGTTCATCATTGTTGTTGATTTCAACAACGGATCCATCCAACAGGATCACTGAGATCGGATACTGAAAGGTAATATGGTCCCCTTCCTGAAGGTTGGACAATAATACATACATCTCCTCATCGTCATTGATTATTATCGTATCGCTGTTTTCGTTGTTCTCATTATATCTGAAAACAGTAATTGGATAAACAAAATCTACACAATCAATTCTATCGTTGTTCCCCTGACATTGAGCCAGGATCTGTTCCAGCTCCTGTAGGTTGTTCACCACCACTTCGGTATAATCGGATAGAATTAACGTTATAGGAAAAACAATCTCAATGTCATCAATATCGGCGCCGGTCTCTTCTATGATTATAATAATTTCAGTATAATCCTGCTCTCCTTCAACCACCACTTCAATTCCATCAATGATTATTGTAAACGGGAATGCAATCGTGAAACAATCCCCCAATAAAATCAAATCATCAACATCGCCTTCATTCATGGTGGCTCTCAATAACAGATTCGTCAGATCGGTACCAATCGCCTCTGTATTGTCATC
Source organism: Flavobacterium sp. (assembly GCA_024644805.1). GTDB lineage: Bacteria > Bacteroidota > Bacteroidia > Flavobacteriales > Flavobacteriaceae > Marifrigoribacter. The sequence goes on along the minus strand of JAHEHC010000008.1, from coordinate 29,120 downwards.
TGTGTCATCAATGATCTCCAAAGATTCTTTTTGACACGAAGTGATCAATGTACCTGATGCTAAAAGAATCAGTAGGAATAACCTAAAAACATGCTTCATTATGGCCATTATTTATATTAATAACAACTTAATCTAATAATACCCTACTTAAATATTTAAAAAACTTTCTACTTACCTTTACTGCTCTATTTAAATTAAGATGAGTTCCAAGGATAAAGTTTGTGATGAAAGGATTTTTTCTGAGATCTATCAGGAACATTCCAAGTCGGTATGGAATTTCATCTATTTCAAGACAGGAAACGAAGAAGAGGCCAATGATCTGGTACAAGAAGCATTCATTAAACTGTGGAACCATTGCGAATCGGTTCCCAAAGAAAAAGCGCGCTCTTTTCTTTATACAGTAATAAACAATGCTTTCCTAAACAGAGTAGCCCATAAAAAAGTGGTCTTGAAGTATCGGATTCAGCAACAACGTTCGGTAAACAAGGAATCTCCTCATTTCCTGCTGGAAGAAAAAGAATATATGGATAAGTTGACCAGAGCGATCGATAATCTATCGGAAGGGCAACGGATTGCTTTTCTTATGAATCGGGTTGAGGGAAAAAAATACAGGGAGATTGCCGAGATTTTAGAGATCTCTGTAAAAGCAGTTGAAAAGAGGATGAGTCTGGCCCTGATGTCTCTAAGAAAAGAAATTGAAGATTTATAACAAATTAAGTAGGGTAAACAATATGTATACTGTTATATCATTAAAAGTAAGAAAAAATGAAGTATGACGATTTATTGACCAAATGGTTGAATAATGAGATATCGGAAGCAGAACTGGAGCATTTAAAAAGTTCTCCGGAATATGCCTCTTACTTAAGGATTGCAGAGGCTTCTTCGAAGTTAAGTCTGCCGGAATTCAATGAAGAAGAGACCTATTCGGCAATCTCTTCCAAAACTTCAATTCAACAGGTCAATGAAAGAAATAGCAAGGTTAGACCACTAAGGTCGATGAAGACCTTTTTAAAGGTTGCTGCGGTATTTGCCATACTCTTTACGGGATTCCATTTGATCAATACTCTGGATACTTCAGTTAAAACAGCCATAGCAGAAAAGAAGACCATCGAATTACCGGATCGATCGGAAGTGATATTGAATGCACAAACGGAAGTGAAATTCAACAAAAAGAACTGGAACGATAGTCGGAATGTATCATTGATCGGTGAAGCTTTCTTTAAGGTGTCCAAAGGAAACACATTCAACGTTAATACAGCTCATGGAACCGTGAGTGTTCTCGGTACTCAATTCAATGTTTTTGCCAGAGACAACAAGTTCTATATTAATTGTTATGAAGGATTGGTTAGTGTGTCTCTAAACGACTCCAAAATTGAACTTCAAGCAGGAAAAGAACTGAAAATAGAAAATGGACTCATTATATATCACGAATCTTCAAACACCGAAAATCCCGGTTGGTTATTGGATGAAAGTTATTTTGAAAATGCTACCTTAGCAACAGTATTGCAGGAAATTGAGAGACAATATCCTATAAAAATAACCACAGATAACGTTAATGTTGAGAAGCGTTTTACCGGAGCTTTCACACATAAAGATCTTGATCTGGCACTTAAATCGGTTTGTGATCCTTTGAATTTAGCTTACAGCATTAGTGGAAATGATGATGTAACCCTATATGCAAAAGGTAATAAGTAATTGCTTTTTCTTAATACTATTTCTTCTTATATATTCTCATAGTTCCTATGGGCAGGGTGATACTGAGAAAAAACCATTGTCGTCAATTATTCTGTCAATTGAAGACAACTATGATGTTCGTTTTTCATATGCGACCCAGAATATCTCAGAAATTTCAATAACTCCCCCTGATACTGAACTGGACTTACAGGGAATTTTAAACTACCTGACGATCAACACCCCTCTTGTCTTCACCCAGATCAATGAGAGGTTCATTACCATCAATCTAAAAGATGGAATAGGTACTCTATGTGGGAAGATAGTCGACTCACAAACAAATTTACCTCTTACAGGTGCCACTATATATTCTCAAGACAGATCGTTCAATACTACGACAGATTCTAAAGGAATGTTTTATATAACAAATGACAATTCTAACCTAATTCTTATAGTAAGCTATCTGGGATATAATGATTCCATGATCGTTACCAGTCTGTTAGACTCTGATTGTCCTGTTATAGAGCTTCAACAAAGTATTTCAGAATTGGAAGAGGTTGTTCTTTACAATTTTCTAACAAAAGGAATTGATAAACATTCCGATGGATCCATTACACTCAAGACCACTGATTTTGGTTTACTGCCCGGACAGATCGAAAATGATGTTCTACAGATAATACAAGCATTACCCGGAGTTGAAAGTGTCAATGAGACCATATCCAATATCAATATACGTGGAGGAACTCATGATGAGAACCTATTCTTATGGGATGATATCAAAATGTACCAGAATGGTCATTTCTTCGGACTTATCTCTGCATTCAATCCCAATCTAACTCAGGATGTGACCGTCTATAAAAATGGAACTCATGCCCGATATGGGGAGAGTGTTTCCGGAGTGATCGATATGCGTTCAAAAAACACCATTGCTGAATCCTTATCAGGCAGTGTCGGGTTCAACCTTATTGATGCCAATGCTTATTTGAATATTCCGGTTTCCGATCGTTTGGGAATACAAGTTTCCGGAAGAAGATCTCTGAATAGTCTATTTGAGACAAATATATACAGAACCTACGCTGAAAGAATCTTTCAAGATACCGAGATCACCAATTTTCAATCATCTGAAAGTACTGTTGATGTATCGGCTAATGAAGATTTCAACTTTTATGATTTCAGCACCAAATTATTATGGGATATTTCAGAAAGGGATCAGGTGCGTGTAAATTTTATGACCATTGACAATACCCTGGACTTCATTGAGAATATTGTCGATGAAGATATGGCGATTTCCAAGAATAGTGATCTTCAACAGCAGAGTATCGTAGGAGGAATTTCATGGAACAGATCATGGAGTGACCGGCTGCAAAGTAGTGCTTTTGTCTATGGTTCCTTTTATGTCCTCAATTCATTGAACAGGGATATCTTTACGACACAACAGCAGTTACAGGAGAATGAAATTTTGGATACGGGTATCAAACTGGATGCATCCTATAAAGTGAATGAGAATCTGAGTCTGGATAATGGGTATCAGTTCTCGGAAGTGGGGATCTCCAACATTCAGGATATTAATTTGCCGCGTTTTAGGAGTAAAAAGAAAAATGTAATTCGGACACACAGTATATTTTCAAATGCAAAATTAAACACCAATAATAATAAGACCATAGTCAATGTTGGGCTCAGAGCGAATTACATCGGTAAATTCAATAAGTTCTCATTGGAACCGAGATTAAGTGTCTATCAAAAATTAAACAATGGGTTTGCGGTTGAAGCATTAGGAGAACTTAAAAGTCAGACAACAACACAAAGAATAGATTTTGAAAGTGATTTCCTTGGAATTGAGAAACGCAGATGGGTTCTCTCGGATGACAATGAGGTTCCCATAATAAAAAGCAGACAGGTATCTATCGGCCTCATTTACAACCATAGGAATTGGTTCATCAATCTGGAAGGTTTCTATAAGAATGTCACTGGAATTACAACAGCAAATCAAGGGTTCCAAAACCAATTTCAGAATGTTCGTGTTGCAGGCGAATATCGGGTAAGCGGACTTGAATTCTCCCTAAATAAAAAGATGAATGCATTTTCTGCTTGGTTCAGTTATGTCTACATGAATAACGATTATACATTCGATGAATTGGTTCCATCATCCTTTCCGAACAATATTGACATCAGACATTCAGCTACCATTGCAGGATCCTATACCCACAAACAATTCAAGTTGGCCATTGGGATCGACTGGCATACTGGAAAACCTTATACCCCTCCTTTGGAAGGAGAGGAGATCGTCACGGTAGGACCATTTAGTTTCATTCAATATGATTCACCAAACAGCAAAAGATTAAGCGATTATTTCAGAACCAATATCTCTGCAGAATATCGTTTTAAATTTACCGACAGGATCGATTCCAAGGTAAATGTGGCCATTATCAATGTGCTGGACAGAAAAAATACGCTCAACACAAAATTTACCTTAGGTACTGATGAAGATGGCAATTTGAGTATCAATCAGGTCGAAGAGGTGTCTCTTGGTTTCAGTCCCAATTTTTCAATTCAGGTCTTATTTTAGGGATGAATTACATCCTATCAGGCACATCGATTCCCAATAGCTTCAAGGAGGTTCTTATAACATCTGAAACTGCTTTGGATAGCCGTACTCTAAATATTCTTTCCTGCTGATTTGAAGCATTTAGAATCGAAACATTCTGATAGAAAGAATTGAACGATTTAACCAGTTCGTAAGTGTAGTTAGCGATCAAGGCCGGACTCAATTGATCGGCAGCCATCTGAATGGTTTCCGGAAAGACCTGGAGTTGTTTTAACAATTCCTTTTCCTTTAGATGAAGCTCATTGGAATAGGTGTCGAATGCGCTCGATCTGACATCATCCCCTGCCTTGCGAAGTATGGATTGGATCCTTGCATAGGTATATTGTATGAAGGGACCTGTATTTCCTTGGAAATCGACACTTTCTTCAGGATTGAACAAGATCCTTTTCTTTGGGTCAACTTTTAGTATGAAATATTTAAGGGCTCCCATTCCTATGGTATGATACAAGGACTCCTTCTCTTCATCGGAAAGATCGTCGATCTTTCCAAGCTCCTCACTGATCTTACCAGCGGTGTTCGACATTTCAATGATCAGGTCATCTGCATCAACAACGGTTCCTTCTCTGCTTTTCATCTTTCCGGAGGGAAGATCGACCATTCCATAACTCAAATGGTGCAAATGCTGAGCCCATTCATATCCTAATTTCTTAAGTATAAGGAACAAAACCTTAAAATGATAGTCCTGCTCATTACCTACGGTATAGATCATACTCCCAATATCAGGATGATCTTTTACCCTTTGTATTGCTGTGCCAATATCCTGGGTCATATAGACCGCTGTTCCGTCGCTTCTTAGAACGATCTTCTCGTCAAGACCTTCATCGGTAAGGTCGCACCAGACCGAACCATCATCCTTTTTATAGAACACTCCCCTTTCCAGACCTTCAATTATATTGTCCTTTCCTAGAAGGTAGGTGTCACTTTCATAGTAAAGCATATCAAAATCGACCCCTAATGAGTTATAGGTTTCTTCAAATCCATCATATACCCAACCATTCATCATCTTCCAAAGTGCAACCGTATCAGGATCTCCATTCTCCCAGAGTTGCAACATCTTTTGTGCATCTATGAGTGATGGTGCTTTTGCTTTTGCATCTTCTTCAGAAAACCCCTCGGATATCAATTCATTGATTTCGTCTTTATATTCCTTATCGAATCTGACATAGTATTTCCCAACCAGTTTATCGCCTTTAATACCTGTTGAATCTGGAGTTTCCCCATTTCCAAACCGCTTCCAGGCCAGCATGCTCTTACAAATATGGATTCCACGGTCATTGATGATCTGGGTCTTATAGACCTTTTTTCCGGAGGCTTTAAGAATTTCGGCCACAGAATAACCCAAAAGATTGTTTCTAATATGCCCCAGATGGAGTGGCTTATTGGTGTTTGGAGAAGAATATTCAACCATTACGGCATCTCCCTGTTGCTCTACCTTGCCAAAATCATTGAAATTGGAGATAGCACTGAAGAAATTGAGGTAATAGGTGTCGCTCAATACAAGATTTAAAAACCCTTTCACCACATTATAATCGGTGATCTCATCTACCTGTGCTTTGATATAGGAACCAAGGTCTTCTGCTATTGCAGCAGGATTTCCTTTGATCCATTTTAGCATCGGAAATACCACTACAGTGAGATCGCCTTCAAAATCCTTGCGAGTGGCTTGAAATTCTACAGAATCAAGTTCGGCCTTGTACAAATCTAAGGCTGCTTTCTTTATATGCTGTGTCAGTGTTAGCTGAAGGGACATGCTCAATTGATTTTGATGCAAATATACAATTAGAAATATTGAATGAACATCAGGATCTTGGTAAAAAAGCATTTCTCTACAACAAAAAATATTACTGCTTCCGTTGACAAAAACAGAAAAAATAAATTACTTTTATCGGTCATCTTCAATATTATATTTTATTTGCCTGTTAAAATAGATAATATGAAAAAACTTGCTGTTATTGCTCTTGGTGGAAACGCTATTACCAGAAGTAATCAGAGGGGGACCATACACGAACAAGATATCAATGTTATAGATACTTTGAAGAATATTGTTTACCTGATAAAAGAAGATTATAATATCGTGTTAACTCATGGCAATGGTCCTCAGGTAGGCAATATTGTTATGAGAAATGAAGCCGGTGAGCAATTGTATGATATCGAACAGATGCCTCTCGATATTTGTGTCGCCGATTCACAGGGAGGTATCGGATATATGATCGAAAGAAATCTCAGAAATCTTCTAAAAGAACATGGACTGAACCGGGATGTGGTTACCCTGGTAACTCAGGTGCTGGTTGATAAAAACGATCCCGCTTTAAATAAACCTAGCAAAGAAATTGGGAAGTTATATACTCATGAACAGGCGCTCGATTTGGAGAAATCAAAAGGATGGATTTTTAAAAAAACTTCCAAACAAGAAGGTGCTTACCGAAGGGTTGTACCTTCACCAAATCCCATAGAGATATTTAATCGTGATTCAATCGCTAAGCTAGCTAACAAAGGCGTTATTGTAATTACCATTGGAGGCGGTGGAGTACCGGTATATAAGGATGAGGCAGGGATGCTATATCCTGTTGAGGGTGTCATCGATAAAGATCTGGCCTCTACTTTGCTGGCTCAAAGGATTCACGCAAATGAATTTTATATATTGACCGACGTCCCATATGTCTATATTAATTATGGGAATGAAAATCAGGAAGTTGTAGAATTCTTAGATGAAACAGATACCATTCGCTATCTGGAATCAGGAGAATTTGGTGAGGGTAGTATGAAACCAAAAATAGAAGCGGCACTTAAATTTATTCAGAATGGTGGCGAGAAAAGTATAATCACCAAATCCGATAAACTCGAAGACAGAACTTATGGTACTAAAATAACCATGGAATACGATAACATCACATAACCGTTAAATGATTAAATCCAAATAACATCTTATGAAAAAAGACAAAAAAGCTGCAATAAAAAAGGCATTGAAAGGAAAACATCTTCTAACATTATTAGATTTCTCTCAGGATGAGATCAACTATTTGTTGTCTCTTTCGGCAAAATTCAAAAAGAATAAGAAAGCAGGTAAGACCAAACAACTATTTGCTGGTAAGAATATAGCATTGATCTTTGAAAAAGCTTCTACCAGAACACGATGTGCTTTTGAAGTTGCTACGCATGACCTCGGTGGGTCCACTACTTATTTAGGTCCTACCGGATCACAAATGGGCAAGAAAGAATCCATTGAGGATACGGCTCGAGTTCTTGGCAGAATGTATGATGGTATAGAGTATAGAGGGTTTGGACAAGAAATAGTTGAAACTTTAGCAAAACATGCTGGAGTTACCGTATGGAATGGTCTAACAAATGAGTACCACCCAACTCAAGTATTAGCAGATCTGCTTACCATGAAAGAACATTCCGATAAAAAATTAAAAAATATACGGTACGCTTATCTTGGAGATGCCCGAAATAACATGGGGAACTCCTTGTTGATCGTTGGATCTAAGATGGGAATGGATGTTAGAATTGCAGCCCCTAAAGAAGTACAGCCGGAACAAGATTTAGTAGATCAGGTACATGATATTGCTAAAGAATCCGGAGCCAAAATTACTATTACTGAGAATGTTTCCGAGGCAGTGAAAGATTGTGACTTCATTATTACAGATGTATGGGTGTCAATGGGTGAACCCGATGAAGTTTGGGAACAAAGAATAAATCTATTAAAGCCCTATCAGGTCAATAAGAATGTTATGGATCTGACCAATAATCCAAATGTGAAATTCATGCATTGTCTTCCTGCTTTCCATAACAGGAAAACTGGTGTTGGAGAAGAAATATTCAATAAGTTTGGTTTGGATGGCTTGGAAGTTACCGAAGATGTATTTGAATCTGAAGCTTCAATTGTATTTGATGAAGCAGAAAATCGGATGCATACCATTAAGGCTGTTATGGCAGCAACGTTATAAGACAAAAAAAAGGGTGATCGAATGATCACCCTTTTTTGTTCTTTATATCCCCGAAATCATTCAAACGACCTAATCGTTTTTTCGATTATAGAAACACATTCTAAGATTTGGTCTTCTGTGATCACTAATGGAGGTGCAAACCTGATGATATCACCATGCGTCGGTTTTGCCAGAAGTCCATTTTCTTTTAATCTCACACAAACATCCCAGGCGGTTTTTCCATTCATCTCTTTTATAACTATCGCATTCAATAATCCTTTACCCCTAACCAAGGTTATCATCTCAGAATCGATATCCTTAAGTTTGGTTCTGAACAACTCACCCAGTCTTTCTGCATTCTCTGCTAAATTCTCATCTTTGACAACCTGTAATGCCGTCATAGCAATTTTACAAGCCATAGGGTTACCTCCGTAGGTAGAGCCATGTTCTCCGGGTTTTATACATAACATAATTTCATCATTCGCCAATACTGCTGATACAGGGTAAGCTCCACCCGATAATGCCTTGCCCAAGATCAATATATCTGGTTTGATGTTTTCATGATCACATGCCAATATCTTTCCAGTTCTCGCAATTCCTGTTTGTATCTCATCGGCAACAAATAATACATTATTCGCCTTACATAATTCATATGCCTTGGTCAGATACCCTTCATCCGGCACCATAACCCCCGCCTCACCTTGAATGGGCTCAACGATAAATGCAGCTATATTTGGATCTTTCAATTCTTCTTTAAGAGCCTGAATATCATTATAGGGAATACTTGATATTCCAGGGGTAAAAGGACCAAAGTCATTTTTAGCTTCCGGATCATTTGATGCAGAAACTACAGATATGGTCCGACCATGGAAATTATCCTTTGCAAAAAGAATCCTGGCCTGATTCTGTGGCACTCCCTTTTTCTTATAGGCCCATTTTCTAACTAATTTCATAGCGGTTTCAACACCCTCGGCACCGGTATTCATTGGTAAAACCTTATCGAAACCAAAATATTCAGACATAAACTGCTCATATTCTCCTAAAGAGTCACTATAAAATGCCCTTGAGGTCAAATGCAACACTTTGGCTTGTTCAACGATAGATTCAACGATCCTCGGATGACAATGCCCTTGGTTAACAGCAGAATATGCAGATAAAAAATCAAAGTATTTGGTGCCTTCAGCATCCCATACAAAAACGCCTTCACCTCTACTCAAAACGACTGGTAGTGGATGGTAATTATGAGCTCCATACTTATCTTCAAGCTTCATTGCCTGCTCTGATGAAATTCTAGTAGTAATCATGAAATAAAATGAATTATATGTTATTAATAAAAATTAATTGGTCAGGACACAAAAGTATAAAAAAAGAAAGTAGTAATCAGACATGCTATTGCCCTTTTTTGATACACTCTCCATACAAACGGTTAATGCTTTTTATGTTCCGAAACAGGTGAGGACAATTGAACGTTGACCACCATGATCCCGATGTTCCCCCAAATAGACCCCCTGCCAGGTACCCAGATTCAGTCTGCCGTTCGTGATCGGGATTTGCACCGATGAACCCATCAGTGATGATTTGATATGAGCCGGCATATCGTCCGGCCCCTCATAGGTATGAACAAAATATGGTGCATTCTCCGGCACCATTTCATCCATGTGTTTTTCAAGATCGTGCCTTACCGAGGAATCGGCATTCTCGTTGATGGTCAAACTGGCTGAAGTATGCTTAATAAAAATATGTAACAGTCCTGTGTTGATTTCTTTAATCTCCGGCAAATTCTCTAAAATAGTATGGGTTATTAAATGAAACCCTCGATTATAGGGCTTCAGTCTTATTTGTTTTTGAAATGATTTCATAACTGGGTTAAATGTACTTAAAAAGAGTCTTTTTTAATTGGATTTTTAGCGAAATAAGTCCCCTTTAAAGAGACTAATAATAAAATAGTATATTCGTGTAATACCAATATTTAACAATTAAATTATTTGAAACTAAGCATTTTATAATACTGACCTTAATTAAACAAATAAAACATGGCACTAACAGCAAATTTTGAAAACATCATATTTAATGAACATCTTGGGGATGATCAAGGAGATTTACCCACTTTTAATGGAATGACGTTTGTAGGCGAACAAACGAAACTGGCAAATTTCACTCTAGAAGGCACTCCAAAAGGTAAAGGTTATTTGCTATTGTATTTATGGTCTATACAGGATCTTCATCACAAGATCGAGATCAATAATATAGATGTTTCCAATGCCGCAGAATTCCCTCATCAATTAGGGTCTGAAAAAACTGCAACCTGGGTGATCCCCCTAGACGAAAACGTTTTAAAAAAAGGGGATAATACCCTACGGATAAAAAGAACAGGAAACGATAATTTTCATGTCTATAACGTTATAGTTAATTGGAAAGAGGAAGTTAATAATACTCCAAGACAAGGCTTACTCGGAAGACTCTTTAGTAGAGGATGAAGACCCCTATTTATCCCTGATCAAAGGCATCGTACTACATCTTAGTAGACCACCTTGTTTGGCGATCTCGAAATAGTGCACTTCCTCAACGGTAAATCCTTGATTAATGAGCCAATGATTCAATCGTGTGAAATGTCTTTCCGAGATGATCACCTCGGGAGAGATGGAAAAGACATTGCAATTCATATGGTACATTTCTTCGGTAGTCACATGAAACAGATTCTCCTTTCCAAAGAAATTCACCAACCAATCGTATTCTTTTTCCACAAGGAATGATTCTTTATGAATTAAGGCTTTCCCTTTTCCAATAGGCTGAAAACAACAATCCAAATGCAACGCATTCTTTCTGGCATCCGTGTTGGATTTCCTCAAATCGAATGAAACAACTTTTTTAGTTGGAAATAAATCCTGTAACGTGTTAACCGCTTCCATATTGGTTCTGGCCGTGATATAGTTTGAATAATCGTCTCCTCTATAGGTCCCTATAAAGATATGATCGTACCAGGGCATCACGTCTCCTCCTTCGATATGAGAACCTTCGGGTAAGACAATCCTATACCCCTTTTCAACCTCGGACCATACATGTTCAATGGCTTCTATTTCCTTTTCTCTGTCGGGAAGAATGTTGGCTATGATCATTTTATTCTCTATGACGAAAGCAATATCCCGCGCAAATTTTTGATTGTAGTTTGGAATCTCATCCGGGCGAAAGACCTTCACTCTGTATTTTTCGAATACATGAGCTACACTTTCAATCTCCTTGACCATGTCAGCCTCTAATGGGTAGCTTCCCTCCAATACATGATGGGCCGATTTCGGATCGTAGGTGTCTTCGTGTTTAGGTGTTGGACCGTTACTATGTGCAATTCCAAGAATAACTGCTCTAAGACGAGAGACCTCATCGGCTATATGTAGTTCCATTACTATACTGATTAGTGAATTAGAACGATAAAAGTAATCATTCTATGCAACAGGAAAAAATGGCCAGATCTATCTGTCCTTTATCTTTTTGAATGGGCGTTTTTGTTCGCCGATATAAATTTGTCTTGGTCTTCCAATCGGTTCTTTATTCAATCTCATCTCCCTCCATTGGGCAATCCATCCCGGCAATCTTCCCAGGGCGAACATGGGTGTGAACATTTCAGTTGGAATGCCAAGGGCACGATAGATAATACCAGAGTAGAAATCGACGTTGGGATAAAGTTTCCTATCTACAAAATAAGAATCTTCCAAGGCCTCTTTTTCCAATCCTTTGGCAATATCCAGAATTGGATCTTCTATTCCAAGATCTCCGAGTACATTATCGGCCGATTTCTTGATGATCTTTGCTCTCGGATCAAAGTTCTTATACACTCTATGTCCAAACCCCATGAGTCGGAATGGATCGTTCTTATCCTTGGCTTTGGCCATATATTTCTTAGTATCTCCACCGTCTTCCTCAATCGCCTCCAACATTTCTATTACTGCTTGATTGGCACCTCCATGAAGAGGACCCCATAATGCATTAATACCTGCTGATAGTGAGACAAATAATCCGGCATGTGAGGATCCAACGATACGCACAGTTGATGTTGAACAATTCTGCTCATGATCTGCATGTAGAATTAGAAGTTTATCCAATGCGTCCAAAACGACCTTATTGCTTTTATACTCGTCAGCAGGCTTTTTGAACATCATTTTAATGAAGTTCTCCACATAGCCCAAAGAACTATCCCCATAATCCAAGGGAAGTCCAGAGTGTTTTCTATAGGTCCAGGCTGTCAATACCGGAAACTTACCCATGATCCTAACGATCGCATTGTACATTTCCTCTTCAGAATCGACATTCACTGAAGATGGATTGAATGCTACCAAAGCACTGGTCAATGAAGATAAAACCCCCATTGGATGTGCCGCTTTAGGAAAACCATCGATGATCTTCTTTACATCTTCATCAACATGAGCATTTGCCTTAATATCGGTGTCAAATTTTTCAAGTTGTTCCTTGGTGGGCAATTCTCCAAAGATGAGCAGGAAAGCGACTTCAAGAAAATCTGCTTTTTCGGCCAATTCCTCGATCGAATAGCCTCGATATCTCAGAATACCTTCTTCTCCATTTAGAAATGTGATCGCGCTTTCACAAGATCCGGTATTCTTAAATCCCGGATCGATTGTAATTACGCCACCTGTGGCCGATCGAAGGGTCTTTATATCGATTGCAAGTTCATTCTCTGTTCCTTTAATAACAGGTAATTCATACTTTTTACCTTCAATTTCGATGGTGGCTTTTTGTGACATTTTTATTTGGGTTTTATCATTTTAGAGAGTATGTAAAATTAAGAAAAATCACACACAATATTGCTCTCTAATGGTAATAAAATAGCAACCCATACAATTGTATGGGTTGCTACCTTGATTTAATAAATCTCAATGACTAATGAATCATATAAAATCAAATTTCCATCAATTAAATTATAGAAATTGAATTTATGTGGTCACCAGATCTTTTTTGATACCAACCATTTTTTCGATCATATTGGTAGTGATCGATTTTGGTCTTTCCAATGCATAACCCAATGCCCTGTCCCAAATGATATTTGACAAAACACCAAACGATCTTCCTATAGCGAATAATACGGTATAGAAATCATATTGAGTGATCCCATAGTGCCACTGTAGGACACCAGATTGTGCATCAACATTCGGCCATGGGTTTTTTGCTTTTCCGTGTTCTTTCAAAATATCCGGCACTACATCATACAATGCATCCACATACTTGAACAGATCATCATTTGGCATGTGTTTCAAACAAAATTCCCTTTGAACTGTATAACGAGGATCTGTTTTCCTTAGAACTGCATGACCATATCCTGGAATGACCTGTCCGTTGTTCAAAGTATCCCACACATAATCTTTCAATTCATCTTTAGTTGGAAACTTATTACCCATTTGTTTCATTAATCCTTGCAACCAACGCAATACCTCTTGATTGGCCAGTCCATGAAGAGGACCTGCTAATCCATTGATCATTGCTGAAGTCGCATAATAGATATCAGATAGTGAACTGGCTACCAGATGCCCCGTATGAGCACTAACATTTCCACTTTCATGATCTGCATGTATGATGAAATACATTCTGGAGACATCGTCATACGGCTTATCCTTACCCATCATATAGGCAAAGTTAGCCCCGAGATCCAATGTTGGATCGGGATAAAGATGCCCTTTTTCCGGGTGATATAATTTATTATAGATATAAGCTCCAATCAAGGGCATTTTTGCTATCAGATTGGTAGCATCCTCATAGGTAGGATCCCAATAATCCATTTTACTCATACCTTGCTTATACAGGACATTGAAATGAGATTCTCTTTCGAGGCTCATCACCGCTGCAGAAAGGATCGCCATGGGATGACTTCCGCTTGGGAATGAGTCGATCACATCCCAAACATAACGCGGAATGATCCTTCTGTTGTTGAAATCGATCATAAGGTTTATGACCTCATCATGTGTGGGTATTTCCCCGGTTAATAACAGGTAATACAATCCTTCAACATAAGGCATTTCAGCTCCTTTGGGTTTTGGCAATTGATTTAATACTTCAGGAAGGGTAAAACCACGATATCTAATACCTTCCAATGGATCCAAATAGGATATGTCTGTAACGAGGCTTTTGATCCCTCGCATTCCTCCAATGACTTGTGAAACCTTAACCTGATCCACAACATTTTCGCCAAATTCCTTAACCAGTCTGGTCGTTCTTGGGCGATGCTCATAAATTTTTTCGTACAATTTTTCTTTTAAACCACTCATGATTATTTTATATAATTAATATCAGAATCAAATAACCCGATAAGTTAATTTTTATAAAAATCAAAAACAATGATAATTATCATTGACAAAAAAAAACCAAATTCGAAATCGAATTTGGTTTCCATTTTGTCTAAAAGTAATATGCCTATATTTTAAAGGCGGATCGCTTAGGATAGTAAGCTACATCTCCCAGATGTTCTTCAATTCGAAGCAATTGATTGTATTTCGACATCCGATCACTTCGTGACATCGATCCTGTTTTTATTTGACCACAATTCAAAGCCACCGCCAGATCGGCTATGGTATTGTCCTCTGTTTCTCCTGATCGATGGGACATCACTGATGTATATCCGGCATTCTTTGCCATATTTACAGCGGCAATGGTCTCTGAAAGAGTTCCGATCTGATTTACTTTTATCAGTATGGAATTGGCTATCTGCTCATTGATCCCTTTGGATAGTCGTTCAACGTTTGTCACAAATAGGTCATCGCCCACCAATTGAACCTTCTTTCCCAATTTTTTGGTCAGATAGGCCCAGCCTTCCCAATCGTTCTCATCCATACCATCCTCGATGGATATGATGGGGTACTTTTCGGCCAATTCTGCTAAATAGTCGGCTTGCTCTTTTGAAGTTCTCACTTTTCCTTTATCTCCTTCAAATTTGGTATAATCATACTTTCCATCTTTATAGAATTCAGCGGAAGCACAATCCAAAGCGATCAGAACTTCAGAACCATATTGATACCCTGCATTGGTCACCGCCTCAGCGATGGTATCCAATGCGTCTTCAGTTCCATTCAATTCAGGAGCAAATCCTCCTTCATCACCCACTGCAGTGCTCAATCCTCTTGAATGAAGCACTTTCTTCAAATGGTGAAAGATCTCGCTACCCATCTTCATGGCCTGTGAAAAGTTCTTGGCCATAACGGGCATGATCATAAACTCCTGAAACGCTATAGGAGCATCGCTGTGAGATCCTCCATTGATGATGTTCATCATAGGAACCGGTAAGGTCTTGGCATTAACACCGCCTATGTAACGATATAGTGGAAGGCCAAGTTCGTTGGCTGCTGCATGGGCTGTTGCCAACGACACTCCAAGAATGGCATTTGCACCTAATTTGGATTTGTTTGCTGTACCATCAAGATCGATCATGATCTTATCGATCTCTTCTTGTTCAAAAACTGAAACCCCCAATAATGTTCCGGCAATCTTCCCATTGACGTTCTCAACGGCTTTAGTTACCGCTTTGCCCATATACTCTTTACCTCCATCCCTTAGTTCAACAGCCTCGTGCTCTCCGGTTGACGCTCCTGAGGGAACTGCTGCTCTACCAAGGAATCCATTATCTGTTATAACGTCTACTTCAACTGTTGGATTTCCTCTGGAATCAAAAATCTGACGGGCCTGGATATCGATAATTATACTCATGCGGTTTGTAATTTATTGTTTCTTATTCTTGAAATGAATTCATCAAAAAGATAGGATGAATCATGTGGTCCCGGACTGGCTTCCGGATGGTATTGCACCGAAAAAACGGGTTTATTCTTCATTTTCATACCTGCTACTGTCTGATCGTTCAGATGAAGATGGGTGATCTCGACATCTGGGTGCTTTTCGGTTTCTTCCCTATTGACAGCAAATCCATGATTTTGTGATGTGATCTCCCCTTTACCAGTTTGTAAGTTTATCACAGGGTGATTGATACCCCGATGACCATTGTGCATCTTAAACGTAGATATTCCGTTTGCAAGGGCCAGAACCTGATGACCAAGACAGATCCCAAAAACAGGTTTTCCGCTATCGATCATTTTTTTTGCCGAATCAATGGCCTCTTTGAGGGGTTGTGGATCACCAGGACCATTGGATAGAAAATATCCGTCCGGTTCAAATGATCTCATCTCCTCAAATGAAGCATTATAGGGAAACACTTTTATATAGCAATCTCGTTGTGCCAGATTCCGTAAGATATTCTTTTTGATACCGATATCCAATGCTGAAATCCTGATAGAAGCATCCTCGTTTCCATAATAGAATGGTTCTTTGGTTGAAACCCTTGATGCCAGCTCCAGCCCATTCATATCAGGCACCTCACTAAGTTGTTTCTTTAAATCATCCAATGAATCGATCTCTGTAGATATCACTGCATTCATTGCTCCATGTTCACGAATATAAGACACCAAAGCTCTGGTTTCCACATCACTGATAGCTAGCAAGTTATTTTCTTCCAAAAACGACTCGAGTGATTTATTGGCTGCCGGACGTGAATATTGATAACTGAAATTCCTACAGATCAATCCTGCGATCTTTATGGAATCGGATTCGATCTCATCTTCTGCCACACCATAATTACCAATATGGGCATTGGTTGTTACCATAAGCTGACCAAAATAGGAAGGGTCGGTAAAGATCTCCTGATATCCGGTCATTCCAGTATTGAAACACACTTCTCCAAAAGCTGAACCGGTGACATTACCAACTGCCTTACCATGGAATAGTGTCCCGTCCTTCAATAAGATGAATGCTTTTTTTCGATCTTGATATTTCATAGGAATTAGAGTTTAACAAAAATACTTCAAAAGATCAAAGAATTTCTATTCGTGATTTATATTTTTTAACATGATATAAAACAAAAAAAAGGGATAAACTTTGAAAGCTTATCCCTTTGATACAATTAATGAATGTATTCATTCTTATTCTTCTTCTTTTACTTCGGTAGCTGGTGCCACTGCAGCTGCAGCTGCTTCTTTTTGAGCTCCACCTCGTCTTCCTCTACGAGTCGATTTTTTCTTGGCTGGTTTGCCAGCATTGTACAATTCGTTGTAGTCAACCAATTCGATCATGGCCATTTCGGCGTTATCTCCCAATCGATTACCCAATCTGATGATCCTGGTATAACCTCCTGGACGATCACCTACTTTAACAGCAACTTCCCTGAATAATTCGGTAACTGCTTCCTTTTGTCGCAATCTGCTAAAAACGATACGTCTGTTGTGGGTGGTATCCTCTTTGGATTTTGTGACCAAGGGCTCAACAAATTGTTTCAAGGCTTTTGCCTTTGCAACCGTGGTATTTATTCTTTTATGTTCAATTAGGGAACAGGCCATATTCGCCAACATGGACTTTCTATGGGCTGTTTTTCTACCTAAATGATTTGTTTTCTTTCCGTGTCTCATTTCTTAAACTTTTCCTTTTAAATTTTCCTTTCTGAAACAGAATTAGTCCTTGTCCAGTTTATATTTTGAAAGATCCATGCCAAAACTCAATCCTTTCACATCTACCAATTCCTCCAATTCAGTAAGCGATTTTTTTCCAAAGTTCCTAAACTTCATAAGATCATTCTTATTGTATGAGACCAGATCACCTAAGGTATCAACTTCAGCAGCTTTCAAGCAGTTCAATGCTCTGACTGAAAGATCCATATCAATCAATTTGGTCTTCAACAACTGTCTCATGTGCAACGATTCCTCATCATAGGTCTCAGTTTGAGCGATCTCATCGGCCTCAAGGGTGATGCGCTCATCGCTGAATAGCATGAAATGATGGATCAGGGTCTTTGCAGCTTCGGTCAATGCATCCTTTGGATTTATAGAACCGTCTGTTATGATCTCAAAAATCAATTTCTCATAATCGGTCTTCTGTTCCACACGATAATTCTCAATGCTGTATTTAACATTCTTAATCGGAGTGTAGATAGAATCGGTGAATATGGTTCCAAGTGGAGCGTTGGCTTTTTTATTTTCCTCCGCCGGCACATACCCTCTTCCCTTTTCGATAGTGATCTCAAAGTTCAGATTCACTTTCGGCTCCATATTACAGATCACAAGATCCGGATTCAATACCTGAAAACCTGAGATGAATTTCTGAAAATCACCTGCGGTCAATTGCTCAACACCAGAAACCGAAATAGTAACGGTTTCATTATCAATTTCATCGATCTGTCTTTTAAAACACACTTGTTTTAAATTGAGGATGATCTCTGTAACATCTTCCACTACCCCGGCAATGGTAGAAAATTCATGATCTACTCCTTCTATTCTTACAGAAGTAATTGCAAACCCTTCCAATGAGGAAAGAAGTACTCTTCTTAATGCATTACCCACTGTTAATCCATAACCTGGTTCCAAAGGACGAAATTCAAATTTCCCTTCGAAATCGGTCGAATCGATCATAATAACTTTATCGGGCTTCTGAAAACTAAATACTGCCATAGTGTTATATCTGTTGATTTTTTATTTTGAATATAATTCGACGATGAATTGCTCGTTGATGTTCTCCGGAATCTGGATCCTTTCGGGAACAGACACATAGGTTCCACGTTTCATGGCTTGATCCCAAGTGATCCATTCATAGACATGATTAGCATTTGCCAACGAATTTTCAATCGCTTCCAATGATTTGGATTTTTCTCTAACACCTACCACATCCCCGGCTTTTACCTGATAGGATGGAATGTTTACTTTATCACCATTTACGGTTATATGTCTGTGAGAAACCAATTGTCTTGCAGCGCTACGAGTAGGAGCAATTCCCATTCTGTAAACCACATTGTCCAGTCTGGACTCACATAATTGTAACAGCACCTCACCGGTTATTCCCTGTGAAGATGTCGCTTTTTTGAACATATTTCTGAACTGACGCTCTAAGATACCATAGGTATATTTCGCTTTTTGCTTTTCAGCTAACTGAAGTGCATATTCCGATTTTTTTCCGCGTCTACGGTTGTTTCCGTGTTGTCCCGGTGGGTAATTCTTCTTCTCGAAAGATTTGTCGTCTCCGAAGATCGCCTCACCAAACTTTCTTGCAATTTTTGTTTTTGGACCAGTATATCTTGCCATTTTTTCTTTTTTGTGAAGGGAATTCCAAATTAAGGTCTTATCCTCTGGTATTCTATTTCCTTCTATTGATACTTAATTATTTTTTAAGTTAATACTTAAACCGTATTATACTCTTCTTCTTTTTGGAGGTCTGCAACCATTATGTGGTAACGGAGTTACATCGATGATCTCGGTCACTTCGATACCGGCATTGTGAATGGATCTAATAGCCGATTCTCTTCCGTTCCCGGGGCCTTTCACATAAACCTTTACTTTACGTAAACCAAGACCTGTCGCTACAGCAGCAGCATCTTCAGCAGCCAATTGTGCAGCATAGGGAGTATTCTTCTTAGAACCTCTGAATCCCATCTTTCCTGCCGATGACCAAGAGATCACATCTCCATTCTTATTGGTTAATGTAACAATGATATTATTGAATGAAGCTGCTATATGAGCTTGTCCAACAGATTCAACAATCACCTTACGTTTCTTTGTACTTTTTGAACTAGTCTTTGCCATATCTCTTGGAATTATTTAGTTGCCATTTTCTTGTTAGCAACAGTTTTACGTTTTCCTTTTCTCGTTCTAGCGTTATTCTTGGTACGCTGTCCACGAAGAGGAAGTCCTGTTCTGTGACGAATACCTCTGTAGCAACCAATATCCATTAAGCGTTTGATGCTTAATTGAACTTCACTACGTAGTTCACCTTCAATTTTGAAAGATCCAACAGCTTCACGAATATTACCGATCTCTGTATCGTCCCATTCGCTTACTTTTTTGTCTTCGCCAACTCCGGCTTTTTCCAAGATATCCTTAGCACGGCTTTTTCCAATACCAAAGATATACGTTAACGCGATTACACCCCTTTTTTGTTTAGGAATATCTACACCTGCGATTCTTGCCATAATTTATCCTTGTCTTTGTTTGAACCTTGGGTTCTTTTTGTTAATAACATATAATCTGCCATTCCTGCGAACAATTTTGCAGTCGGCACTTCTTTTCTTAATAGATGCTCTTACTTTCATACTTAATATCTATAGGTGATACGAGCCTTAGATAAATCGTAAGGACTCATTTCTAATTTTACCTTATCTCCAGGTAATAATTTTATATAATGCATACGCATTTTTCCCGAAATGTGGGCGGTCACGATGTGACCGTTTTCCAATTCTACACGGAACATGGCATTGGATAATGCCTCTACAATTGTTCCGTCTTGTTCTATTGCGGGTTGTTTTGCCATTATGCTACTTGTTTTCTGTTTTTACCCGATTTCATCAAACCATCGTAATGACGATTCAATAAATAAGAGTTGATCTGTTGCATGGTATCTATGGCCACACCCACCATAATTAGAAGTGAGGTTCCTCCATAGAACAATGCCCATCCTTGTTGAATTCCAAATAATTTTACCGCAAATGCCGGGAAAATGGCTATAAAAGCTAGGAATAACGAACCAGGCAAGGTTATTTGCGACATGATCTTATCCAATAGTTCTGCCGTATCGGTTCCCGGTTTGATACCCGGAATAAATCCACCACTTCGCTTCAGATCATCGGCCATCTTATTGGTTGGCACGGTGATCGCAGTATAGAAATAGGTGAATATAATAATGAGACCGGCAAATACAACATTGTACCATAGTCCAAATATATCACTGAAATTAGCCTGAATAGATTGAGCAAAATCGCTTTCTGACAAACTGGCTACAGCCGAAGGCACGAACATGATCGCCTGAGCAAAGATGATAGGCATAACTCCGGATGCGTTCAATTTTAATGGGATGAACTGTCTGGCTCCGAAGATATTCTTCTCATACCCTCCACTGGCTGTTCTTCTGGCATATTGGACCGGTATCTTCCGGACCGCCATGACCAGCATCACACTGGCGAGTATTATGATAAACCAGATGACCAATTCGATCAGTATCATGATCAATCCTCCGTTGGATTCCAATACTCTGGAAGCAAATTCCTGGGTAAAGGATTGAGGTAATCGTGCGATGATACCTACCATGATCAAAATAGAGATACCATTTCCAATTCCTTTGTCGGTGATCTTTTCACCCAACCACATGGCAAATATACATCCGGTCACCAAAATGATCACAGATGAGATATAGAACATGGGTGTTTGACCAAGAATATAAGCTTCAGGTGGAACACCTAATGCAGGTAGACCAGCCAGGTAACTTGGTGCCTGTACCAAACAGATACCGATAGTTAACCACCTTGTGATCTGATTGATCTTCTTTCTTCCGCTCTCCCCTTCTTTCTGTAATTTCTGTAGATAGGGAACTGCAATTTGCATTAACTGCACCACAATAGATGCCGAGATATAAGGCATGATCCCCAATGCAAATACAGAAGCATTAGCGAATGCTCCTCCTGTAAAGGCATTTAACAGACCACCAATACCTCCATCATCGAATTTTCCTGCGAATTCCGAAAGCTTTGCAGCATCGATACCTGGTAATACGACTTGCGCACCGAAACGATACACCAATAATAGTCCCAGGGTCACAAGGATCCTATTGCGTAGTTCCTCTATTTTCCAAACGTTCTTTAAGGTTTCAATAAATTTCATCCTTACTTAAAAATTACAATGTTACTACTTCACCACCTGCAGCTTCTATAGCTTCTTTAGCTGAAGCAGAAAACTTATGGGCTGTTACTTTTAGTTTTGCTTTTAGTTCTCCTCTTCCCAATATTTTTATCAGGTCATTCTTTTTGATCAGACCCAAATCAAGCATGGTGTCGAAGTCGATAGATCCTTTGATCTTCTTATCATCCACCAATTGTTGAAGGGTGTCTATATTGATCCCTTGATATTCTTTACGGTTAATATTCTTAAATCCAAATTTAGGAACCCGTCTTTGCAATGGCATTTGTCCTCCTTCAAATCCTAATTTCTTGGAGTATCCAGATCGTGATTTTGCCCCTTTATGTCCTCGGGTAGCAGTACCACCTTTTCCAGAACCTTGTCCGCGACCTACACGCTTGCCTTTATTCTTTACCGAACCTGCTGCCGGTTGTAAGTTACTTAAATCCATTTTTCTATTATTAAGCAGTTTCTACTGAAACCAAATGATTAACTTTTTTGATCATACCAAGTATGTTTGGTGTGTCATCATGCTCTACCACCTGACCCATTTTATGCAGGCCTAATGCTTCGAGTGTTCTTTTTTGGTTTTGAGTACGATTGATCGCACTTTTAACCTTTGTGATTTTAATTTTAGCCATTTCCTTACCCTTATCCTTTAAATAATTTCTCTAAAGAGATACCTCTTTGCTTTGCCACAGTTTCTGCACTTCTTAATTGCAATAATGCATCAAAAGTTGCTTTTACCACATTGTGAGGATTAGATGATCCCTGAGACTTTGAAAGTACATCATGGACTCCAACCGATTCCAATACGGCACGTACTGCTCCTCCAGCGATAACTCCAGTACCGGGAGCAGCTGGTAATAAGGTTACACGTGCTCCACCATACTTCCCTTTTTGTTCATGAGGTAGTGTGGTCTTGTTCAATGGGATACGCACTAAATTCTTCTTGGCATCTTCAATGGCTTTGGCAATGGCACTCGCTACATCCTTAGACTTTCCAAGTCCTTGTCCAACTACACCATTTTCGTCTCCTACTACAACAATGGCAGAAAAACCAAATGTCCTACCCCCTTTTGTTACTTTAGTAACACGTTGTACGCCAACCAATCGGTCCTTCAATTCCAAACCTCCTGGTTTTACTAATTCTACGTTTTTATAGTCTTGATACATATTTTATTAGAATTTTAAGCCAGCTTCGCGTGCTCCGTCAGCCAATGATTTAACTCTTCCGTGATAAAGATATCCTCCTCTATCGAAGGAAATGGTATCAACGCCAGCTTTCAATGCCTTTTCACCGATTGCTTTACCAACCAATTTAGCAGCTTCTGTTTTATTCCCTTTTACCTCTATGTCCTTATCTCTTGATGAAGCTGAGGCAATGGTCTTACCGCTTACATCATCGATCAATTGAGCATAGATATCCTTGTTGGACCTGAATACTGCCAATCTTGGTCGTTGTTCAGTTCCTGATACGGTTTTGCGTATCCTAAAACGCAATCTGTTTCTTCTATCTGTTTTTGATAATGCCATATCTTTATGTATTATGCAGATTTACCTGCTTTTCTTCTAACTTGTTCACCCACAAAACGTACTCCTTTTCCTTTGTATGGTTCTGGTTTACGGAAGCCTCTAATTTTAGCAGCAACCTGACCTACCAATTGTTTATCGTGTGAAGTAAGTTTCACTATGGGGTTTTTTCCCTTTTCAGAAATGGTCTCGATCTTCACCTCAGGCGCAATATCCAAAACGATATTATGTGAGAATCCAATTGCAAGATCCAATTTCTGACCTTGATTGGTTGCTCTGAAACCAACACCTACCAATTCGAGCTCTTTTGTCCAGCCTTTCGTTACTCCTACAACCATGTTATTGACCAGCGAACGGTACAATCCATGTTTCGCCCTGTGATCTTTTGAGTCAGAAGGACGTTCAACAACGACATTGCCTTCATCAACTTTAATCGATACTTCTGAATATTCCTGAGTTAACTCTCCCAATTTTCCTTTTACAGTGATCACATCGTCTTGGATGTCTATTGTAACTCCTTCAGGGATAACTACCGGATTTTTACCTATTCTTGACATTTCCTTTAGTCTTTAATATTAGTATACGTAACACAATACTTCACCACCAACATTCTGAGCTTGAGCTTGCTTACCGGTCATCACTCCGTGAGAAGTTGAGACGATTGCAATACCCAGTCCATTTAAGATACGTGGTATATCTGAAGAATTTGAATATTTACGTAAACCTGGTTTACTGATTCTTTGTATATCTTTGATCACAGGATCTTTAGTAAGCTTATCGTATTTCAAAGCGATCTTAATGGTTCCTTGTGGACCATTGTCATCCTCAAATTTATAGCTCAGGATATATCCTTGATCGAATAATATCTTCGTAATTTCTTTTTTTACTTTTGAAGCAGGAATTTCAACAACGCGGTGGCCTGCATTCACTGCATTTCTAACTCTGGTTAGAAAATCTGATATTGGATCTATATTCATCTTAATTCTTTATTTTCTGATTACCAACTTGCTTTTCTAATCCCAGGAATTAGACCTTGATTGGCCATTTCACGGAATGTTACCCTTGAAATTCCAAAAGTTCTCATATACCCTTTTGGTCTTCCGGTTAATTTACATCGATTGTGCAAACGTACCGGTGATGAGTTCTTTGGTAGTTTTTGCAATGCTTCCCAATCGCCAGCTTCTTTTAAAGCTTTACGTCTTTCAGCATATTTAGCTACCATCTTAGCTCTTTTTACCTCACGGGCTTTCATTGATTCTTTAGCCATCTCTTAGTTCTTTTTAAAGGGTAATCCCAGTTGGGTTAGTAATGATTTTGCTTCTTTATCGGTACTTGCTGATGTTTCGAAGGTAATGTTCATACCATCGATCCTTTTCACTTTATCGATATCGATCTCAGGAAAGATGATCTGTTCTGTGATACCCAATGAATAATTTCCTCGGCCATCAAATCCGGTAGATCTGATTCCGTTGAAATCACGCACTCGTGGTAAAGCACAAGTGATCAATCTATCCAAGAACTCATACATGTTCTCTCCGCGTAATGTCACTTTTGCACCAATAGGAGTTCCTTTTCTCAATTTAAAGTTAGAAACATCCTTCTTTGATATGGTCGCAATTGCCATTTGTCCGGTGATATTGGTTAGTTCATCCACAGCATATTCCAATAATTTCTTATCGGCCACAGCAGCTCCAACACCACGTGAGACAATGATCTTCTTTAATTTGGGAACCTGCATCACGTTCTTGTATCCAAATTCCTCCTTTAGGGCATTGATCACTCGGCCCTTATATTCTTCTTTAAGTCTTGGTGAATATCCCATAACTAAATAACTTGATTCGATTTTTTTGAAAATCGTAATTTTTTACCATCTTCTATTTTATAACCTACACGAGTGGCCTCTCCCGATTTGGGATCGATCAACGATAGGTTTGAAATATGTATCGGAGCCTCTTTTTCCACAATTCCTCCCTGAGGGTTGTTAGCGCTTGGCTTCTCGTGCTTTGAAACCATGTTCACTCCTTCTACGATTGCTTTGTTTTTATCTCTGATAACAAGCATCACTCTTCCTTCAGACCCTTTATGGTCTCCGGCAGTAACTACCACATTATCTCCAGATTTGATTTTAAGCTTTACCATTTTACTATATTGTATTAAAGCACTTCAGGTGCTAATGATACTATCTTCATAAATTGTTTATCACGAAGCTCTCTGGCTACAGGGCCAAAAACACGTGTTCCAATCATTTCTCCTTGAGGATCCAACAATACACAGGCGTTATCATCGAATCGAATATACGATCCATCCGGTCTGCGTACTTCCTTTACTGTACGGACTACCACGGCTGTTGCTACAGCACCTTTCTTAATGGTCCCGTTAGGTGTGGCTTCCTTTACAGAAACAACAATCTTATCACCAATGGAAGCATATCGTTTCTTGGTTCCTCCTAGAACACGTATCGTGAGCACTTCCTTTGCTCCCGTATTATCTGCTACTTTAAGTCTTGATTCTTGTTGTATCATGATTACTTGGCTCTATCTATTATTTCTACTAATCTCCAACATTTGGTCTTACTCAAAGGACGTGTTTCCATGATCCTTACCTTATCCCCTTCGTTGCAGTCGTTGGTTTCATCGTGTGCAACATATTTTTTTGTCTTCAATACGAATTTCCCATACATGGGATGCTTCATTTTCTTGACTTCAGCAACTACGATGGATTTGTCCATCTTGTTACTTGTTACTACACCAATACGTTCTTTTCTTAAATTTCTTTTTTCCATCTTTCAGCTTCGTACAGTTATTGTACCTCTCTTTTAGTTAGTTCTGTCGCAATTCTCGCAATGGTTCTTTTTTGCGTCCTTATTTGAATTGGATTCTCCAACGGTGATATAGCATGAGCCATTTTCATCTCTGAAAAGGCTTTCTTGAATTCACCCAGTCTTTCCTGGAGTTCCGCTGTTGAGGCTTCTTTTATTTCAGATTGTTTCATAATTACAATTTCAAAAAATTAAGCTTCATAGGTTCTTGACACTACGAACTTCGTTTTAACAGGAAGCTTTTGAGCGGCCAATCGCAATGCTTCTTTAGCAGTTTCGAGAGGCACACCTGATACTTCAAACATTATTCTACCTGGTTTAACTATCGCCGCATAATATTCTACAGCTCCCTTACCCTTACCCATACGAACCTCAAGAGGTTTTTTGGTAATTGGTTTATCCGGGAATATCATGATCCAGATCGATCCTTCTCGTTTCATAAAACGTGTTGCTGCAATACGAGCAGCTTCGATCTGTCTGGATGTGACAAAATTAGAATCCAACGATTTTAAACCAAATGTTCCGTAGGCCAAACGAAATCCACGTCCGGAATTTCCTTTCATGCGGCCTTTTTGTTGCTTACGGAATTTTGTTCTTTTAGGTTGTAACATTTCTTTCTTTTTAAAAAATTACTTTCTCTGACGGGCTTTATTATTTCTACCACCACGTCTTCCACCAGCTTTTCCACCCTTTTTGGATAAACCTACCAAAGGAGAAAGCTCTCTTTTTCCATAAACTTCACCTTTCATGATCCACACTTTCACACCCAATCTACCATAGGTAGTATGAGCTTCTACTAAAGCATAATCAATATCGGCTCTAAATGTCGATAATGGAATACGTCCATCTTTGTATGACTCATTACGAGCCATTTCTGCACCATTCAAACGACCTGATATCTGAATTTTGATACCTTCTGCGTTCATACGCATAGCAGCTGCAATAGCCATTTTGATCGCACGACGATAGGAAATCCTGTTCTCGATCTGTCTTGCGACACTGGCACCTACTAAATAGGCATCCAATTCCGGTCTCTTGATCTCAAAGATGTTGATCTGTACATCCTTACCTGTAATCTTCTTGAGCTCTTCTTTCAACTTGTCTACCTCCTGGCCACCTTTACCAATGATAATACCTGGACGGGCGGTGGTGATAGTAACGGTTACAAGTTTTAGAGTACGTTCAATAATTACTCTTGACACACTGGCTTTACTTAAACGAGCATGAACATATTTTCTAATCTTATCGTCTTCGGCCAATTTATCGCCGTAGTCGTTGCCTCCATACCAGTTGGATTCCCATCCTCTAATGATACCTAAGCGATTTCCGATTGGATTTGTTTTCTGTCCCATTTAATTAATTGCTTTGTGTGTTATCGTTAGCTCCAAGCACAAGTGTTACGTGATTGGAACGTTTTCTTATTCTGTGCGCGCGACCTTGAGGGGCAGGGCGTAATCTCTTTAACATACTACCACTGTCCACTCGGATCTCTTTAACAAAAAGATCGGCATCTTCAATTGATGCATCTTCGTTCTTTGCCTGCCAATTTGCAATTGCCGACAAAAGAAGTTTCTCCAAACGATTGGATGCTTCTTTCTTGCTGAACTTTAAAATGTTGAGCGCATTATCTATTTTTTCACCTCGAACTAAATCAGCCATCAATCGCATTTTTCTTGGCGACGTAGGGCAATTATTCAATTTGGCAAAGTACATGGTCTTCTTTGCTTCCTTGATCTGCTCTGCTCTATTTCTTTTACGAACTCCCATGGTCTATTATTTTTTTCCTTTGTTTTTCGCACCGGCATGACCTCGGAACGATCTTGTTGGTGAAAACTCTCCTAATTTATGTCCTACCATATTTTCAGTCACATAAACGGGTACAAATTGTTTTCCGTTATGAACTGCAATGGTTTGTCCAACAAAATCGGGTGTGATCATAGAAGAACGCGACCAGGTCTTGATCACTGTCTTCTTATTTGAATCAACATTCTGCTGAACTTTCTTGTCTAATTTGTAATGAACGTAAGGTCCTTTTTTTAATGATCGTGCCATAGTCTGTTATTTCTTTCTACGTTCTATAATATGTTTGTTACTCGCTTTAGTTTTGGATCTGGTCTTATACCCTTTAGCAGGTATTCCATTTCTGGATCTTGGATGACCTCCGGATGATTTCCCTTCTCCACCACCCATTGGATGATCTACAGGGTTCATAACTACAGGTCTGGTCCTTGGTCTTCTACCCAACCATCTTGATCTACCTGCTTTACCGGACACCAATAACTGATGGTCACTGTTGGATACGGCACCGATGGTAGCCATACAATTAGCAAGGATCATTCTGGTCTCTCCCGATGGAAGTTTTACCGTAGCATATTTTCCTTCTCGTGCCATCAGTTGAGCGAAAGCCCCTGCACTACGAGCCATAACAGCTCCTTGTCCCGGGTGCAATTCGATACATGAAATGATGGTTCCTAATGGAATGCCGGATAGTCTCATGGAGTTACCGATCTCAGGAGCAACTTTCTCTCCGGAAACGATATTCTGTCCTACTTGTAAACCAGATTGTGCAATGATATATCTCTTCTCACCATCCTGGTAATTAACCAGTGCTATGAATGAAGTACGATTGGGATCGTATTCGATGGTGGCAACGGTAGCTGGAATTCCGTGCTTATCGCGTTTAAAATCGATTATTCGATAACGTCTCTTATGACCCCCTCCTTTATAACGGATGGTCATTTTTCCTTGACTGTTTCTTCCCCCAGTTCTTTTTTTCGGAGCTAATAAACTTTTCTCCGGCTTATCAGTTGTAATGGAGTCAAATCCATTTACAACTCTAAATCGCTGTCCTGGGGTGATTGGTTTTAATTTTCTTACTG
>JAHEHC010000007.1:20520-33928 GCA_024644805.1 Flavobacterium sp. | reverse complement strand
TTCCTGCTGAATCGCTTTGCAGATCATTGTATGAAAATGGTGAACTTATGGTGGGCTACGGAAGTTTTTTGGAAACAACCTTTATTCGTTTGGTAACGATCAACTATGGAAATTCAAAGGACGATATTATGAATTTCTTTAAGATCTTAGAGAAAAATGTTGCGAGAAACCCTTCGCTGACAAAATCAATTATACTTCAAAATTAGTAATTAAAAAGAATCTTATATTTACTTGATGAACAAGAAGAAAAAGCTAAAAACATCAGGTAGAAGATCGGAACAATACAGAGGCACAAGCTGCCTGAATTGTGGTCAATCCTTAGACTTATCAGATATTTATTGTCCTTCTTGTTCTCAATTGAATTCCACCAAACAGCTTTCCATTAAGGACTTCTTTGGTGAATTTCTCAGCAGTATATTCACCTATGACTCAAGGTTGAGGTTCACGTTGAAGGACCTCCTTCTAAAGCCCGGTATCATTTCAAAGAATTATGTGAATGGGCAACGATTGAAGTATGCCAATCCGTTTCGTTTTTTTTTAAGTGTTTCCATAGCATTTTTTCTAATGCAGGGCTTATTGAATACGTTGAATTTGGATAATGAACCATTGGGATTAACATTGACCAATGATGGTGTGGTTGTAGAGAACTCAGAAGAATTCTTAGATTCCATTCAATTGGCTAATGAACAGAAAAAGACGACTGTAAAAAATGATACGATTGAAGATGTATCTAAAGATGACACATCACTCACCTTATACATCACCGAATCTCAATTGGACACCATTAATTGGCATAGTAGAGGTATTGAGCGTTTTTTTGAATATCGAAAATTCTATAAGAATACGGAGATCAAAGATCCAAACAAAGCACTTGACATTTTAGGTCATGAGAACTCCAGCTTTAACCGATGGATCTATAACAAGAACCAATCGGTTGATAGAATTTCGGAAAATCCTATTGGATTTGCCAACTATATGTTCTCCAAGATTCCTTTTTTCTTATTTCTGTTCTCACCCATTTTTGCATTTTTCTTTTGGCTGTTGTACTCCAGAAAGAAATACAACTTTATGGAACACCTCATTTTTATCTTTCATATTTTTAGTTTTGTATTTCTGATAATGCTCCTGAGTATCATACCTGATCTTATCATTGGATTTGACCTGATATCCAGTATTTCATTATTGATCATTGGTCCACTATATTTTTATTTGGCTCTGCGTAAGTTCTACGAACAGAGTCATTTGATCACTATTATAAAATTTGTATTTTTAAATGTTATTTTCTTTATTAGTGCTAATTTAGCTGCAGTATTATTCTTTTTTGCAACAGCAGTTGTTTATTAATTATGGTTCAACAAGTAACACAAGGCATAAAAGTTTCAATTGAGACAGAGTATCAAGGTACTTTTTACAGAAGTAACAAATTGTACTATGCTTTTAATTACACCGTGACCATTGAGAATCAAGGTAAGGATACTGTACAATTACTTGCCAGACATTGGCGGATCAATGATTCTTTGAACCATAAGGAAATTGTTGATGGTGAAGGGGTCGTTGGTGAAAAACCCATTCTTAAACCAGGAACAACACATAAATATAGCAGTAGCTGTTTCCTAATTTCTCCCTATGGGTCTATGAGGGGGTATTATCATTTGGTCAATTTCACGACAACCAGCAAATTCAAAGTGATCATCCCAATATTCAGGCTGAGTGCACCTTTTGCCCTGAATTAGTTTCTATAAACGGTTTAACATAATTCAATCGAATCTTGGTTTCGCCTTGTTTGATATGACAATACAAACAGTGTGAGTCGTAGATGAATTCATACTCCGCTGAAGGATTGAATTCGCCTTCTGCTTCATAGATCCCGTCAAAATCCAATTGATGATTGTCGTTGTACCTGCGAATCCTGAACCGATTGTTTGACAGATATTCATCGGTCAATTCAAACCAGGCATTGCTTCCTATTCCACTTAGCATTTGGGAATTTGGGGATAATAACGAATGGTTATTTAATTTGGTATCTTTTACCTTTTTCTTATGAAAATAGTTTTTGAGATTTTCTTTGAATGCCGATCCTTTAAAGGTTTTTATAGATCCATTTCGAACCTCATAGATTTTATTTTCGGCGCTTTTCTCCACATTACCAATAGCGCTTGGAGTAAATAGTTGATTCCATTTCAACCTACGCGAAATGTTTTTATTATTTGTAGATGACACCAATACATCGGCTACAAATCGCGAACAGTTACTGGAATTTTTACCAAATGCTCCATAAGGTATACTTCCCTTGTTCTGAAGATCCAATATAGTTCGTTCTGCTTTTTCGAAATTAATTGAACTGCACAGGGAAGCGATCAACCTACCGTGACCATGAGTCTTTTCGGGATGTGCGTCCAACCATAATAAGAAATCTTCAATATTCGACACCAATTCATGGCTGTTGAAAATTGCCTTAAAGGGAATTTTCAACTCGGCATCTGTCCTATACGAACGCACTCTTCCAAATCCATATGGGGTAATATACCTTCCAAAGTCATAATAGCGAGCATCGCCCGTCTTATTATTGATTAGAACCAAAGCTGCATGTCCTGCCTTGATATACTCCTTTGTCCCAAGTCCCACCCAGGGAAGAACCCGGCATATCAATTCATCGCTCATCTTCACAAAAGTATCCGGATAGGATAAGACCAATATGCTTCCGGTTGTTTTCATAAAGTTTGCACACTGATTTTTTGTTCAATTAGATCCTCATATCGCATTGTACACCGGTCCTTTTTCTTCATGATCTCTGTTATGCTCTTCGTTCTCACAAATTTTCTGTCCATGATCAGATCGGTCCCAATATCCCCTTCCCCTGCATTCTTATGAAAATCGATGATGCTATCTTCTGTTATTTCTTCTGCTGAATTTAAAAAATCGTCGAACCATTGTTCTCGTTTTCGTTTCACATCTTCAGAGTATAGTAATGAAGAAGACCAAATAGTTGGTTGAATGGGTTTATCGGAAATAAACTTGGCCTTGCCATCCCATACCAGTTCTTTAATTTGAAGATCGTTTTCCCAGCTAACCAAGATCAGGGTGAAAGGTTCTATATCTAAAAGGTCATATTCATCCATAACCAATTCAATATTCTTTGCAATCAGCAGGTCGGTTACGATCCTACCTCTGCTCATCCTGTATTTTTCTTTTCGTTTATGAGGTTTAAATCCGCCGTTGAGCAAGCAGATCAAACGTTGATAATCACTGGCACCGATCCAGGTCCCGCCGGCAAGCTTATCCTTTGGATATAATAACTTGACCTGATCCTGTTCATAGATCCTGGGGAAAAGGGTCTCGCGTTTTGGAGATTCATCCCGGTTGGATGTAAAAATAAAATCATGGTCAGATATCGGAAAAAAACTTACCGTACACATAATTATTTAAGGTCTTTATTCATTCACGAAACTTACAAAAAAGTTTAATATGCGGTATATTATTTCCTGTATGAAATTTGTACCTTTGTCATTCGAAAAAAACAAGTAAAAATATACAAAATGGGAAAAGGATTTTTTGAAGTACCAATAGCCGTAAATGATACAATTAAAGGCTATGCTCCGGGATCGCCTGAGCGTAAAGAGGTATTGGACACCTATAAGAACATGTAT
Source organism: Flavobacterium sp. (assembly GCA_024644805.1). Classification (GTDB taxonomy): domain Bacteria; phylum Bacteroidota; class Bacteroidia; order Flavobacteriales; family Flavobacteriaceae; genus Marifrigoribacter. The sequence goes on along the minus strand of JAHEHC010000007.1, from coordinate 30,281 downwards.
AACAGTACCGTTGAAGTACCTTTATACATCAATGGTGAGGATATTAAGACCGGGGATGTGGTCACCATGTCACCTCCGCACGATCATCAGCATGCACTTGGCACTTATCATAAGGCCGAGAAGAAGCATATCGAGCTTGCCATATCATCAGCTATGGAAGCAAGAAAGAAATGGAGTCAAACCCCTTGGGAACAAAGAGCTGCCATTTTCCTTCGAGCAGCAGAGCTGATCGCTGGCCCTTATCGCGCAAAAATGAATGCTGCCACCATGTTGGCACAATCGAAGACCGTTCATCAGGCAGAGATCGATTCGGCTTGCGAATTGATCGATTTCCTAAGATTCAATGTGCAATTCATGTCGGAGATCTATTCCGAGCAACCAGAATCAACATCCGGTGCTTGGAACCGATTGGAATACCGACCTCTTGAAGGTTTCGTCTATGCGGTAACCCCATTCAACTTTTCAGCCATTGCAGGTAATTTACCTGCTAGTGCTGCATTGATGGGCAATGTGATCATTTGGAAGCCCAGTAGAAGTCAGGTGTATTCTGCAAATGTGATCCTAGAGGTATTCAAGGAAGCTGGAGTTCCTCCGGGAGTGATCAATATGGTGATGGGTAATTCATCCATGATCACAGAAACCCTATTGGGAGATCCTAATTTCACAGGTATTCATTTCACTGGATCAACTGGTGTTTTCAGAGACATATGGAAAATGGTAGGAGACAACATTCATATCTATAAGACCTATCCAAGAATTGTTGGTGAAACCGGTGGAAAGGATTTCATAGTGGCCCATCCTTCATCCAACCCAAAACAAGTATCAACAGCCATTTCCCGGGGGGCATTCGAATTCCAGGGTCAAAAATGCAGTGCCGCAAGCAGGTGTTATATCCCGGAAAGCTTATGGCCCAAGGTAAAATCTACTTTACTGGATGATCTAAATTCGTTTAAAATGGGATCTCCGGAAGATATGGGTAACTTCATTACTGCAGTTATCGACGAACGTTCCTTCGACAAACTGGCTGGATATATAGACCGAGCTAAAGAAGATGAAGGAGTCGATATAATTGCAGGTGGTGGGTATAATAAGGAAAAAGGGTATTTCATAGAACCAACTGTTATCGTTTCGAAGGACCCGAAATATATCACTATGTGTGAAGAATTATTTGGCCCTGTTGTGACCATCTATATCTATGAGGATCACCTTTGGGAAGAAACTTTGCATCTGGTAGATGAAACCAGTGAATATGCACTAACCGGTGCTGTTTTCTCTGAAGACCGCTATGCCTTGGAAAAAGCCGTTAGGATACTTGAGAATGCAGCGGGTAACTTCTACATCAACGACAAGCCTACCGGAGCGGTAGTTGGTCAACAGCCATTCGGAGGTGCACGAGGAAGTGGCACCAATGATAAGGCAGGAAGTAAATTGAACCTTTACCGATGGATCTCACCAAGAATGGTGAAAGAAACTTTTGTTTCACCAACTGATTACCGTTATCCTTTCTTGGGATAGAATTTAATTCTTATAAAATAAAAAAAACCAAAGCGATCTGCTTTGGTTTTTTTATGTCTTTAAATTATCTTCTATTCGTACTCCTTGTCCTCATTCACATCGGCAAATTGAGAATTTCGAGCAGTGTTATCGGCACTTACCACCATGACCACCAATTCCAGGTTATTGGTATTGTACTCTGAAGGAATGGTTACATTCAAATTCTTGGTATAATCATTAAAAGCAGGAGTTTCAGGAATATCATCACCAAATATATCGGTGAGTGATAATCTCAGAACCTCATTGTGTTCGAAATCAGGTATTGGATTTCCCATTTGATAGAAAGGACTGGTAGGGTCGTCGTTATAATAGTTGGTCTGCTCATAGATCAATCCATTTTCAAGAAGATAAACGACCAGACGATCTCCAGTAATTGATCCGTTCTCATAGATCACATTAACATCAACTGACAGTTCGTTCCCGGTAAGATTTGAATTGATCGAGATGGCCAAGTCGGTATTCTCTCCAGCCATGGCAGTCACATCGCTTGTTTCATAAGGACTATTCCAGGTAGTGGTCCTGTTTAGACGTGCAGCTGGTAATCCATCTACTCCAAATTCATCCTGTAACAATTGAACTTGTGGGAAATGGAATGGGTCGGGGTTACTATTTGCTGTTTCGTGAATTGCCACAACCGAAATATCATCGGTCGCATCATGGGCATCCATGATCGCAGCTGCAACACTTGGACAGTAACCACACCAGGTTCCGGTATAATCTTCAATGACCACCTTACGCTTCGGTATGAAAACCGTGAATGTCTTGGTCTCAGAAGTTTGAGTAGATCCTGCCAATTCATATTCGGCATAGACCTCATAAACCCCCGTAGCTGAATTTGAATAGGAGTTTCCGGTAATGACCATTCCGTTTACGTAAAAGGTGGCTTCATCAGTATTATCATTTCCGTCTGCATCGGTCAGAGTGAATTCAATGGATTGATCTCTTAATATCTTAGTCCGACTTAATAATAGGTTCTCAGATGCATCCACAACATCAAATGTCAATGTGTTGCTGTTCACATTCCCATAGGAAGCGTAGATATCGTAAATTCCTTCAGCTGGAAACGTATAGCTTGATCCCGGAATTTCAGTTTGATTCACATAAAAGGTAGCTTGTTCGCTATAATCCACTCCATCATCTCCAGTTGCAATGAACTGTACCGTTTCATCAACAACCAAGATCGCATCATTTGAATCGGATGAGAGGATCAACTCAACTATATCGATAATAGGAATATTTTCTTCGGTCTTACTACACGAAAATATAAATAGCAAAGAAAAAAGCAAAAGCAGCTTTGCTGGTATCATTTTTGATTTCATAACATAGAATTTTTTGAATTAACAAAATTAACTGATTTTTTTAACAATAATTCACTTTATAAAACTAAAAATTATATGATTGGCAATGAACTGATAAATATCATATCTATTTGTAAAAAAATAACTAATATTGCCGTTTAAAATTCAAATCTATTTATTGCTATGAACAAGATCGTTTTTCTCCTTTGTTTATTATTCAGCCTGACTTCTTTTTCTCAAAATGACCTTCCAAATATCCAACTGACCACTCTGGATGGAACCGGGATCACCATCAATGATGCAACCAGTGAAGACAATGTTTATATTGTATCATTATGGGCGACTTGGTGTGTTCCATGTATCAAAGAATTGGATGCCATTAGTGAGGTCTATACCGATTGGCAAGATGAGACCAATGTTAAATTGGTTGCAGTTTCGGTAGATGATAGCAGAACCGTGAAGAGAGTAAAACCGTTGATCAATGGTAAAAGTTGGGAATATGAGATACTCCTTGACACCAATAACGACCTGAAACGGGCTTTGGGAGCAGCTACAGTACCACTTACCCTTCTGGTAAAAGACAATAAAATTATCTATAGGCATTCGGGCTACAATCCCGGATCGGAATTTGAACTCTACGAAAAAATCCAGGAGTTCTCGAACTAAACTTAACAATCAAATCAATGAAAAGAGCTATCTTTTGTCTTGCTATATTATTTAGCGGACTTACCCAGGCACAGGAAAATGGTTATTTTTTCGGAGGATTGGAATCCAACTCACAATGGTTACTTGATGATGATGGGATCAATTTTGTGACTCCTGAAGATCAATTCAGGTCCAATAATTATTTTCAATTGAACTACAATCTTGGAAAATTCACTGCGGGTGTTCAGTATGAATCTTACTTACCTTCCTCATTATTGGGTTATTCACCAGTGTATGATGGAGAGAATAACATTGGAACCTACTATCTTAACTATAAGAATGAGACCCTTGATGTTACCGGAGGATACTTCTATGAGCAATTTGCAAGTGGACTCATATTCAGATCGTGGGAAGACAGGCAGTTGGGAATCAATAATTCACTGAGAGGAATCAAGGTCAATTTCACACCAACAGATTATTTGGACATTACTGGAATCTACGGACAGCAACGTAATGGATTCGAAGTATCTGATGGTGCTATCCAGGGGATCAATGCCAATGCCGACCTCAGTACTGCTTTTAAAATTGAAAAGGTTGACCTTAAAATGGGTGTTAGCTATGTTGGTCGTTATCAGAGTCAGGGCGATAATCCTGCACTTCCCAGTACAGTGAATGCCTATGGTGGAAATATTGATTTTGTAATAGGAAATTTCTTTGGTGATATTGAAGCCATTGTGAAAGACCCGGATATTATTGCCAATGAAGGAATAATCTCTTCTGAAAAACTCTATGATGGAACTGCCATGTTGGTGAACCTTGGATTTGCCAAGAAGGGTATTGGAGCCAATTACACATTCAGAAGATTGGAAAACTTTAGTTTTTATTCCGATCGATTGGCAGAAGGAAACGTATATAACCAACAGATCTTGAATTATGTTCCTGCTTTAACCAAGCAACAGGACTATTTATTGACCAACATATATGTATACAATGCTCAGCCAAGATTGGTGATCGAATCCTTTGATCAACGATCTGGTGAGGTAGGATCTCAGTTCGATGTTTTCTATACCTTCCCTAAAGAGAGCACTCTGGGAAAATATGCAACCAAGTTAGCAGCTAATTTCTCGTATTGGGCTGGTCTGGATGCAGAGTACAATATAACCAACCGTTGGTATGAAGCGAAATTCATCGGTTCAGGTCCACGCTTGTTCAGAGATTACAGTGTAGAAGTCAAGAACAGATGGAGTAGTAAATGGAGTTCGGTGGTCACGTTTCAGGATGTGATTGTAGATAAAGGAATTGTATATGGTGGACCATTAGGCAGTCAAGGAGATATCAATGCTAAGATCGCTGTGATCGAAGGCACCCATCGTTTTGAAGGAGGAAAATCGGTTCGTATGGTATTGCAACACCTTTGGACCAATGATGACCGAAAAGATTGGGCTGGAGGAGTATTGGAATATAACTTCTCTTCCCGATTGGCAGTATATGTGGCCGATTCATGGAACTATGGTGGTGAGGATGAGATCCACTATTACAACCTGGGAGGAAGTTATTCAAAAGGAAATACCCGTTTCAGTATGAACTACGGAAGACAACGAGGTGGATTGATCTGTGTTGGTGGGGTATGTAGATTTGTTCCAGAGAATACCGGCTTGAGTGCCAACCTGGCCATTTCATTCTAAAGAAATTCAATACAAAACATAAAAAAACCTCGTCCCGAGTACTCGGGACGAGGTTTTTTTATTTGATCAAATATTTAGATTTTTTATCTTTTAACGATCTTTTCAATTCTTGTTTGACCTTCAACATTGGTGAACTGAACCACATAGATCTGGGATCTCAGATCATTCATTTCGATCTCCTGATGACCTGCTGTCAATCTTTGCTGCTTAACCAATCTTCCTTGCAGATCGATAACTTTAAAGTCTAGATCTTCAATGGTATCAACAATCAGTTTATCGGTGATTATGGTAGAAGCCAACTCGAGGTTGATCTCGTTCACATCATCAATTCCCAATAAAGGATCATAGCGATAGGTCATGGTAAGCTCGTCTCCGATCTCATTCATTCCGGTTTGATCCACTTGATAGAATCTGAACACATATTCAATTATATCGGTACCATTTCCAGGATCGGCATTGTATAAATGATTTCCAGGTCCTGTTTGACCACCTGGAGCAATCTCTACATATTCGTTATTGGGAGGGTAGGAGTTTCCGATCGTGATCCCGGTATAACATAATCCATAACACAATTCCATTAAGCTTCCATCGGCATTTACGGCACTTACAAATTCAATTTTAGAGTAAATAGCTTCAGTTCCTGTGTTATTAACAAAGAAGTCTAAAGATGCTTCCGGATAGGTGGTAACATTATAACTAACTATTGCTCCATCTTCAATTGGATTTCCTTCTGCGTCTTCAACGGTAAATTGTGCATTCATTGAAAATATTCCAACAAATAATACACTTAAAAGGAGTAAATTCTTTTTCATTTTTTTTATTTTTTTTTAATTATTAATTTGATGTGTTAATTTCCTATTTAATAACACTTTGATAATTTTTTTTTAAGAAATATTGAAAAACTATCGTTTAACACACTGATAATGTGTTTTTTCTTAAAAATACAAGGCCAAAATTATGTAAAAATTTTATCTTTGTCATAGTTTACGTAAAAAACTTACTAGAAATTTAAATCCAAAAAAATGATTAAGAAAATTACCTTAAGCTTGCTTTTTGTATTATTTACAATTGGTAGCTTTTCACAAACTATTGTAAGCACAAATCCGGAGAATAGAAATGTTGTCTTGGAAGAATTCACTGGAATTCATTGTGTTTGGTGTCCTGATGGTCATGCAATTGCACAAGCCATGCAGAACAATAATCCCGGAGATGTATTTTTAATTAACATTCATGAGGGCGGATTTGCTGTACCCGGTGTAGGAGAACCTGATTTCAGAACTCCTTTTGGAACAGCCATTGCCAATCAGGCGTATGGAGGGCCTTCAGGTCACTTCTATCCTGCAGGATCGATAAACCGACATGTGTTCAGTGGTTCGACTACCGCTATGAGTAGAAGTCTTTGGACCAGTTCAGGAAATACGGTCATGGGACAAAATTCCTATGTAAATGTTGGTGTCGAAGCCGATATCGATGTTCAGACCAGAGAAGTAACCGTTCATGTGGAAGTCTATTATACCGGTAATAGCCCACAAAATTCCAATTTATTGAACGTTGCTCTTTTACAAAACAACACATTAGGTCCACAAACCGGTGGTGACATGGGTGATGAATATGTGCACATGCACCGTTTGGTCTATTTGATCACCGGACAATGGGGAGTTTCCATATCACCAACTACTACCGGATCATTCATCGATGAGACCTATACGTATACGATACCAGCCGACTATAATGGTGTTCCTGCAGAAATTGCAGACATGGAGATTGTAGCATTCCTCACGGAGACACAACAAGAAATTCCATCAGGAAGCGGTTGTTATCCTTCCTACTCCAATTTTGAGAATGCAAACGATGCCTACTTGAGGTATGTGGAAGATATTGAAGGGCAATGTGGATTTGAATATGCGCCAAAAGTCAATGTTCAGAATGTGGGTGGAAATGATGTAACTTCTCTTACTATAGAGTATTCCATTAATTCAGGCCCAGTTGAATCATTTAACTGGTCGGGTAATATTGGTCCGTTGCAGAATGAGACCATAGAACTTCCAGCGATTTCTTACGATGTTGTCTCTGGAACCAATACCATTTCTGTTTCTTTAAACAATGATGACGATAACTCAAACAATACTGTAGATGATACTTTCGAAAGTGCTACCGCTACAACCAATACGGTCAATATGATCCTGAACACCGATAATCAAGGTGCTCAATGTACCTGGGAGATCCTCGATCTATCAGGGGCAACTGTATATAGTGGTGGGCCTTATGAAAATAACGAGAATATCCAGGAGCAATTCGATCTTCCTGATAACTGCTATCAATTCAATCTGTACGATTCGGGTGGTAACGGTGGTGGATCTGTAGTATTGTTCGACACCAATAGCGTTGTTATCTATCAGACCAATGGTGACTATGAAGATGGCGGTTCGGCCTTCTTTGCAACCGGAGATTTCCTTGGAGTTAATGATAATGCACTACAGAATATTGGCATCTATCCTAATCCGGTAAGTTCTATTTTGAATATTGCCAATGCTGAAAATGCAAACATTCAGGTGTATGATGTACTTGGAAATCTGATCCTGAGCAGAGAAAATATCTCATTTGAGGAACAGATCAATGTGGCTCACTTGACCACAGGAACCTATTTTATTAAGATTCAGAAAGGAAACGCAATAGCTACCGAGCGATTTATCGTTTCTAATTAATTAGAATATTTTGTGTAAAAGGACTCCATAGGAAACTTTGGAGTCTTTTTTATTTCCCCCTATATTTCAAAGGTAGGTGTACTACGGATTTGGTTTCGAAATAGGGTTCTTCAAAGTAGGTGCTTAATGGAATGATGTTGGCCTTGGGATAATTAGAAAGCTCCTCTGTTAGATCGCCTCCCTTCAAATAGAGAATCCCATTCCGCATTTCATGATTGTTCTTCTTAGCCACTAAATGCCTCACCCAACTTACAAATGTGTCCATTCTGGCCACGGCTCTACTGACTATAAAATCGTATTTCCCTTGAATGGATTCAGCTCTTGAATGGGTAGAAATGACATTCTTAAGATCCAACCCCTTGACCACCTCATCAACCACTTTTATTTTCTTTCCGATACTATCGACCAAATGAAACTGACTTTCAGGAAATAATATAGCCAGTGGTATCCCGGGAAAACCACCTCCCGTTCCTATATCGATGATCCTGGAACCCGGATTAAAGGAGATAACTTTTGCTATCCCCAGTGAATGCATCACGTGCCTCAGGTAAAGCTCATCGATATCCTTACGAGAAACCACATTGATCTTCAGGTTCCAATCCTGGTAAAGAGATTGCAACTGGAACAATTGAGAGCGCTGCTCTTCTGTAAGATCATTAAAATGCTTGAGTATTGTTTTCATTCAGTACTATGAGGCACAAATGTAAATAAATCAATAAAAAATAACGGGAGTATTCATTCGTTATCCTAATAAGATATGTATTTTTGTGTATTATCATAATTCCCAACTTAAATCAAACAAGTGAATTATAAAAAAATATCTTTTTCAAAAGTTGATTCCATGAAGTTCTTCAGGACACTGAATAAAAGGGTCAACTCCTATTTTAAAGACAATAATATTGCCCGTACCGGAAATTGGAAATTGCATATCAAGTCAGTGATCATGTTCTCACTATATCTAAGCCCTTATTTTTTACTACTGGCTTTGGATCTATCTGGCTGGGTGCAATTATTATTAACCATAATAATGGGAATTGGTATGGCCGGTGTCGGAATGAATGTAATGCATGATGCCAATCATGGATCCTACTCTTCCAAAAAATGGATCAATAAGGTCATGGGAAGCAGTATGTACATCCTTGCTGGCAATGTTTATAATTGGCAGGTTCAGCACAATGTATTGCACCATACTTTCACCAATATACATGGTCACGATGAAGATCTGGACGCCGGTTCGATCCTGCGTTTTTCTCAACATGCAAAATGGATGAAAATTCACAAATTCCAGCAATATTATAGCATTTTCCTATATGGCCTGTTAACAATAAATTGGGTGCTAACGTCCGATTTCAAGCAAACCAGAAGGTATCTGTCAAAAAAGTTATCCTACGGAAAAATGCCTAAGCCCATCACTCAATGGAGCATTCTAATAATCACTAAAATGATCTATGTTGGTGTCTGGATCGTAATTCCGATCATCTTCTTCAATATTGTTTGGTGGAAGATATTAATTGGCTTCTTTATCATGCATTACGTTGCCGGACTGATCCTTAGTGTGGTATTCCAGTTAGCTCATGTGGTTGAGGAAACCGAAATGGTCCTGCCTGATGAGACTGGTTCCGTTAAGAATACCTGGGCCATCCATCAATTATTTACCACGGTCAATTTTTCTACAAAGAACAAAGTGGTCAATTGGTATACCGGTGGTTTGAATCATCAAGTTGAGCACCATATATTTCCCAATATCAGTCACGTCCATTATAAGAAGATATCTGAAATTGTGAAGCGTACAGCTAAGGAGTTCAACTTACCGTATCACGAATACGCCACTACCCGTAAAGCTATAATATCACATTTTAAACATTTGAAACAAA
>JAHEHC010000007.1:0-20510 GCA_024644805.1 Flavobacterium sp. | reverse complement strand
AATGGGCCTACAACCGGTCCTGACCGTCTAAAGTACTTATGAATCCTAAATTATCCGACCGAATCAATGCCATGGCAACATCTGCAACATTAGCTATGGCAGCTAAAGCTCGTGAATTAAGAAATGAAGGTATCGATATCATTGGCCTCAGCTTGGGTGAGCCCGATTTCAATGTGCCTGAATTTGTAAAAGAAGCAGCAATCAATGCCATCAACGAGAATTATCATTCCTATACCCCGGTTGATGGTTATGCCGACCTTAAGGAAGCCATCATCAAAAAGTTCAAACGTGACAATGGATTGAGCTACCAACCAGATCAGATCGTGGTATCTACCGGCGCAAAACAATCTATTGCGAATTTGGCTATGGTACTGCTGAATGAAGGAGATGAGGTATTATTACCTGCCCCCTATTGGGTAAGTTATAGTGATATCAGTATGGTATCGGGTGGAATTCCGGTAGTGATACCAACCACCATCGAAACCGACTTTAAAATTACTCCTGAAAGTCTGGAGGCTGCTATCACGCCCAAAACAAAATTGATTATCTATAGTTCACCATGCAATCCGAGTGGATCGGTCTATAGCAAAGCGGAATTGCGCTCATTGGCTGATGTTTTGGTAAAATACCCGAATATCATTGTGATCAGTGACGAAATCTATGAGCACATCAATTTTACTGAAGATCACGCTTCGATGGCAGAATTTGATGATATGTATGAACGGACCGCAGTGGTCAATGGTGTATCAAAAGCATATTCCATGACCGGTTGGAGAATTGGCTATATAGGTGCTCCCAATTGGATTGCCAGGGCCTGCAATAAAATGCAGGGACAATCAACTAGTGGGGCTAATTGTATAGCACAACGTGCTACAATCACCGCATTGGAGAATCCTCCAAGCAAGATCCAATATATGGTCGATGCGTTTAAGGAACGAAGGACTTTGGTTTTAGATTTACTATCTGAGATCCCAGGCATGAAGACCAATTCCCCTCAGGGAGCTTTCTATGTATTCCCCGATGTTTCCTATTATTTTGGAAAGACCATCGATGGAATGACAATAAACAATGCGACCGATTTCTCTCTGTTCCTTCTGGAGAAGGCTCAGGTTGCAACGGTGACCGGCGTAGCGTTTGGCAGTCCGAATTGCATTCGACTTTCCTATGCTGCTTCCAATGCCGACATCAAAGAAGCCTTGAAAAGAATTAAAAAGGTTCTTTCATAAGAATAAAAAAACTCACCAAATGGTGAGTTTTTTTATTAGATATGTTCTAAAAATCACTTGACGATCAAACTCTTATGTACAGATCCCAGTTCAGTAGCTACATTAATAATGTAGGTTCCACTGGATAAATTGGTCTGTATCGATATTTCATTGGAATCAAATTGATTTGTATAAACCACTTTCCCAAGTATGTTGTAAATCTTGACATCAGCTGATTGGATTTCTTCTGCCAATCTAAGATTGATCGAGGATCCGTCACTTGGATTCGGATATACTTTAAAGTCAACTCCCTGAATCTGATCTTCTATTCCAAGAGGAGAACATTCCATAGGAGTTGGATTGAAGTCTACCGGAAAAGCAGCTTCAAATGTTCCTACATTACTGATCGGCCAGATATCGAGGTTGATGATCTCATTGTCAGGATTGATCAAACAATAGGTAGGATAGGCTGTAATACCAAAATTATTGTCCACTGCACCAGCACCACCATCAGCACTCACAGCAGGAGCATGTTCGAATGGACCTCCATAAGTTTCTTCAAAAGCAATTACCTCAGCATCACCATCGGTTCCGTTATTTATGGAAATACAATATACCTCTCCTTCATTACACCCATACTTGTCGTGTAATTCATTAAAAATAGGAGTTGTAGTCTGACAGGGTACACAGGTGTCAAAAAAGAAATCTAAAAAAACATATTTCCCTTCAGCAGTAATGCTGTAAAGGTTGTGTTCGTTTCCATCGGTATCAGTAACTGTAAAATCGTCTACGACATCACCGATATTATAATTTTGAACTTGAGAAAATGCATTGATACTCAATGCAAGAAAAATAAATAAAATTGTATTTTTAAACATAGCAGAGAATTTTTTAATTTAGGCAAATTTAGGCATAATTAAGATAATTTTGTCCTTTTATTAGGCATTAAATCAAATAAAAATTTTATAATAATATAAAGTCCAATCTGGAATTCATGTTCAAAGATTTTAAAAGCATAAAACCGACTCAAATATTACCTGGTTTCAAGGCACGATTTATCCATACCGATTCACAAACTATATCTCTTGTTGAAGTGGAAGAAGGTGCCCATCTTCCCACCCACTCTCATTTTCATGAACAGATCTCTCAGGTGCTAGATGGAGAGTTTGAACTGACTATTGATGGAGTTAGCAAAGTATGCCAATCAGGGGATATTGCCATAATCAGATCGAATGTGGATCATTCAGGCAAAGCACTAACGCCCTGTACGATACTGGATATATTCACCCCGGTACGTGAGGATTATAAATAGATCAACGATTTCTCCAGAAGAATGGGGTGAAAAGGATCAATACCGTAAAGAGTTCAAGTCTACCTATTAACATCAACGCTGTTGCCCACCATTTTGCCAGTATAGGCAGAGATCCATAATTATTCACCGGACCAAGTTCTCCTAAGGCTGGACCTACATTCCCCAAAGTAGATGCTGCTCCACCCAGTGCAGTTTTAAAATCCAATCCCAATATGGAAAATACCAATACGCCAATTATGAATGACAACATATACAAGATAAAAAAGGCAAGAATATTATAGACAATCGGTTGTTGAATGGCTTTTTTATTATAACGTACTGGAAGTATTGCATGGGGATGTAAGGTTCTTCTAAATTCCAGTATTCCATTTTTGATCAAGATGATGTGCCGAACAATTTTAATTCCTCCTGCAGTTGATCCTGCCGACCCACCAAGAAACATAAGACAAAAGAAAAAAATGGTAAGAAAGGGTGTCCATAAAGTAAAGTCTGCACTCACAAATCCGGTGGTAGTGACTATGGCGATCACCTGAAACAAACCGTGTCGTATGGCACTTTCAAACTCTCCCAGAACCATAGGATGATCTACACTTGATCTGGAAATATCTGCCCCAAAATAGATCCCAAAAGCAGCGATCAGGGTAAATATGACGATCCCTAAAAAGTACATTCGAAACTCCTCATCCTTAAATATCTTCGAGAATTTTGTCTTAAAGGCAAAGTAACTCAGTACAAAATTGGTCCCTGCGAGGAACATAAATACGATAATTATGTATTGGATCAACGGTTGATCGTTCCAAAAGGCAATACTGGCGTTCTTCGTTGAAAATCCACCGGTACTCAAGGTACTTAAAGAATGATTGATCGCATCGAACAAACTCATTCCGGCCAAATTGAGCAAAACAGTCTCTGCTATGGTATATCCTACGTAGATCAACCACAAACGTTTGGCGGTATCGGTGATCCGTGGATGCAATTTATCACTTCCTGGACCGGGAGCTTCAGCGGCAAATAATTCCATTCCACCAATTCCCAAAAGTGGTAAGATCGCTATGGCCAGTACAATGATTCCCATACCCCCAATCCAATGGGTAATGCTCCTCCAAAACAGAATTCCTTCAGGTAAGATCTCTATATCATTTAATATGGTGGCTCCTGTCGTGGTATAGCCACTCATGGTCTCAAAGAAAGCATTGGTAAAACTCGGTATGGTTCCTGTAAACAGGTAGGGTAAGGTTCCAGTCAAAGACATGAATATCCACCCAAAGGTGACGATCATAAACCCATCTCTCTTTTGAAGTTCCTTTCGGTTTTTCTTGGTAGACATCATGATCAAAGAACCCATCACGATCGTCACGATTCCCGCTAAGAGTAAATTAGTCGTAACTCCATCTTTATAGATAAAGCTAACCAATGAAGATAGTGCCATGAATCCACCATTAACAGTGAGTAAGAGACCCATCAGATGGAAGATTATCTTATAGTTGAGTTTTACGTAAGAACTCATTAAACAAAGAGTTTTTCTACTTTTTTAATTGATTGAGGCAAGCAACACACCACGATCCTGTCTCCACTTCGTATCTCAAAATCACCTAATGCGATTAATCCCGTGTCTTCTCTAATTACCCCTCCAATAATCGCTGAACGCGGAAATTCGATCTCTTTTATTAGTTGGTTGCAAACTCTGGAAGATGGTGTAACTATAAACTCCAGTATCTCAGCATTCATGTTATTAAGCTTGGTCATTGCAACGACTTCTCCTTTTCGGATGTATCTAAAGATATTATTTGCCGCCAATAATTTCTTGTTGATCAATGTATCGATTCCAATAGATTGTGATAATTGGAAATAATCCATATTTTCAACCAAGGCAATGGTCTTCTTAACCCCTTTCGATTTGGCAACCAGGCAGGACATGATATTGGTTTCACTATTACCGGTAACAGAGATAAAAGCATCCATATCCTCGATCTGTTCTTCGATCAATAACTCAACATTTCTACCATCTCCCTGAATGACCAGGCAGCTTGGTAATTCATCTGCGATCTCAAAGGCTTTCTCTTTGAATTTCTCGATCAGTTTCACATTGAATTTATGCTCACACAGTGCTCTAGCGGTTTTATAACCGATCTTACTTCCACCCAGTATCATCACATTCTTGATCTCTTCTCTCACCTTCCCGGTTAATCTATAGATCTCATCAACTCCTTGTTGTGTCGTGGTGAAATAAACCTGATCCCCTTCCTTGAAGATCGTATCTCCCCGAGGGATAAGAGTATATTGGGTCCCATATCGCTGTATGGCTATGGGTACATAATTCAGTTCTGGGTATAGTTCTCCCACCTCTTTTACTGTTTTGTCAACAAATGCTGTAGTACGTGAAAGAATGAGTCCGATCATGATCAGCGCCCCATTCTCAAACTCATAGGTGTCATTAAAAGCACTTTGATTCAACAATAGTTCTATTTCCTTAGCTGCCAAAGATTCTGGGGAGATCAACTCATCGATTCCAATGTCAAGAAATCCAACTTCATCCCTATTGTATATGAACTCTGTATTGGTTATTCGGGCAATTGTCCTTTTTGCCCCCAATTGTTTGGCTAAAACACAGGCTGTAATATTGGTTGTTTCACTCGAGGTTACACCGATAAGCAGGTCTGTCTTTGCAACCTGAGCTTCCTTAAGCGTTGAAATGGATGTGGCATCGCCTCGAACAACCCGAATATCAAGATGTGATTCAGCATAAGCTAAAGATTCTCTATTAGTGTCTATCAATGTAATATCCTGTGACTCGAAAGAGAGGAGTTTTGCTAAATGAAATCCAACTTCACCGGAACCGGCAATAATAATCTTCATGTTAGTCGACTATAAGTGCAAGCAAAGGTATAGAAATTTAGTATAAATGATGTACCTCACATTATTTATCTATTTTGATCGATTTCCCTTCTCAAAATTCAAAAAATATGTAGTTTTGCTTCCGAAATGGTTATAGATAATAAGGTTACTCCATACAGGGATTCATCATTAAATAAGAAGGAACAGGTTGAAAAGATGTTTGATACCATTTCTGAGGATTATGATGGTCTGAATCGAGTGATCTCATTTGGGACCGATGTAAAATGGAGAAACAAGGTATTGCAGTTGATACTTGAAAAGAATCCTGAAACCATTCTAGATATTGCCACGGGTACTGGTGATCTCGCGATAAAATTTGCAAAAAGATCGAAGGCCAGAAAAATAATTGGTTTGGATCTGTCAGATGGCATGCTATCCATTGCAAGGAAGAAGGTCGAGAACAGCTCTTATTTTAACACTGTTGAGTTCATAAAAGGAGATAGTGAATCATTAACCTATGATGATAACTCCTTTGATGCGATCACAGTTTCTTTTGGGATCAGAAATTTTCAAGACCTGAATAAGGGCTTATCTGAGATCTTCAGAGTATTGAAACCCAATGGACTATTTATCATTCTGGAAACATCCGTCCCAACCAGATTTCCAATGAAACAGGGTTATAACTTCTATACCAAGATCATACTCCCATTTATCGGAAAATTATTCTCAAAAGATAAAGTGGCCTATCGATATTTATCAAAAAGTGCATCTGTTTTTCCATATGGTAATGCACTCAACAATATTTTAATGGAAATTGGGTTTATAGATGTTGAAAGTAAACCCCAAACTTTTGGTGTAGCTACCATTTATACTGCTACCAAACGATTATGAAGAAACTATTAATACTACTCGCCGTACTACTTTTTGCTGAATCTGTCGAAGCACAATTATTCAGTAAGGAACGATTGGCCAATCTTGAGAATTTTGACAAGCGATTTCTCACCTGGGGTTATTTCTTAGGATTCAATAGTTATGATTTTAAATTCGATTATATCAACCAGAATCAGGACGATAATACCGATGTGATCGTAAATAGTGATGTTGGATTCAATGTTGGACTTATTGGCGACATGAGGATCAACAAGTATGTTAATCTGAGGCTGGAACCCGGTTTGTATTTCACTCAGAGAAATATGGAATTCCCCGGTTTTGTTGAAGAAAAGGATTATTTAAGGGAGGTTAAATCCACATATATCCATGTACCCCTTTTGGTCAAGGTCTCTACCAACAGACTCAACAACATCAAGCCATTCTTAGTAGGCGGAGTCTCAACATCTTTCAATCTTTCAGGCGGTGAGAATAACCCGGAAGATAATGAACAAGGTCAATTTAGAATGACATCCAACACCAGTTATTACGAATTGGGGTTTGGAATTGACATCTACCTGTACTATTTCAAATTCACTCCTTCAATCCGTGGTGTATTTGCTTTCAATGACGAATTGATTAGAGATGATGACCCCAATAGCCCATGGACCGGGAATATTGATAAGATGGCAACTAGGGGTGTATTTATCAATTTCACCTTTCAATAGTCAGGGTCTTGGAATTTTGGAGTTTTCAGTATGAAGTATTTGAGTGAAAAACTAAAAAACTAAAAGATTTCCAAACTAAAGACTCCCAAACTAATTCCCTCTTCGAATTTCACTCAACAGGATGGCAGTTGCTGTGGCGACATTCAGACTTTCAGTCTCTTTTATTTTACCAAATTGTGGAATGGTGATCTTTTTGGATAATTTCTCAAGTACTGTTTTAGACATCCCGTTGGCTTCATTTCCGAGTACGATGATCATATCTTTTGGAAACTGTTCATCATAGACCGAATCGCCATTCAAACACCCACCATAAACTGGCATTTCACTTTTTCCCAGATATTCAGCAAGATCCAGGTATTCAACAGGTACACGAGCCGTAGATCCCATCGCTGCCTGAATGACCTTTGGATTATAGCAATCGGTCGTGTCCCATGAACATACTAAATGCTCAATTCCAAACCAATCACAAAGCCTGATGATCGTACCCAAATTTCCGGGGTCCCTTATAGCGTCAAGTGCTACGATAACACCCTCTTTTTTTGTCCTCTTATTCTTCGGCATATGAAAAATTGCCAAGGCCGTATTTGCAGATTTTAGATAGCTGATCCTCTGCAATTCCTCCTGTTCAATTTGCTGAAATTGTTCGGACACAATACCAAGATCTTCAGTCGAAAATAAAGAATGCAATCCGAAAGAGGCATTCAAAAGTTCTTTGATGATCTTGGGGCCTTCAGCTATAAAGAGACCGTGTTTATCACGGTACTTTTTTTGTTGTAAACTTGTTATTAATTTTATTTGACTTTTGCTAACCAAATTCTTGTATTTTTGAACTGATATAAATCCGACTCTTTGTCTCGTATACTCACAAAAATATCATTTATTTTAGGAATTACACTTTTAATGATCTCCTGTAATGCAGTAAAACATTTGGGAGAAAATGAATTCCTGTTAACTAAGAACAATATTGAAGTAGATAATGAGGCCATAAAAGACTATAGGGTGTATAGTCAATTAAAACAAAAACCCAATCCAAAAGTATTGGGAATACCCTTCGGGTTACACATCTATAATCTGGCCGATCAACAACCCGATTCCACTTTTCATAAGTGGTTGATGAAAAATCCAAAACGAGAGGAACGCCTTACTCGATTCTTATCAAAAAAACAAGTTGAAAATCTCAGGAGTAGTTATATAGGGTTTAACAGATGGCTCCAAAAATCAGGGGATACCCCGGCAATCATTGATCAAGAGAATATTCAAAAATCGATTGATAGACTTAACAGGTATTACGCCAGTTTTGGCTGGTTCAATGTGAACACGGATTTCTCCATTAACAAAACCGACGATAAAAGGGCTTCTATAACCTATAAAGTCAATCGACATACCCCATATATCGTAGATTCGATTCAAGAAAAAATAAGTTCTCCAATCGTGGATTCATTATTTCAGAAGACCAAACATCAATCATTTATTAAAAATGGGAAACAATATTCGGCCAATGATTTTGTCAATGAAAGAGACCGTATCACTCACCAACTGAGGAACTCTGGATTATATTATTTTGACCAGGATTATGTGGGTTTTGAAGCAGATACGGTAAATACCGGTCATAAAGCGAATATCACCTACATCATCCCCGATAGAGAATACAGGATAAATGACAGTACGTACACTGAGCCCTTTAAGATACATCGTATCAATGAGGTCAGGATCGTTACCGATTACTCCTATGAGAATAAGGATCGGGCCATTTCAGATTCTGCAACCTACAATAATTATAAACTGTATAGTTATGATGATCTGGCATTCAGGCCGAAGGCCATTACCGATGCTATCTCAATTGTACCCAATTCCATCTTCAATGATATCGATAGAACACTGACATACAATCAGATCAGTGATCTTCGTATTTTCAAATACCCCAATATCAGTTATGAAGAAGATCCTAAAGACAGCACCGGTACCGGGCTGATCACCACCATTCTTTTGTCTCCGAGGAAGAAATACACTCTTGGTGTGGATTTCGATGCCTATACTTCGACCATACAGCAATTTGGAGTTGGTTTCAGTACTTCATTCCTGATCAGGAATGTGTTCCGAGGTGCAGAAACTCTGAAATTAACCGCTAAGGGTAGTGTGGGCTCATCTAAGGATGCTGCAGATAGCGAAAGTAGTTTTTTCAATATCTCCGATGTGGGTAGTGATGCCAGTTTGACCTTCCCCAGGATAGTATTCCCATTAAAAACCGAAAAGTTCATCCCAAAATACATGTCGCCCTACACCACATTGAAAGTTGGATTCAATGTTCAAAATAATATTGGGTTAGACCGGCAAAACATCAATTCTACTTTCAGTTACCGCTGGAAACCATCCAAGATCAGAACAAATCAATTGGATTTGATGAATATACAGTTTGTTCGGAATTTGAATACCGATAACTATTTCAGTGTCTACAAAAGTTCGTATAACAGGCTGAATGAGATCGCAGTTGAAAGTGGTTTCGACTTTAATGATGAATCGGAAGATCCTGAATTGGAGATCCCTAATGAAACTACCGAATTTATAGAATTGGCCACAGATCCCGATCAAACAGAGTTGGACCTGACTGAAGATCAATTTAAAGAAGTGTCTGCAATACGAGAAAGACAGATTAGGCTTTCGGATGACAATTTGATCTTTGCAACTAATTTCAGTTGGCAGCGGGATTCCAGAGAGAATATCTACGACAGGGAATTCTCCAGGCTGCGATTCAAGTTGGAATCGGCCGGAAATTTACTACGAGGTGTTGCTAAAGCTTCAAATCTTGAAATCGACAGCAATGGGAATTATAAGATCATGGGGGTTACCTTCTCACAGTATATCAAATTTGAGGGAGAGTATATTCGACACTGGAGCCTCAACCAGAACAACACACTTGCAATTAGAACATTCAGTGGTATAGCCATTCCATATGGAAACAGTAACAGCATTCCTTTTACACGTAGCTATTTTGCAGGCGGATCGAATGATAACAGAGGTTGGCAACCATATGACCTTGGTCCTGGAAGCAGTGGCGCCATAAATGATTTCAATGAGGCCAACTTTAAGATTGCTTTGAACGCAGAGTATCGATTTAAGATATTGGGTTCATTCAATGGAGCATTTTTCGTTGATACAGGGAATATTTGGAATGTCCTGGATGATATTGAAGATAGCGCCTCAAAATTTGAAGGCATTGAAGATCTTAAGGAGCTGGCCGTAGCATCAGGATTTGGGTTAAGAGTTGACTTTAGTTTTGTAGTAGCTCGTCTGGATATTGGATTTAAAACACACAACCCAGCAAGACCAGTTGGAGAACGCTGGTTCAAAGAATACAATTTTAACAATGCCGTCTACAACATAGGGGTTAACTATCCATTTTAAACCATTAAAATTTGCTATTTTTGTAGTTAAATTCAATACGATGGATCATACTATTCAACCCGGTGTAGCCACAGGTTACGAAGTTCAGAAAATTCATAAGTATGCCAAAAAGAACGGCTTTGCATTACCAGCTGTAAATGTTGTTGGGTCCAACAGCATCAATACAGTGATGGAAACTGCTGCTGCTATAAATTCACCTGTTATCATACAGTTTTCAAGTGGAGGAGCCCATTTCAATGCCGGAAAGGGACTTTCAAATGAGAATCAGAAGGCTGCTGTTGCAGGAGCTGTAACCGGAGCATTACACATCCATGAGTTGGCTAAGCGCTATGGTGCTACGGTTATTTTGCATACCGATCATTGTGCCAAGAAGTTATTACCGTGGGTGGATGGCATGTTGGATGCGGGCGAGATCTATTTTAAGAAGAATGGAAAGCCTTTGTATAGTTCACATATGTTGGATCTTTCGGAAGAACCCATTGAAGAGAATGTGGCGATCTGTAAACAATATCTGAAAAGGATGAGTGCCATGGGAATGACCCTGGAGATCGAATTGGGAATTACCGGAGGTGAAGAGGATGGTGTTGATAATACCGATGTAGACTCATCCAAGTTATATACACAACCTGAGGAAGTTTCCTATGCCTATGAAGAATTATCGAAGGTGAGTGACCAGTTCACGATTGCTGCTGCTTTTGGAAATGTTCATGGGGTCTATAAACCTGGAAACGTGAAACTGCAACCTATAATTCTAAAGAACTCTCAAGAACACATTCAGAATAAATTCAATACCGATACCAATCCTATAGACTTTGTTTTTCATGGAGGAAGTGGCTCTACATTGGAAGAGATCAGGGAAGCCATAGGTTATGGTGTTGTAAAGATGAATATAGACACCGATCTTCAATTTGCGTTCAACGAAGGAATTCGAGATTATATGATCCAGAATTTAGATTATCTTAAAACGCAGATAGGCAACCCGGAAGGCAGTGATGCTCCAAACAAGAAATACTATGACCCAAGAAAATGGTTGCGAGAAGGAGAGATCACATTCAGAAAAAGACTGGAACAGGCCTTTAGCGACCTAAATAATGTAAATACTTTGTAAATAATTAGTATTTTGGCATGCCAAAACGTGTTGAATCAAATTCAAAATAGAATCTTTGCCCCCATCTATTTAATATAGTTTTCAATAAAGTAAAATGTAAAGACCCAGGATATGAGTTGGTTCAAAAGAACAAAAAAAGGGATTCAAACTCCCACCGATCAAAAAAAGGATGTCCCCAAAGGTCTTTGGTATAAATCCCCTACCGGGAAAGTTATCGATACCGAGGAGTTGGAAAAGAACTACTATGTAAGTCCGGATGATGGGTATCATGTTAGGATAGGAAGTAAGGAATACTTTGAAATACTTTTTGATGGAAAGTTCAGGGAATTGGACAAGGGTTTGACCTCTAAGGATCCATTGAATTTTGAGGATAAGAAAAAATATACCGATCGATTAAAGGAAGCCAAAGAAAAGACCGGCTTGAATGACGCGGTTCGTACCGCCGTGGGTAAATCCATGGGTGAAAACCTGGTGATCGCCTGTATGGATTTTAGTTTTATCGGAGGTTCCATGGGAAGTGTTGTTGGAGAAAAGATCGCGCGAGCTGCAGATTATTCACTCAAGCGGAATATTCCATTTTTGATCATTTCAAAAAGTGGAGGTGCTCGTATGATGGAAGCCGCACTATCCCTAATGCAGTTGGCTAAGACCAGCTCAAAATTAGCGCAACTTGCTGAAGCCAAAATTCCTTATATCTCATTGTGTACCGACCCAACTACAGGTGGAACCACTGCCTCATTTGCCATGCTAGGCGATATCAACGTCAGTGAACCCGGTGCTTTGGTTGCATTTGCAGGTCCTCGTGTGGTAAGAGATACCACCGGAAAGGAATTACCGGATGGATTTCAAACCGCTGAATTTGTATTGGATCATGGATTTCTGGATTTTATCAGTCACCGAAAGGATTTGAAAAGAAAGATCAATCTCTATTTAGACTTGATATTGAACAGACCACTTAGAGAAAAGTCTTTATAAAAATTCAATACATAGTAACTTTTATTAAAAAAGCGTTACATTTGCGCCCTGATTCAGAAACCACTAAGTTGAGGTAGATAGGATCGATACATAAAAATCATTTAAAATAATATTGGCATGTATTTAACATCAAAAGTAAAAGAAGACATTTTTGCAAAACACGGTAAATCCAAGAAGGATACCGGTTCAGCAGAAGGACAGATCGCTTTGTTCACGCACAGAATCCAGCATCTGACAAAACACCTTAAAAACAATCAGAAAGATTACAATACAGAACGTTCTCTGGTTAAATTGGTGGGTAAACGAAGATCTCTATTGGATTATCTGATGAAAAAGGATATTTTGAGATATCGTGCAATCGTAAAAGAATTGAATTTACGTAAATAATATTTTTGATGGGGCTGTATGGCCCCGTCTTTTTTTCAGTTTATTCTGAAATAACATAGAAAAGCTACACTTAGGTTTTTCATTGGTCAACAACTACAACAACACAACCATATCCACATAATGTGGATAATGACCATTGATAATGGTCTGCCACAATGGTAGACACAAAAATTTATTATGATACCAAAAACATTTAAAGAGGTCATAGACCTTGGTGACGGTAGAGAGATCTCTATTGAAACCGGAAAACTTGCTAAACAAGCCGATGGTTCGGTGGTCGTACAAATGGGAAAAGCCATGTTGCTTTGTACCATTGTATCTGCAAGAAAACAAAGTCCGGTAGACTTTCTACCATTAACAGTAGATTACCGTGAAAAGTTCGCTGCTGCAGGTAGATATCCAGGAGGATTCTTCAAAAGAGAGGCTCGTCCGAGTAACGATGAAATACTGACCATGCGATTAGTTGATCGTGTATTACGTCCTTTATTTCCAAAGAACTATCATTATGAAACTCAGATCATGATCCAATTAATGTCTCATGATGACGAGGTAATGCCAGATGCATTAGCCGGATTGGCTGCTTCAACTGCAATTCAGTTAAGTGATATTCCATTTGAATATCCTATTTCTGAAGTGAGAGTTGCTCGTGTGAACGGCGAATTTGTTATTAACCCAAGCAGGGAACAATTGGATATTGCCGATATGGATATGATGGTGGGAGCTTCCGTAGACAGCGTAGCCATGGTAGAAGGAGAGATGGATGAATGCAGCGAAGAGGAAATGGCTGATGCTATTAAATTTGCACATGAAGCCATTAAAGTGCAGTGTGAGGCTCAAGTAAGATTAGCTGAAGCATTTGGTAAAAAGGAAACTCGTGAGTATGAAGGAGAGGTTATAGACGAAGATATTGAAAAGAAGATCTTTGATGCTGCTTATCAAAAGTGCTATGATGTCGCCAAGAAAGGAATGGGAAAGACCGAACGAAGTGAGGCCTTTTCAGAAATCAAAGACGAGGTTATCGCATTGTTTTCAGAAGAAGAACAAGAAGAAAATGGAGATCTGATCTCAAAATATTATAGCAAAGCTCATAAAGAAGCTGTTAGAAGCTTGTTATTGAAAGAAGGAATTCGATTGGATGGTAGAAAGACCACCGATATCCGCCCTATATGGTGTGAGGTCGATTATCTTCCCTCTACTCATGGATCATCAATATTTACGAGAGGAGAGACCCAAGCATTAGCTACAGTAACATTAGGTACTTCCAGAGAGGCAAACATCATTGATCTGCCTACTTTACAGGGTGAAGAGACCTTTTATTTGCATTATAACTTCCCCCCATTTTGCACCGGTGAAGCAAGACCACTAAGAGGAACTTCAAGAAGAGAGATCGGACATGGAAATCTGGCTCAAAGGGCCTTAAAAGGTATGATACCTGACGATTGTCCTTATACCGTTCGAGTGGTGAGTGAGGTATTGGAATCGAATGGTTCCTCGTCCATGGCTACTGTATGTAGTGGAACCATGGCATTGATGGATGCCGGAGTACAGATGAAGAAACCCGTAAGTGGAATCGCTATGGGATTGATCTCAGATGGAAAGGATTATGCCGTTCTAAGTGACATTCTCGGTGATGAGGATCATTTAGGCGATATGGATTTTAAAGTGACTGGTACCGCTGATGGAATTACAGCTTGCCAGATGGATATCAAGATCAAAGGATTAAGTTATGAGATCTTGGTCAAAGCACTTAAGCAGGCACGGGATGGCAGACTTCATATCTTAGAGAAATTGACCGATGCCATAGCACAACCCAATGAGTCTGTTAAAGCTCATGCACCGAAGATCGTAACAACTACTATCCCTGGTGATTATATCGGAGCACTTATTGGTCCTGGCGGAAAAGTGATCCAGGAACTACAAAAAGCCACTGATACCACGATCGTGATCAATGAGGATCCGGTTACAGAAGAGGGTATCGTCGAGATCTTAGGGACCAACCAGGATGGAATTGATGCTGTATTGGCAAAAATAGAATCCCTGTTGTTCAAACCAGAGGTTGGAAGCGTATACGAGGTCAAGGTGATAAAACTACTTGATTTTGGTGCAGTTGTAGAATATGTTGATGCTCCAGGCAATGAAGTATTGTTGCATATTTCTGAAATGGCATGGAAACGTACCGAAAATGTGACCGATGTTGTAAACTTAGGAGATACGATCGACGTTAAATATTTTGGTTTGGATCCAAGAACCCGAAAGGAAAAAGTGTCGTTGAAAGCACTACTCCCTAAGCCTGAAGGCTTCAAAGAAAGACCTCCTCGCAGAGATGATAAAGGAAGAGATAACCGAGGTCGGGATAACCGGGGTCGGGATAATAGAAATCGAGATAGAAAATAATATCATTCGATATTACATGTTAAAAAGGTGCCGTACGGCACCTTTTTTATTATCATAACTCAAATTCTGGATTTTATCATCCGGGAAACCAACTGTTATTCTGGTGTTTACAAATAAATACTTATTAATTGTTAAAGTTTTGTAACATTTTGTACAAAAATTTCGTATAATACAGTAGGCACTAAAAACATAGAAAACCTTAGATGAGACAACTTAAAATTACGAAGCAGGTTACCAACAGAGAAACTGCTTCCCTGGATAAATATCTTCAAGAAATTGGTAAAGTTGATCTGATCACTGCAGACGAAGAAGTAGAATTGGCACAAAAGATCAAAGCCGGAGATCAAAGAGCTCTGGAGAAATTGACCAAAGCCAATTTGCGTTTTGTGGTATCAGTTGCAAAACAATACCAGAATCAAGGATTAACATTACCGGATTTGATCAATGAAGGAAATTTAGGATTGATCAAGGCGGCTCAGCGATTTGATGAGACCCGAGGGTTCAAATTCATATCCTATGCCGTTTGGTGGATCCGTCAATCCATCCTTCAAGCTTTAGCGGAACAATCACGTATCGTAAGGCTACCATTGAACAAAATTGGTAGTATCAATAAGATCAATAAGATGTTTGCTTATTTGGAGCAGGCTCATGAACGTCCCCCTTCTGCGGAAGAGATCGCAAAAGAGTTGGATATGACGATCAATGATGTTAAGGAATCCATGAAGAACTCAGGACGCCATGTATCTATGGATGCCCCTTTGGTTGAAGGAGAAGATTCAAATTTGTATGATGTATTGCGCAGTGGAGAATCTCCGAATCCGGATAGAACCCTACTGCACGAATCACTTCGTACCGAGATAGAAAGAGCCTTGGAAACCTTGACCCCACGAGAAGCCGATGTGGTTCGGTTGTATTTTGGGTTGGGAAATCAACATCCAATGACCCTGGAAGAGATTGGTGAGACCTTCGATCTGACCCGCGAGCGCGTTAGACAGATCAAAGAGAAAGCGATTAGAAGATTAAAACACACATCAAGAAGTAAGATCTTGAAAACCTATTTGGGATAATCCTAAATCTTTGGGATACCCTAACGGCAACTAACAGTTTATAAAATAACTGTTCGTTTTTTGATTGATGAATGACCTCCGGCTGATTACCGGAGGTTTTTTTTAGTTCTAATTGAACAAATGATTACTTTTACAAAAAATTACAAGATGAACCAGACATTAATTGCCCCATCCATCCTGGCAGCAGATTTCGGAAACCTTCAAAGAGATGTAGAAATGGTCAATTCAAGTGATGCCGACTGGTTTCATTTGGATATAATGGATGGTGTTTTCGTTCCCAATATTTCATTTGGTATGCCTGTGATAAAAAGTATTGCTAAGCACGCCACAAAGACCTTGGATGCCCACTTAATGATTGTCGATCCCGACCGATATATTCAAAAATTTGCTTCATTGGGCATCAATTATCTAACGGTTCATTATGAGGCCTGTACCCATTTACACAGAACGATGCAGGCTATCAAAAATGAAGGGATGAAAGCCGGAGTTGCTTTGAATCCACATACACCGGTATCATTACTTGAAGATACGATAAATGATATAGACCTTGTTTGTGTAATGAGTGTCAATCCAGGATTTGGCGGTCAAAGCTTTATCGAGAACACCTATTCAAAAGTGGAGAAGCTTAAGAATATGATCATTCAAAAGAATGCATCAACATTGATCGAGATCGATGGTGGTGTGAACGATAAAAACTCACGTAAATTGGTAACCGCCGGTGCCGATGTTCTTGTTGCCGGAAGTTATGTTTTTAGATCAGAGCACCCAATAGAAACCATAGCCGGACTTAAGGAACTTACCCTAATTTAGTTGAATTAGAATTAGTTAATATTTATAATTCTTTACCCTATTAACTCATTTTCATTGTATTTTGGTTTCAAAATATAGATTATGGATCCATCATTTGATACCTGGACCTCTGGATTTTTATTTGGTTCTGTAATGGGTTTCTTTCTGTTTGTCATACTTCTGACAAGTAGAAATAAAAAGAACTATCCCATCGCATTTTTAATATTGGCCTTCTCATTGATCCTATCGCAATATGTGCTTTATTGGACTCACTATGATAAGGTATACCCCTATTTCGACTTGTTGCCGACAATGTGTTACTATGTTACGGGGCCCTTGTTATACGTCTACTTCTTAAACCTTTATAAGAGGGAAGTGAATTTCAACTATGCTTTGCATTTTATTCCGGCATTTCTAATGTTAATCTCTAACATCATTTTAATCCTGAAGTATTTTGGTCTAACCGGGATGGAAATTCCATTTATGTTCTTTGTCTACAATCAGGAATGGTTTATTTCTCCACATATGATCATCTATACACTAATAAGTCTCAAACTGATCCAACGAAACAAGCAATTGGACTCAGAATATCATAAAGTAAGGCATACATGGTCTACAATACTCATTTCCCTATATTCTCTATTCATTATTTCCTATATCTCCTATTATGTGCTGAGAAACTTTTCATTCTTCAGTGACGAATGGGATTATATGATATCCATTATGATGACTGTCTCAATATATACAATTGGTTACTTCATCTTCAGACAACCCAGCGTATTTGATGGTGAACTGTTTGCCAATCTTTTCTTACCCATAAAGAATAAGAATGAGTCGTTCGAATCGTCGATGCTTAATGAGTTCTACGAAAATGTCACCAAGTATATGGAGAGTAAGAAGCCCTATATTGATAACGAATTAAGGTTGGTCAATCTGGCAGATCAAATAGGGTTCTCTACCCATCTTTTATCTAAGATCATCAATAAGAAATCGGGCAAGAACTTCAATAATTTTATAAATGAATACCGCCTTAAAGAAGCTGAAGAACTTCTTTTATCAAATGACGATCATAATATCAAGTCCATTTATTTCGACGTAGGATTTAACAATAAGACCAGTTTTTACAAAGCTTTCAAGAAGAAGTTCAATTGTACACCTTCGGAATATATCAGTAAGAAAAGCCTCTCTTCGGAATAGAAATAAGTGTTTTTTTATAAATAATTACCCCTTTATATATTGAATTAGTGAGTTTTGGTTCTATAATTAATTAAAAACTAAAAGTCATGAAAAAATTAACACACAAAGTATTACTTAATCTAAGTATACTGCTAACAACTACTTTATTATTCTCACAGGATGTTGGGGTCTATGTCAGTGATGCCGGAAATTTCACCAACCCTCCTTGGTTTGTATGGCAGTTCACTGAAACTGGAGAAAATCCTGTAATATTATTGGATCAGAACGATGGGATCGTTTGGCCAGAGGACATCCTTTTTATAGACGATAACAATACGGTATTGGTCTCCAGTTTGTCGCCGGCAGGAATTATTCAGAAATACCATGCCGATACCTGGGAATTCATTGAAAATTTTGCAGAGGGTATCAATGGTCCTACGCGTATGGAAATTGGTCCAGACGGATATGTTTATGTCCTTCAATGGTATTCGGGAGACAATAAGGTCCTTCGGTATGAAAAAGATGGAACCTTTGTTGATGAATTTACGGATATTGGAATTCCAGCAGGTATAGGTTTGGATTGGGATGACTCAGGAAACTTATATGTTTCTTCTTATAGTGGATCTTACGTTCGGAAGTTCGATACCAATGGAAATGATCTAGGGCCATTTATCGATTCTGGGCTTTCAGGTCCCACCAATATATTCTTCGATAAAAGTGGAAATGGAGATCTTATTGTTCTAAATTGGAATAGTGGTATTGTAAAACGATTCGATTCTGATGGAAATTTCATCGAAGATGTGATCACGGGTATTGGTCAATGTGAAGGATATGACTTCTTTCCAAATGGTGATATCCTGATTGGTGTTGGTGGAAGTGGAGCCGTAAAGCGCTATGACAGTGATTTCAATTATATAGCTGATTTTGTTGAACCCGGAATCATTGACACTCCAAATGCTATAAGAATTCATGAAGGAACTCTCTCTACTACTGAGTTTGATATTGACGACTCTTTCATCACTCCTACCTATGGAACCGATTTTTATATCAATCACGATCTGATCACCAAAGTAAGCTCGATAGAGATCTATAATACCATTGGTCTATTGATCGAAAAGAAAGATCTTGATGGTTCATTTGTATGGAACGCCAGTAATTTTAGTGAAGGTATGTACTTTATCGTAGCAGTTTCCAATACAGGGCTTAGAAAGACCCAGAAGGTCATCGTAAAGAAATAATCATGAAAAAGCAATTAATTCTAATAGGAATCTTATGGTTATCCTTTTCCGTTCATGCTCAAGAACCCGATTTGAACACATTCGATTTTTGGGTGGGAAACTGGGAGGCGACATGGACAAACGAGAATGGTAAAGTTGAAAAGGCAGAGAACAGGATCGATCGAATTTTAGATGGAAAAGTGATCCAGGAACATTTTCAGGATGCTTCGAATGAATATGTTGGAAGAAGCTTTTCGGTCTATAATACAGCTACTAACGAATGGAATCAAGCCTATGTAGACACCAATGGGATCTACTTTCATTTCACAGGCAGTATTGAAAACGGAGATCCGGTGTTCAAGACCTTACCACTAAATAAGGATGGAAAGATCATTGTGTTCAAAATGGTGTTTCGAAATATAACCGAAACTTCCTTTGATTGGGAGTGGATGGGGTCCAGAAACAATGGGCAAGACTGGAAAACCCTATGGAAAATAGACTATAGAAGAATATAAGTTTGGTTTAGTATTTTTAAAAGAGGATGGCTCGAAATTTTTGAACATCCTCTTTTTAATATCCTGAATATTTAAAATTCAATAGTTTTTGGGTATGTCCGTAGATCAATGGAAAATTTGATTTGAATTCCTGTGGAGATTCGAAGAAATATTCGGCAATGACCGCTAAGAATTCATACTGATTTGAAAATCCATATTTCCTGAAATAAATGGTATTATTCAGTTTCTCTTTGACCTCGGGAACAGACAATTGGTGCAATATCTTTTTAAAATACTTCGTCAATCTGGAGGAATCAAGGTCTTTACTTTGCTTGGCTTCCAATTGCATAGCATGCATAAACTCATGAATACCTAGATTCCTATTATCATCGGCAATTCGAAGTCCCTTTTCAAAATCTTCCCAGGACATTACCAGGGCTCTGATCTTAGGGTTGAATTCACCTTTATGATAGGCATCATTGATCTTGCTATAGAACTTACTTGGATAGATCAGGATGTGTTCTATCAAGCCATATTCATAGTTCTTACGTCCA
>JAHEHC010000161.1 GCA_024644805.1 Flavobacterium sp. | reverse complement strand
GTATAATAAATCTGACTCCAGATTCATTTTACGATGGCGGGAACCTTAGATCTGATCATGATCTGCTGTCTAAAACGGAAGGGATGCTCGAGGAAGGGGCCACGTTTTTGGACATTGGAGGTTACAGTTCGAGACCTGGGGCCGATTTTGTCTCTGAAGAAACAGAGTTGAAGCGGGTCCTACCTGCAATTCAACTCATCCTCAGGGAATTTTCCGATGCATTATTGTCTGTGGATACCTTCAGAAGCACGATCGCAATGGAGTGTGTTCTAGCAGGAGCATCTTTGGTGAATGATATTTCTGGGGGAAGTCTGGATAAGCAAATGCTCGGGACCATAGCTAAATTGAACGTTCCCTATGTTATGATGCATATGAGAGGCTCACCTGAGAACATGATGGAGAATACCCGGTATGATCATCTAACCAATGAGATTATTTTTTATTTCTCTGAAAAGATATCAATGGCAAATGATGTGGGGATCAACGATATCATAATCGATCCGGGATTTGGATTTTCGAAGACCCTGGATCAGAATTTTGAATTACTAAATGAGCTTGAACTTTTGAAACACCTTGAGCAGCCCATTTTGGTGGGTGTTTCCAGAAAATCATTTATCTATAAGACTCTGAAGACCTCTGCTGAAGAAGCCTTGAATGGTACAACCATTCTAAATTCGATCTCCTTGTTCAAGGGAGCCGATATTTTAAGGGTACATGATGTGAAAGAAGCGGTAGAATGTGTAAATTTATTACAAAATTTGAAGTCTCGTTGATTTAATATACATTTACAAAAAGCCAAGGTCCATTGGAATTTCTAGACATCCGAATCATAGACATCGTTGATATAGTATTGGTTGCTTTTCTTCTGTATTATATTTATAAGCTGGTACGAGGAACGGTAGCAATCAATATCTTCATCGGAATTGTGATCATCTATATCATTTGGAAACTGACCGAACTCCTAGAAATGGAGTTGTTCAGTAAAATTTTGGGCGGTTTTCTGGGAGTTGGTATGTTTGCCCTGATCGTGGTATTTCAACAAGAGATCAGAAGGTTCTTGTTGATGCTGGGTTCTACCAATTTTGGTGCCCGAAAGAAATTCTTCAAACAGTTCAAATTGCTATCGAACGATAAGGACCTCCATACCAATATTGAGGCTATCGTTAATGCCTGTAATAAGATGGGGGCTACAAAGACCGGTGCACTTATCGTCTTGAAAAGGGGCAGTAGTCTTGATTTTGTAAAGAGTTCTGGGGATGAAATGAAACTGGAGATCAATCAACCCATTATAGAAAGTATTTTCTTCAAGAACGGACCATTACACGATGGTGCGATCATCATAGAAGAGAATACCATCACCGCTACCCGTGTGATACTTCCCCTTTCTGACGACCGTAAGATCCCGTTGCGTTTTGGACTAAGACATCGTGCTGCAGTAGGTATTACCGATAAGACCGATGCAGTTTGTTTGGTGGTCTCAGAAGAGAACGGACAAATATCCTATTTGAAGAACGGTGAATTTGTTTTGTTTGATACCTTGGAAGAGCTTACCAACATTATTGAAAAAGACCTAAGCTGATCATGGAATGTAAAAATTGCCAGGAATCACTTTCTGCTTCGGATGACTATTGTAAACAATGCGGCGCCAAAGTAATACGAAATAGGATCACCCTCAGAAATCTCATTGAGAGCTTTAGTGAACAATTCCTGAACTACGACAATAAGTTCCTTCAAACCTTTATCGATCTGTTCAAAAGGCCTGAGGATGTAATTGGCAGCTATATAGATGGTACCCGGAAAAAATATGTGAATGTGATCAGTTATTTTGCAATAGCAATAACCATCTCGGGATTACAGATCTATATCATCAACAAGTTTTTTCCGAATGTCATCGATTTTTCGATTTTCACCAATGAAAAAAATGATATGATCACAATGAACACCTATAAAACAACAACCGAATATCAATCGCTACTAATGATGTTTACCGCTCCATTTTATGCATTGATCTCGAGGGTCATCTTTTTAAAGAATAAGAAGTTTAATTATTCGGAACATTTGGTGATATTTATGTACGTTCTGGCTCAGTTATCAATCTTAGGAACGGTAATAACAGTTTTATTTGCAATTATTGGAATTTCGATTGGTTGGACCTCAATAATATTAATGCCTATACAGATCGTATATGCAGCATACTGTTTAAAAAGATTGTACAAACTATCTATGGAGAGGATCATCTTAAAGACACTGCTATTGTTCCTGATACTATTTGTACTATTCCTGATCTATACCGTCCTGTATGTGGCCTATGTAACATGGTATTATGGAGGAGTGCAGGAGTTTATCGACAGTCAGAAAGGGGTCAATTATATCAACTCCTCGGTAAGGAACTGGACCTCATAGAGGTTCCTGTAATAACCATCCTCTTTTTTGAGTAACTCTTTATGAGTACCCACCTCTACGATCTTACCTGCATCCATGACCAATATCTTATCGGCCTTTTTTACCGTTGCCAGTCGATGAGCGATCACGATGGAAGTCCTCCCTTTGGTAACCTTATCCGTAGCATTCTGGATCATATCCTCTGAATAGGAATCCACCGATGAAGTAGCCTCATCCAGGATCAAGATACTGGGTTTACTCACATAGGCTCTTAAGAAAGCCAATAATTGACGTTGACCCGAGGACAGCATCACACCGCGTTCTTTTACATTATAATGATATCCATCTGGCAAGGATTCTATGAATTTATGGACTCCGATCTCTTTAGCAGCCTCAATAACCTCCTCTTCTGTAATAGAAGTATCGTTCAATGTAATGTTATTCATTATGGTATCGGCAAATAAGAACACATCCTGTAATACTACCGCAATATGACTTCGTAGTGTTTGCAGGGTATACTCCTTGATCGAAGAACCATCGATGCGAATCTCACCACCATCGATCTCGTAAAATCTAGATAGTAGGTTGATGATGGTCGACTTTCCTGCACCAGTTGCACCCACGATAGCAACCGTTTCTCCAGGAGTTACATTAAAGGATATTCCCTTGATGACCTCTTCCCCCTCATTGTAGCTGAACCTCACATCATGGAATTCTATCGAGCCATTGGTCTCCGTAAGTTCTTTGGTCCCCAGATCTTCAATATGTGATTTCGTATCCAGAATAGCGAACACCCTTTTTGCGGCAACCATTCCCATTTGCAGGGTATTAAACTTATCGGCTATTTGACGCAAAGGCCTGAATAACATTTGAGATAGGGTTATAAATGCGGTAATGATCCCCAATGAGATCTCTCCTCCGGCTGCTGCATTCAACCCACCATACCAGACTATGAGTCCGATAGCTACGGAAGAGGACATTTCAGCAATAGGAAAGAAAATGGAATTGTACCAGACTGTTTTGATCCAGGCTTTCTTATGCTTTTCATTGATCTCTTTGAAATGCCTGTATTCGGTATCTTCTCTGGTAAAGATCTGAACGATCTTCATACCGGTGATCCGCTCCTGCACAAAGGAATTC